>NZ_BAAGRQ010000004.1:0-208356 GCF_054782875.1 Microbacterium petrolearium
AAAGCAGGCTCACCCTCGTCGCTGACAACAGCCCCGAGGAGGTGACCGACACCAACCTCGAACTCAGCGCCTGAACCATCAACACGAAGGACCGAGCGCTACACCACCACCAGGGACTTGACCAGCCCCCGTGACAACTGCTGGTTCCGCCAGCCCTCGATCATCGCGTTGAAGACCTGCTCCTCAGGGTTCGCCAGCGCGACGTTCGAAGCTGAAGTGATCAGTCGAAGCGCCGCTGGAGAAGCCCCAAAGTCTTGCATTAGATGCAACAAAGTATGGGACAGTGCATCACCATGTCAACTCAGGACTCGGCATCCGCAAGATCGCGCTGTTATGGTCAGAGCAGTTCGGCACCGAACAAGACGAATAGGCGTCGTTTGCAAACGTGAACAGTTGCATTCACTGCAACACGCGATGGTTGCTCACCCGCATGTTCACGCTGGAGTACGGCTTCTGGTTCGACTACATGCTCTCGGGCCTCGACGCGTCGCGCCTGCCGCTGCCGCTGCCGCTCGGCGGCACCTCCAACCACTTCCGCGTGGACGGGCTCAAGCGGCTGGGCGGCTGGGATCCGTACAACGTCACGGAGGACGCCGACCTCGGCATCCGCGCCGCCGCGCTCGGCTGGCGCGTGGGCGTGATCGACTCCGTCACCTTCGAGGAGGCCAACACCTCGATCCCCAACTTCATCCGCCAGCGCAGCCGGTGGATCAAGGGGTACATGCAGACCTCGCTCGTGCACGCCCGCAACCCCATGGTGCTCATCCGCCGGGCGGGGCTCGTGCCGTTCCTCGCCTTCGCGCTGCTGATCGCCGGTACCCCGCTGACGTTCCTCGGGGTGATCCCGTCGTACCTCGCCACTCTGGCTCCGCGACGCCCCGCTGGATGAGCTCATCCCCTATTGGGTGATGTGGACGCTGCTGTTCAACTTCCTCATCGGCAACGTGCTCATGGTCTACGTCAACATGATGGGGCCGTTCAAGCGCGGCCAGTTCCACCTCGTGCCGTGGGCGCTGCTGAACCCCGTGTACTGGATCCTGCACTCGATCGCGTCGTACAAGGTGCTGTGGCAGCTGGTCACGCGCCCGCACTACTGGGCTGGATCGACGCGGGCCTGGAGGCGCCCGCCGAGACGCCGCTGGCGCCCGAGGAGCGCATGGCGGCGGTGCTGGCCGTCACGGGGCAGGCGCGCTGGAACGGCATCGTCGTGGCCGGCTATGCCGAGAACGCGCGCGCATCCGGCAGGGACGACATGCAGGTCGCCGCGCAGGAGCAGGCCTTCTACGACGCCGTGATCACGGCCGAGGCGTACCCGCACCTGCGCACGATCGTCGACGTGGGCGTGTTCGTCTCGCCGTTCGATCCGTTCCGCTGGGCCTTCGAGCGCACCCTCGACGGCATCGAGTCGTACATCGCGGGGCTCGATCGCGGCGAGCCGCACCGGCTGGAGGACGCGCTCGACCCGGTCGACGATCTCGACGTCGCCGACGACAAGCGCTACCGCGCCGCCGCGAAGGCCGCGGCCGACGCCCGGAAGGCGGTGCTGCAGGCCGAGAAGGCGCTGCGCCAGGCGCGCAAGGCGCAGCGGCAGGCGCTCGCGGAGGCCCGGGAGCGCCGCACGAAGGCCGCCGATTGAGGCCACAGAAACCACATAGGTTTACACGCATCCCTCGCACCCCCTAAAGTGAGGGGACCGAAGAGCCGGGAGGGGAATCCAGGGATGGCTGAGCTGCCGGATGTGCGCTTTCTGACGGTGGCCGAAGTCGCCGACATCATGCGTGTGTCGAAGATGACGGTCTACCGTCTCGTGCACTCCGGAGAGCTGCCCGCGGTGCGTTTCGGCCGCAGCTACCGCGTGCCGGAGACGGCGGTCAGCGCCGCGCTGCAGCAGCCGTTCGTCGCCGACGACCGCGTCGCCGACGCGGGCTGAGCCGTCGCCTGGGTGCCTCCCGAAAGCGGGGCGCGCCTCATGAGCTAGAATGCTCTGAGGCACTTTTCCTGCCGTGACCTTTTCGGGCTCCGGCGCCAGCTGGTGCCGTGCATCCAACCCTGACTTAGCGAGGTTCCCGTGGGTTCTGTCATCAAGAAGCGCCGCAAGCGCATGGCGAAGAAGAAGCACCGCAAGCTGCTTCGCAAGACTCGCCACCAGCGCCGCAACAAGAAGTAAGCGGCACGTCCAAAGCGCCGGCTCCGTCTCGACGGGCCGGCGTTTCTGGTTCCCGGATCCGGTCCGTCCCGGCCCGCGCCGCCGCGGACCTGCGAGGATGGACGCATGAACGAGATCTCGGTCCAGGAGCTTCACGCGGCGGCGGGGGAGCAGCCGCTCATCGATGTGCGGGAGGCGGACGAGTTCGCCGCCGGCCACGTGCCGGGCGCCGTGAACATCCCGCTCTCCGAGCTGGGCGAGCGCCTGCACGAGCTGCCCGCCGAGCCGTTCGCCCTCATCTGCGAGGTCGGCGGCCGCTCCGGTCGTGCGTGCGCGGCGCTGGAGCCGCGCGGCTACGAGGTGACGAACGTCGCCGGCGGCACGAGCGCGTGGCGCGCGGCGGGCTATCCCGTCGAGAAGTGAGGCCGTCGTGACCGATCTGACGATCCTCACCAAGCCCGACTGCCACCTCTGCGACGTCGCGCGCGAGGTCGTCGAGCAGACCCTCGCGGAGCTGCCGGACGACGTCGCCGACGCCGTCGAGGTCACCGAGGTGTCGATCCTCGACGACGAGGCGCTCTACGCGCGGTGGTGGGAGAAGATCCCCGTCGTGCTCATCGACGGCAAGCTGCACGGACACTGGCGCGTCTCCCCCGACCGCCTGAGGAGCGCGCTCGAGGGCGCGGCGAAGGAGACCGCATGATCCGCCACATCGTCATGTTCACCCTGAACGGGCAGACGCAGGAGGAGAAGAACGCGCAGATCCTCGAGGTCGCCACGCGGCTCGAGGGCCTCGTGGGCGTCGTGCCCGGCCTGCGCACCATGAACGTCTACGCGAACGTCGTCGACGTGCCGGGCAACCACGACATCACGCTCGTGGCGCACTTCGACGACGAGGAAGCGCTGCGCGGCTACCTCACCCACCCCGCGCACGTCGAGGTCGCGGAGTACATCGGCTCGATCCGCACGGATCGCGCCGCGATCGACATCGACCTCTGACGCCCCGATCTTGATCTGCGCCGCTCGGGCTGTTTTTCTTTTTTGAATCTGCGCCGCTCGGGCACCCGCTTCGCGGGTACCGCTCGCGCTTCGCGCTCGCACAGTGACCGGTTTCTGTGGAGGGATGCCCGACCGGTTGCACTCATCGGTTGCTGAACGGAGCGCCGCAGGCGCGGAGATGAAGCGACCAGCGCAGCCGTCAATGGACTTGCGGGGGTCGCTTCATCTTCGTTCGCTGACGCTCACTTCGTTCAGCAACCGTGGGGTTCCACCGATCGGTTGCTGAACGAAGGCGCGAAGCGCCGAAGATGACGCGACCGGCGCAGGCGTGCCTCAGGCCTCGGCGGGCTCGGGCGTCGCGTCGACGCCGGCCTCCTTGCGCTGCTCGGGCGTGATCGGCGCGGGCGCCTCGGTGAGCGGGTCGAAGCCGCCGCCCGACTTCGGGAACGCGATGACCTCGCGGATCGAGTCGGTCTTCGTGAGGTGCTGCAGGATCCGGTCCATGCCCAGCGCGATGCCGCCGTGGGGCGGGGCGCCGAACGCGAAGGCGTCGAGCAGGAAGCCGAACTTCTCCTGCGCCTGCTCGTCGGTGATGCCCATCACGTTGAAGACGCGCTTCTGGATGTCCTCGCGGTGGATGCGGATCGATCCGCCGCCCAGCTCCGATCCGTTGCAGACGATGTCGTACGCGTAGGCGAGCGCCGATCCGGGATCGGTGTCGAAGGTGTCCTCGAACTCGGGCTTGGGGCCCGTGAAGGCGTGGTGCACGGCGGTCCACTCGCCCGCGCCGACGGCCACGTCGCCCGAGGCCACGGCGACGCCCGCCGGCTCGAACATCGGGGCGTCGACGACCCACGTGAACGCGAACGTGTCGGGGTCGAGCAGACCCAGGCGGCGGCCGATCTCGACGCGCGCGGCGCCGAGCAGGGCGCGCGAGTCCTTCGTCGAACCGGCGGCGAAGAAGGCGCAGTCGCCCGGCTTCGCGCCGACGAGCTCCATGAGCCCGGCCTGCTCGGCCTCGGAGAGGTTCTTGGCGACGGGGCCGCCGAGCGTGCCGTCCTCGTTGAAGAGCACGTACGCCAGGCCGCGGGCGCCGCGCTGCTTGGCCCACTCCTGCCACGCGTCGAGCGTCTTGCGCGGCTGGCTCGTGCCGCCGGGCATGACGACCGCGCCGACGTACTCGGCCTGGAAGACGCGGAACGGGGTGTTCGCGAAGTACTCCGTCGCCTCGACGAGCTCGAGGCCGAAGCGCAGGTCGGGCTTGTCCGATCCGTACTTCGCCATGGCCTCGGCGTACGTCATCCGCGGCAGCGGGGTCGGCACGTCCACGCCGATGGTCGCCCACATCGCGCGGATCACGGACTCCGTCATCTCGATGACGTCCTCCTGGTCGACGAAGCTCATCTCGATGTCGAGCTGCGTGAACTCCGGCTGGCGGTCGGCGCGGAAGTCCTCGTCGCGGTAGCAGCGCGCGATCTGGAAGTACTTCTCGACGCCGCCGACCATGAGCAGCTGCTTGAACAGCTGCGGCGACTGCGGCAGGGCGTACCAGCTGCCGGGGTGCAGGCGCGCGGGCACGAGGAAGTCGCGGGCGCCCTCGGGCGTCGAGCGGGTGAGCGTGGGGGTCTCGACCTCCACGAACTCGCGCTCGTGCAGCACGTCGCGGATGGCCTTGTACACCTGCGAGCGCAGGCGGATCGCGTGCGCGGGGCCCTGGCGGCGCAGGTCGAGGTAGCGGTGGCGCAGGCGCACCTCCTCGCCGATCGGGTCGGTCTCGGCAAGTCCCGACGAGACCGGGAACGGCAGGGGAGCGGACTCGTTGAGCACCACCACGTCGGCCGCGATGAGCTCGACCTCGCCCGTGGGGAGGTTGGCGTTCTCGTTGCCCGCGGGGCGCTTCGACACCTCGCCGGTCACCTGCAGCACGAACTCGCTGCGCAGCGGGTGCGCCACCTCCTCGTCGCGGATGACGACCTGGGCGATGCCCGACGCGTCGCGCAGATCGATGAAGGCGACACCGCCGTGATCGCGCCGGCGATCCACCCACCCGGTGAGGGTGACGGTCTGGCCGATGTGCTCGGCTCGCAGGGAGCCGGCGGTGTGGGTGCGCAGCACGGAGGTTCCTCCTGGGTTCTTGCGGGACGCGTCAAGTCTAGGCGGGCGGGCGCGGGCCCGAGCGTGACGACCGGCATCGGCGCCCCCGCGCGCGCCGGAGTCGTGCCGGCATGGAGGAGGCCCCCGCCGGAAGCGGGGGTTGATCCCAGGGGAACGCGAGGCGGGCGCCGGTAGTGTCGTGCTCTGAAGTCCGGCACCCGAAGGGAAGCGATGTCCGCCACCGCACTCGATCGACGATCGGGGATCCTGCAGAGCCCGCTCAACCTCCTGCGCGGCTTCCTCATCGGCATGGCCGAGCTGGTGCCGGGCGTCTCGGGCGGCACGGTCGCGCTCGTGACGGGCGTCTACGAGCGCGCGCTGAACTCGGCGACGGCGCTCGGCGGCGCCTTCGTGGCGCTCGCCAAGGGGCCGGATCGGCGAGCCGGCTTCCGGCGCCGCATCGGCGATGTCGACTGGTGGCTCATCCTGCCCGCCCTCGTCGGCATGGCGGCGGCGGTGCTGTTCGCCGCCGGCGCGGTGGAGGCGCTCGTCTCCGCGAACCCCGAGAACGCGCGCGGACTGTTCTTCGGCCTCGTCGCCGCGAGCCTCGTCGTGCCGCTGCGGATGCTGCCGGCGCGGACGGAACGCGGGGCGGGGCGGATCGCGGACGTCGCGGCGGTCGTCGTCGCGGCGGTCGTCGCGTTCGTGCTGGTCGGCTTCGCGTCGAACACGACGCTCGAGGACCCGCAGCTCTGGTTCGTCTTCGTCGCGGCGGCCGTGGCGGTGTGCGCGCTCGTGATCCCGGGCGTCTCCGGGTCGTTCTTCCTGCTGGCGATCGGCCTGTACTCGCCCACCCTGCAGGCGGTGGACCAGCGCGACCTCGGGTACATCGCCGTCTTCGGGCTGGGCGCGATCGTCGGGCTCCTCACCATCGTGAAGGGCATCTCGGTGCTGCTCACCCGCGCCCGCCGCGTGACGCTGCTGGTGATGTTCGGGCTCATGCTGGGGTCGCTGCGCGCGCTGTGGCCCTGGCAGGGCGGCGCCGGCGGCGACGAGGGGCACGGCGTGCTGCTGGCGCCGACCGACCCGCTCGCGCCGGTGCTCCTGGCGGTCGCCGGCGCCGCGGCCGTGCTGGCCCTCGTCACGCTGGAGGCGCGCGCCACCCGGCGCGCCGCGCGCTGAGCGGCCACCCCCACGCCCCTTTCGGGGGACACCCCCAGGGGCGGGCGGGGTGCCGGTCGGTAGGGTCGACGGGGCGGATCGCGCGACGAAAGGCCCTGCATGCACGCACTCCAGACGACGACCTCCTCGGGATCCGAGGGGTGGCTGTCGGGACTGGTCGACTGGCTCGTCGGCCTCATGGATGTCATCGGCCCGGCCGGCGCCGGCATCGCGATCGCCGCGGAGAACCTCTTCCCGCCCATCCCGAGCGAGGCGATCCTGCCGCTGGCGGGCCTGGCCGCGCAGCGCGGGTCCTTCCCGCTGTGGGAGGCGATCCTGTGGACGACGGCCGGCTCGCTCGTCGGCGCCCTGCTGCTCTACGGGATCGGCGCGCTCGTCGGGGTGGGGCGCCTCGTGTGGGTCGCCGAGCGGGTGCCGCTGCTGCACGCCGAGGACGTGCACCGCACCGTCGCGTGGTTCGAGAGGCACGGCCCCGTCGCGGTGTTCTTCGGGCGGTTCGTGCCGATCTTCCGCAGCCTCATCTCGATCCCGGCGGGCGTCGTGCGCATGCCGATCTGGAAGTTCCTGCTCTACACGGGCGCGGGAAGCCTGATCTGGAACACGATCTTCGTGCTCGTCGGCTGGTACCTGGGCGAGTCGTGGCACATCGTCGAGCAGTACATGGACATCGCGCAGAACGTCGTGGTGGTCGTCGTGATCGTGGCGGTCGCCCTGTTCGTGTGGCTGCGCGTGCGCCAGCTGCTGCGCGCGCGGCGCGACGGATCGGAGAACGGCCCCTCCGCCGAGTGACCGCGGGGGATATCCCCCCGCCGGATCGGGCGGAGCGCCCCGCTGTGCGGCGGTCGCCGGAACCCTAGCGTGGAACCATGATCTCGACCACCACGCCATCCGGCGACACCGGAGCCCCCGCGGCGCCGGCCGTCCCCCCGGCGCCCGCGCCGGTCACCGGCGCGGTGCGCACGACCCCCGCGCCGCGCTCGATCGCCTCGCCCCTGGCGATCCTCGGCGCCATCGCCCACCTCGCGTTCATCGGCTTCTGGGGCGCCGCCGTCTTCACCGTGCTCGGCATCCTCTTCGCCGTGGGCTTCGGGTTGCTCGTCTTCGTCGTGGGCGCGATCCTGCTGCTCGGCTTCGTCTACGGCCTCTACGCCGCGGCGTTCCTCGAGACCGCCAGAGTCGAGGGCCTGTACGGCTTCGGGCTGCCGATGCTCAAGGCGCGCCGCTCGCCCAAGCGCGGCTTCGGCGGGTTCCTGCACACCATCTGGCTGCAGTTCATCGACGGCGGCATGTGGCGCGCGATCGCCCACCTCGTCGTCGCGTCGATCCTCGGCTGGATCGCGTGGGCCGCCTTCGGGCTCCTCGTCGCCGCGGCCACGGGCGCCTTCGCGCCGCTGTACGTGACCGACGGGGCCGTGGAGATCGAGCGCTGGAGCATCGACGTCGCGTGGACGCCCCTCGCCGGCATCCTGCTCTCCCTGCTGGCGCTCGCGGTGCTCGTGGGCCTGGCCCTGCTGCACGGCGTGCTCTCGCGCGTGCTGATCGCCCCCATCCGCGAGGCCCAGCTCACGGCCCAGGCGCGCGACGCCGCCACACAGCGGCAGGGCGCGATCCGCGCCGGCGAGCTCGAGCGCACCCGCATCGAGCGCGATCTGCACGACGGCGTCCAGCCGCGGCTCGTCTCGGTGGGCATGACGCTCGGCATGGCGCAGAACAAGATCGACACCGATCCGGAGGCCGCCAAGCAGCTCATCTCCGAGGCGCACACCTCCACGAAGGCGGCCATCACAGAGCTGCGCCAGCTCGCCCGCGGCATCCACGCCTCGGTGCTCGACGACCGCGGCCTCGACGCGGCCCTGTCGGCCCTCGCCTCGCGCTCGCACATCCCGGTGCACCTCGACGTGGGCATGGACGTGCGGGCCGGGCGCGACGCCGAGGCGGCCGTGTACTTCGCGATCGCCGAGAGCCTCACGAACGCGGCCAAGCACTCCCGGGCCACCGAGGCGCGCGTCGTCGTGCGCTCCCGTCCCGAGCAGGGCGTGCTGTGGGCCCGCGTCGAGGACGACGGGATCGGCGGCGCCCGCGTCATCCCCGGCGGCGGCCTCGACGGCATCAGCAACCGGGTCACCGCACTCGGCGGCACGGCGCGGCTCGACAGCCCGCAGGGCGGCCCCACGTCACTGGAGGTGAGCGTGCCATGCGCATCCTGATCGTCGAGGACTCCGTCCTGCTGCGGGAGGGGCTCGTGCGTCTGCTCGAGGACGCCGGCCACGAGGTGGTCGCCGCCCTCACCGACGCCCGCGACGTCGTGGACGAGGTCGACCGCACCGAGCCGGAGCTGTGCATCCTGGACGTGCGGCTGCCGCCCACGTTCACGGACGAGGGCATCCGCGCCGCGCTCGAGCTGCGCCGACGCGACCCCAGGCTGGCCGTGCTCGTCTTCTCGCAGTACGTCGAGGAGCGCTACGCCAGCGACCTCATCGCCCAGCCCGGCGGCGCCGTCGGCTACCTGCTGAAGGACCGCGTCACCGACGTGGCCGACTTCCTCGAGTCGCTCGACCGGATCGCCGAGGGGGCGACGGTGCTCGACCCCGAGGTCGTCGCACAGCTGCTCACGCGGCGGGCGCGCGACGAGAAGATGCAGCGGCTCACCGAGCGCGAGCGCCAGGTGCTCTCGCTCATCGCCGAGGGCCGCAACAACGCCGCCATCTCGCGCCTGCTGTTCATCAGCGCCGGCGCCGTCGAGAAGCACATCACCTCGATCTTCCAGAAGCTCGACCTCGACCAGGACGAGCAGGGCAACCGCCGCGTGCTGGCGGTGCTCGCCCACATCGAAGCGAACGGCGCGACCGGCCCCGTGGGGCCCGCGCCCGAGCGCGGACGGACAGGAACGGAACGATGACCACGCAGCTGACCCCTCCCCCCGTGACGCCGGAGAACCCGGCGCCGCAGAGCGAATCCACCCGCACCGGCACGCGCGCGCTCGCGATCACGGTCGCGGCGCTCGGTGCGCTGGGCCTCATCCTCTCGGCCGTGTTCACGTCCATCTCCACGGTGCGGCAGGCCACCCGCCCCGATCCCGTGTCGCAGTCGATCGGCAGCGTCGCGGGGGTCACCGGGATCGACATCGACATGTCGCGCGGTGACCTGCGGGTCACCTTCGGCGAGGGCGACGAGGTCTCGCTCGAGTCGACGTCGACCTCCGGTTCGGACTGGCGCCTCGAGCGCGAGGGCGATCGGATCGTCGTGGCCGACTCCGCGCCGTTCGACTGGAACATCGGCTGGAACTGGGGCTGGATCGGCGACGAGAACGCCGCCACGCTGACGCTGCCCGCCAGCCTCGAGGGCGTCGACCTCGACGTCGAGCTCGGCGCCGGTCAGGTGCTCGCCGACGGCGTGTTCGGCGAGGTCGGGCTCGACATCAGCGCCGGTCTGGCCGAGATCGAGGGCGAGGCCGACGCGCTCGACGTGACCATCGGCGCCGGGCAGGCCATCGTGGAGCTGGCGGACGTGCGCGACGTGACGTTCGACCTCGCCGCCGGACACGCCCGCGCCACGCTCACGGGCGAGGCGCCCGATCGCGTCGGCATCGAGGTGAGCGCCGGCGCCCTGGACCTCACCCTGCCCGACGCGCCCTACGCCGTCTCGACGGACGAGGAGGCCGGGCAGGTCGACACGAACAACCTCGAGCGGTCGTTCGACGCCCCGCGCACCGTGGAGGTGCAGGTCTCGGCCGGCCACGTCGACCTCCGCGCGGGCTGACCCGCTCCGTTCAGCAGCCGATTGGTGAAACTCACCGGTTGCTGAACGCAGTGAGCGTCAGCGAACGAAGATGAAGCGACCACAGCAACTCGACGACCGGTTGCGGTGGTCGCTTCATCTCCGCGGCCTCCGGCCGCTCCGTTCAGCAACCGGTGCGGTGCGACCCCGCGGTTGCTGAACGTAGTGAGCGGAGCGAACGAAGATGAAGCGACCACAGCAACTTCCGTTCGTCGACCGGAGGCGCGAAGCGCCGGAGCGGAGACGGGCCGAGCGAGCGAAGCGAGCCGAGGCCGTGGGTGCAGGCCTTGCTTTCGACTCCGCGCTTCGCGCTCCGCTCAAGCCGTCTCCGCTCGCTTCGCTCGGTCGACGACCGGTTGCGGTCTCGCTTCATCTCCGCGGCTGTCGCGCAGATCGCAAGAGCACGGCCAGCACCCGCCAGCCGACGAGGAACAGCAGCAGCGTCACGGCCGTGACGATCACGAAGGGCAGCGCGGTGCCGCCGCCGGTGAGGGCGCGCAGGATCATCCCGCCCGCGACCGTCACGGCCCACACCGGGAGCCCGCCGCGCAGGGGCTTCGCCGGCGCCCGCCACGCGAGCGTGGCGATCCAGCCGATCGCGAGCGCGGCGAGGAACGGCCACACCGCGGCGGCGAACGTCGGCAGCGTCAGGACGCCGTGGTGCTGCTCCACGCCGATCCAGGCGAAGATGACGACGAGGATCACGTCGGCGAGGAACGCGGCGGGCCACGGGAAGCGCATCTCTCGAGCGTACGGGCCCCGCGCCGCGCCGGCGCGGTAGCGTCGTCACCATGGCGTACGACGACGTGGTGAAGGTGCTGGACGAGACGCAGGTCGTCGCGATCGTGACGACCCGCCGGGCGGGGGATTCCGCCGCGACCGCGATCTGGTCGATGGTCGTCGACGGGGTGCCCTATGTGCGCTCCGCGTACGGCGAGCGGTCGTGGTGGTACAAGCACGTGGTCGCCGGCCGGCCCGTCGCGTTCGTCCTGGGCGACGGATCGGTCGCCGAGACCGACCGCGACGCCGCGCTCGCGCTGCCGCGCGAGGCCGTCACGCTCACGCGCGTGCCGGCGGACGATCCGGTGCAGGCGGCGATCACGGCCGAGGTGGAGCGCAAGTACGCCGCGTCGCCCCGCTCGTCGATCGACGCGACGATCGCCCCCGAGGCCGTCGCGTGCACGTTCCGGGTCGATCCGGCCTGAACGACGGCTCCTAGACTGGGAGCGTGACGGCAGCGCGCATCCACCTCGTGCGCCACGGCGAGGTGCACAACCCGCGGCGCGTGCTCTACGAGCGCATCGCGGGGTACCGGCTCAGCGAGGCCGGGCGCCTCATGGCGCGCGTGGCCGCCGAGCACGTGCAGTCGCTCGGGCGCCCCGTGTCGGCGCTCGTGTGCTCGCCGCTGGAGCGCACGCGCGAATCGGCCGAGCCGTTCGCCGAGATCTTCGGCCTCGTGGCGCAGCCGGACGAGCGGGTCGTCGAGCCGTGGAACGCGTTCGCCGGCAAGGTGATGCGCCGCGCGGTGCTGCGGCCCTGGAACTGGCACCACCTCATGCGCCCGTCGGTGCCGAGCTGGGGCGAGCCCTATGCCCTCATCGCCGCGCGGATGCGCGAGGCGATGGACGAGCTGTGGCACGAGCACGACGACGACGTCGTGGTGGTCTCGCACCAGGCGCCCATCTGGATCGCGCACCTGTCGGTGGCGGGGCTGCCGCTGCGGCACGATCCCCGCACCCGCCGGTGCGCGCTGTCGAGCGTGACGTCGTTCGAGCGCGTGGGCGATGTGTGGCGCGAGGTCGACTACGCCGAGCCGGCCACCCACGAGCGCTCGATCGACGTCGGCGCCGTGTAGACCCGACGACGACTGCGCGCTATCGGGCTTCACACAGGTCGCGCGGAGGGCGAAACGTAGGATGGTCGCGTGACTCGCCCCCGCCGGATCGCCGCTGCCGGAGCCGCCCTGCTGGCGCTCGCGACGCTCGCGGCGTGCGCGCCCGATCCGGTCACCGAGGACTACCTGAACGGCGAGAACAAGGGCTTCATCTCGAGCGACTTCCGCGTCGATCCGATCGCGCCGGAGGAGCGCGGCGAGCCCGTCGAGTGGGCGGGCGTCACGGAGGACGGCGAGGAGCTCTCGAGCGACGACGTGGCCGGCGATGTCGTCGTCGTCAACTTCTGGTACGCCGCGTGCGGCCCCTGCATCGTCGAGGCCCCCGACCTCGAGGCGGTGTGGCAGGAGTACCGCGACGAGGGCGTGTCGTTCGTGGGCGTCAACACGTACGACCAGGCCGACACCGCGCGCTCCTTCGCGCGCGACAACGGCGTGACCTACCCCAGCATCATCGACGTCAACACGGGCGACGTGAAGCTCGCCTTCGCGGCGGCCACGACCATCCAGGCCACGCCGACCACGCTCGTGCTCGACCGCGAGGGCCGCGTCGCGGCGCGCATCATCGGCCAGCTGGAGAGCCCGTCGATCCTGTCGACCCTCGTCGGCGAGACGCTGGCGGAATCGTGACCGCGCGGTCCGGATCGGGCCGCGCGTGAACGCCGGCTCCCTCGTCTTCGACGGCGCCCTGTGGGCGGCGCTGCCGATCGCCCTGCTCGCCGGCCTCATCTCGTTCCTCTCGCCGTGCGTGCTGCCCCTCGTGCCCGGCTACCTCGGCTTCGTCGCCGGCGCCGTCTCGCCGCAGACGCCGGCCGAGCGCGCCCCGCGCGGCCGGATGGTCGGCGGCGTGCTGCTGTTCATCGCCGGCTTCACCCTCGTGTTCGTCACGGTCATCGTGCTCGGCGGCCTCGCGGGCGGCGCCATGCAGCGCTTCAGCCTGCAGTGGGGCGACCTCGTCACCCGCATCCTCGGCGTCGTCATCATCGCGATGGGGCTGGTGTTCATCGGGATGTTCGGCGTCGCGCAGCGGATCGTCCGCCCGCAGGTGCGCGGCGGCCTCGGCCTCGTCGGGGCGCCGCTGCTGGGCATCGCGCTCGGCCTCGGCTGGGCGCCGTGCATCGGCCCGACGCTGTCGGCCATCATGTCGATCGCCTGGACCACGGGCGACGCCGGTCGCGCGGCGCTGCTCGGCGTGACGTACTCGCTGGGTCTCGGCATCCCGTTCCTGCTCGTCGCCCTCGGCTTCGGCTGGGCGACGCGCTCGCTCGCCTTCCTGCGCCGCCACATCCGCGTCGTCAACATCGTCGGCGGCGTGCTGCTGGTGATCCTCGGCCTGCTGATGGTCACGGGCGTGTGGACCATGATCATGTCTCGACTGCAGGGGGTGCTGACGAGTGTCCCGCTCCCGCTCTGAGGTGCAGGCCGATCCGCTCCGTCCGTCCGACCACGTGGACGGCGACGAGCCGGTGAACCAGCCGGCGCTCGGCCCGGTCGGCTGGCTGCGCTGGGCCTGGCGGCAGCTCACGAGCATGCGCACCGCGCTCGTGCTGCTGCTGCTGCTGGCGATCGCCGCCGTGCCGGGATCGATCTTCCCGCAGCGCATGGCCGACCCCAACGGCGTCGTGCAGTGGGAGGCCGAGAACCCCGACCTGTTCCCGGTGCTCGACGCGATCCAGATGTTCGACGTGTACCAGTCGCCCTGGTTCTCGGCCATCTACCTGCTGCTGTTCGTCTCGCTGATCGGCTGCATCCTGCCGCGCACCAAGCACCACGCCAAAGCGCTGCGCTCGCGCCCGCCCCGCACCCCGGCGCGCCTGGGCCGGCTCGCGGATCACCGTGCCGAGACGCTCGAGGACGCCGACGCGGCCGCGGCGGTGGCCCTCGCCGAGCGCCAGCTGAAGGCGGCCGGCTACCGCGTGCAGCGCTACGACGACGAGCGCCGCGGCACCCGATCCGTGTCCGCCGAGCGCGGCTACCTGCGCGAGACGGGCAACCTGCTCTTCCACGCCGCGCTCGTGGGCGTGCTCGTGACCGTGGGCGTGGGCGGCGGCTTCGCCTACACGGGCCAGCGCGTGGTGGTGGAGGGGACGACGTTCGTCAACTCGCTGCTGGACTACTCGTCCATGAACCGCGGCCGCTGGGTCTCGGACGACGCCCTCACCCCGTACGCCATGACGCTCGAGTCGTTCGACGTGACCTACCAGCCGCCCGGCACGAACGGCGCCGGCCAGGCGGGCGACTTCTCCGCGAACGTCTCGGTGCGCTACCCCGGCGGGGGCGAGGCCACCGAGGGCGCCGTGCGCGTGAACGACCCGCTCGAGGTGGGCGGCGACAGCATCTACCTGCTGGGCAACGGCTACGCCCCGACGATCCGGATCACGAACGCCGACGGCGAGGTCGTCTTCCACGACTCCGTCGCGTTCCTGCCGCAGGACAACAACCTCACCTCGCAGGGCGTCGTGAAGGTGGCCGACGGCATGCCCGAGCAGCTCGGCATGGTCGGCTTCTTCTATCCGACCGTGGGCGAGCTGACGACCGGGGCGCTCACCTCGATCTACGGCGACCTGCTCAACCCCGTGCTCACGCTCGACGTGTACGCGGGCGACCTGGGCATCGACGACGGCACGCCGCGCAACGTGTACACCCTCGACCCCACGGGCATGGATCGCCTGACGGGCGGCGACACGGGCGTGGAGTCGATCGAGCTCGCGCCGGGGGAGTCGCAGGAGCTGCCGAACGGCTGGGGCACGATCGAGTTCGTCGACGAGACGCCCGAGGGCTTCGACCCGGCGCTGGGCATGACGGAGTCGGTCAAGCGCTTCGCATCGCTGCAGATCCACTACGACGCCTCGGCGGTGTGGGTGCTCGTCTTCGCGGTGCTCGCGCTGCTGGGCCTGCTGACGGCGCTGTTCGTGCCGCGCCGGCGCGTGTGGGTGAAGGCGACGGCGGACGGCGACGCCGTGCGCATCGAGTACGCGGGTCTCGCACGCGGCGAGGATCCCGGCCTCGGCGCCGCCGTTGACCAGCTCGCCGAGAAGCACCTCGCCGCACTGCGCGACTGACGCGCGTTGCGCTGGTCGCTTCATCTCCGGCGCTGGCGCGCCTTCGTTCAGCAACCGATGAGTTCAGCCACAGCAAGCCACTCGCGATCAGACGGCAAGCCCGCTCCCAGATGCCCGAACGTAGGATGAGCGCATGCCCGACGTCGCCCAGCTCGACACCTACTCCGTCATCCTGATCTGGACCGCGATCGCGATCTACGCCCTCGCCTTCATCGCCTACGCGGTGGACCTCGCGAAGCGCTCGCAGCAGTCGATCGAGGTGAAGGACGCCGAGCGCCGCCTCGTGACGGTCGGGGCCGCGACGTCCTCCGGTGGATCGACGGCCGCGCTCGCCGAGGACGAGCCGTCGGACGCCCCCGCAGGCGGCGCCAAGCGGGCCGTGTTCGGGCGCATCGGCACCGTGCTCACCGTGCTGGGCTTCGTCTTCCACCTGGGCGGCACCGTGCTGCGCGGCGTGGCCGCCGGGCGCGTGCCGTGGTCGAACATGTGGGAGTTCGCCATGACGGGCACGCTCCTCATCACGGCCGTGTACCTGGGCGTGCTGATCTTCCGCGACCTGCGCTTCCTCGGCACGTTCATGACGGGGCTCGTCACGGTGCTGCTGGGCGCCTCCTCGACGTTCTATGTCGAGATCGTGCCGCTGATGGATCCGCTCAAGTCGATCTGGCTCGTCATCCACGTCTTCGTCGCCTCGCTCGCGACCGCGTTCCTCGCGCTCGCCTTCGCGCTCAGCGTGCTGCAGCTGCTGCAGGCGCGCCGCGAGCGCAAGGCGCTCGAGTCGCCCGGGGCGGCGGGCCGGCGCTCGATGCTCCGCACGATCCCCTCCGCCGAGGCGCTCGAGGGGCTGGCGTACCGCTTCGCGATCGTCGGCTTCATCTTCTGGACCTTCACGCTCATCGCGGGCGCCATCTGGGCGCAGGACGCCTGGGGCCGCTACTGGGGCTTCGACGTGAAGGAGGTCTGGACCTTCATCATCTGGGTGCTCTACGCCGGCTACATCCACGCCCGCGCGACGCGCGGCTGGCGCGGCAGCCGCTCGGCGTGGCTGGCGATCGTCGGCTTCGCCGCCGTGCTGTTCAACTTCACGATCGTCAACACCTTCTTCGACGGGCTGCACGCCTACAGCGGACTGAGCTGACGCACGCGCCGCTCGGCTTCCGTCCGGGCGCCCTGCATAGTCTGGGCGGATGCCGGCATCCGCATCCCGCAGACTGCACGCGCTCGACGGCGTGCGCGGCGTGGCCGCCCTCGTCGTCGTGCTGTACCACGCGAGCCTCATCGCCAAGCCCTTCGCGGACGAGGGCACGGCGCGCCTGGTCTGGGAGACGGCGACCGAGACGCCCCTGAAGCTGGGGTTCGCGGGCACCGAGGCGGTGCAGGTGTTCTTCGTGCTCTCGGGGCTCGTCATCACGCTGCCCGCGCTGCGCGACGGATTCTCGTGGCCGGGCTATGCCGTCTCGCGGCTGCTGCGCCTGTACCTGCCGGTGTGGGCCGCGATCCTGCTCGCCGTGCTGCTCGTCGTCGCGTTCCCGCGCGACGAGGCGGCCGTCACCCCCGACGCGTGGATCGTCAACGCGAACATCGTCTTCCCCGATTGGGAGCTCGCGCTGCGCGAGGCCACGCTCACCCCCGCCTCGTACGACACCGTCAACGCGCTGTGGTCGTTGCGCTGGGAGCTGCTGTTCAGCATCCTCCTGCCCGCCTACGTCGCGCTGGCGGTGCTGCTGCGGCGCTGGGCGTGGCCCGCGGCGGCGGTGTGCGTCGCGGCGATGGTGGCGGGCCGCGTGCTCGATGAGCGGCCCTTCGACCTGGAAGCGCTCGTCTACCTGCCGACGTTCTTCGTCGGGTGCCTCATCGCCGTGCGGCTGCCCGACCTCACGCGGTGGGCACGCGAGCGGCGCCGCCCGGCGCTGTGGCTGGCCGCCGCCGTCGGATCGGCGCTGCTGCTGATCGCGTCGTGGTGGACGCGGCCGTTCGTGCCCGCCTCGAGCGCGCTCGGCGACGCGCTCTGGGGGCTCGCGGGGGCGGGCGCGGCGGGGCTGATCCTCGTCGCGATCGGCTCGCCGCTGGCGGCGCGCCTGCTCGAGACGCGGCCGGTGCGGTGGCTCGGCCAGGTGTCGTTCAGCCTTTACCTCGTGCACGCGCCGATCCTCGCGACGCTCGCCTTCGCATGGGGCGACGAGCGCTGGGGTCTCGTCGCGCTCGTCGGTGTGCCGCTCAGCCTCGTCGTGGCCTGGGCGTTCTTCCGCGTCGTGGAGCGGCCCGCGCATCGCGTGGCGCGGGCGGCCGGGGCGCGCGTGGCGGCGCTGTTCAGCCCGACTTCCGGCGACGGGCGCGGTGCATCGCCCGAGCCCACGCGCGCGTGATCTCCTCGTCCGAGTAGCGCCGCGCGGTCGCCATGGCCGCGCGCCGCATGCGGGCCCTGTCGCGCTCGGGCAGCCCTACGAGGCGCACGATCGCCGCCGCGAGGGCCTCCTCGTCGCCCGCGGGCACGAGGAAGCCGTTCTCGCCGTCGCGGATGATGTCGGCGGGCCCGTACGGCACGTCGTAGGCGATCGGCAGGCACCCCGCGGTCATGGCCTCCACGAGCACGAGCGGGAACCCCTCGGACGTCGAGGTGGAGAGCAGGAACGACGCCTCCTCCAGCATGGCCGCCGCGCCGGGCGCGTAGCCGCGCAGCCGCACGCGATCGTCGGCGAGCGACTCGAGCCTGGCGTGCTCCTCGCCCTCGCCCCACACGTCGAGCGTGACGTCCGCCCCCTGCCGCGCCGCGGCCTGGACGGCGCGGATCGCGTGGCCGACGCGCTTGCGACGGGTCAGGCTCGCGAGCACGACGCCCCGCCCCGGCGAGCGGCCTCGCGGAGGGGGAGCGGGCGGCAGATCCCGGCTGTTCGGGATCACCTCGAGCCCGGCGTGCGGCCCCAGCAGCGCCACGACGTCGTCGCGCTGGCGCGGCGTGAGCAGCACGACGGCGTCGAAGCCGTCCAGGTCCTCGAACACCCGCCGGCGCGATTCGCGCAGCCGCCCGAACGGCCGCTCCGTGCCCACCAGGTGCGACGCGTGCACGACGTGCATCGTGACCACGTGTCGCCGGCGGTACTCGATCGCCCAGCGGGCGGTCGTCTTGCTGTCGACGATGACGAACGATGGCCGGCGTGCCGTGACGGCGTCGAGCCAGGCGCGGTACAGGTCGGCGATCCGCCCCCACGAGCGCACCGGGGCGCCGCCCTCGTCGCACAGCACGACCGACTTGCCGCCCAGACGCCCGCGCGCCGCGGTGTCGCGCCGCTCGGACAGCAGCAGGCTGCCGTCGAGCCGGTAGTGGTCGGTCTGCAGGATCTCGCCGTCGGCGGCCCGGCGCACCCGGCTCAGCACGCGGCCGTCGCGCTCGCGCTCCTCGATGCGCTCCGCCGGATCCGGGCCGAGCTCCGCGAGCGGCGTGAACGCGTGCCGGCCGAGGCGCAGCGATCCGCCGGGCAGCGGGTGCGTGCGCAGCCAGTCCCACAGGTTCGCGAGCGAGACGCCCTCGGGGAGCCGGCCGTCGGCGCGCAGCCGCTCGGCGCGCGCCGGGTAGTCGGGGTCGGGATCGAGCGTGAGCACCGTGACGGGCGCGCCCGCGAGGCGGGCGAACGCCGCGCTGCGATGCAGCATCGCCGACGTCATCCCGCCCCACTCGTCTCCGACGGCCCAGGTCAGGGCGAACTGCCTTCCCGACGGCAGGCGGATGCGGCGGTGGAACATGTCCGGGAGCGTACGCCGACTCGCTGCCGATCGAGGGGCGTGTCGTCCGCCGAACGCGCAAATCCCCAGGCTCTCCCCAGTTTCCGCGCGCGGCCCGGAGCGCCGCCGGGCCGCGCAACTACACTGACCGAGGAGCTGACCGGGCCGCACCACACGGAACGGCGCCGCTCGATCGGCTCTGCTCGCCCGACCGGATGACGGAAGGAAGACCGTTGAGCACGCAGCCCGGCACGCCGGAGGATCCCGGCGCCGTCCCCACGCACATCGACCCGCTGAGCGGGGAGGAGCTCCCGCAGAACCCCGCGATCGAGCGCGTGCCCGAGCGCCACTACATCGCCGAGGAGGACTCCGACGAGGAGATCACCCGCAAGCTGCGGCGGCAGGGCGTGCGCATCGGCAAGGGGCTCGTCGCGCCGCGCGTGTTCTGGCCCGCGCTGATCGTGATCGTCGCGGTGGCCGTCCTCGCCATCGTGTTCCCCGTGCGCACGCGCGAGGTCTTCGACGCCGCCCAGGGGTGGATCGTCGCCGATCTCGGCTGGTACTACATGCTCGTCGTCGGCGGCTTCGTCGTCTTCGTGATCACGATCGCGCTCACGAAGCTCGGATCCATCACGCTCGGCCGCGAGGGCGACGAGCCCGAGTTCGGCCTGATGAGCTGGTTCACGATGCTCTTCAGTGCCGGCATGGGCATCGGCCTCATCTTCTACGGCGTGGGCGAGCCGCTCACGTACGCCACCGTGCAGCCCAAGCCGGGCTGGTCGGGAGACGAGTCCGAGCTCGCCGGCATGGCGATGGCGCAGACGTTCGTCCACTGGGGCCTGCACCCGTGGGCGGTGTACGCCGTGATCGGCCTCGCGCTCGCCTTCGCCATCCACCGCCGCGGCCGGCCCGTCTCGATCCGCTGGGCCCTCGAGCCGCTGTTCGGCGATCGCGTGAAGGGCTGGCTCGGCGACGTCATCGACATCGTGGCGATCTTCGGCACGGTGTTCGGCGTCGCCACGTCGCTCGGCCTGGGCGTGCAGCAGATCGCCGCGGGCATGCAGGCGATCGGCATCGTCTCGGCCGCCGACACGACCCTGCTCGTCGTGCTCATCGTCGCGATCACGCTGCTCGCCATGATCTCGGTCATCTCGGGCCTGGGCGCCGGCATCAAGTGGCTCTCGAACCTCAACATCAGCCTCGCCGGCGTGCTGCTCGTGTCGATGCTCGTGCTGGGGCCGACCCTGTTCCTTGCGCGCAACCTCGTGCAGTCCCTCGGCGTATACCTCGCCAACGTGCTCGAGATGACGGTCGACGTCGGCGCGTACCAGGGCGCCGAGGCGCAGGAGTGGCTCTCGAGCTGGACGATCTTCTACTGGGGATGGTGGATCGCGTGGGCGCCGTTCGTCGGCGTCTTCATCGCGCGCATCTCGCGCGGCCGCACGGTGCGCCAGTTCGTCGCGGGCGTGCTGCTCGTGCCGACGATCGTGGGCATGATCTGGTTCTCCGTGCTGGGCGGGAACGGCCTGTACCGCCAGTTCTTCGGCGCGGGCGACCTCGTCGTCGACGGCGAGGTCTCGGCGGAGGGCTCGCTGTTCCAGGTGCTCGGCGGCCTGCCGCTGGGGTCGGTCCTGTCGGTCCTGACGATCGTGATCGTCGCGCTGTTCTTCATCACGTCGTCCGACTCCGGCTCGCTCGTCGTCGACATGCTCGCCTCGGGCGGGCACCCGAACCCGCCGGTCTGGTCGCGCGTGCTGTGGGCGGTGCTCGAGGGCGCCCTCGCGATCGCGCTGCTGCTGGCCGGCGGGCTGCAGACGCTGCAGACCGGATCGCTCATCACGGCGCTGCCGTTCAGCGTGATCCTCATCCTCATGGCCATCTCGATCGTCAAGGCGCTGACCTACGAGTACAAGACGATGCAGTACGCCGAGAGCACGGCGCGCCTCGAGCGCGTGACCGAGCACATCACCGGAGAGATCGCCGGCAGCATCGGGTCGTCGCCCGTGCTCGACGAGTACGTGGACGACCGCATCGACTACCGGCTCAAGCGCACGACGGGCCTGCGCCGGCCGTCTCCGCCTCGAGGCTGACGGCATGAAGAAGGGGCCGCTCCGCTGCGCGTGGAGCGGCCCCTTCGGGTCGCGGATGGCCGGATCAGCCCTCGGCGGCGGCCTGCTTCTCGGCCACCTGGCGGCGGACGTCGTCCATGTCGAGCCCGCGCACGGCGGCGATGAGCTGGTTCAGGCTCTGCTCGGGAAGCGCGCCCGGCTGCGCGAACACGCCGATGCCGTCGCGGAAGGCCATGAGGGTCGGGATCGACGTGATCTGGAAGGCCGCCGCGAGCTCCTTCTGATCCTCGGTGTCGACCTTGCCGAACGTGATGTCGGCGTTCTCCTCCGATGCCTTCTCGAACACCGGCGCGAACTGCGTGCACGGGCCGCACCAGTCGGCCCAGAAGTCGAGCAGGACGATGCCATCCTGCGCGATCGTGTCGTTCAGGTTGTCCTTCGTGATCTCGGTGGTAGCCATCCACCGAGCCTAGGAGCCTCACGAGCGCCGTGGGCCGTCACGCCGGAATGCTCAGGGGATTGTGCAGTGCGGGCCGAGGTCGGGCGGGAGGGCCCGGGCCTCGGTCCGCGTGCGCGCGTCAGGCGAAGGCGGGTTCGAGGAGCGCCTTCGTCGAGACCGAGCGGCGGCGCGCCACCGCGAGGGTCGAGACGGCGAACGACAGCACCGCCCAGATGAGCAGGCCGGCGATCGCCGCGCCGCCCGCGCCCGTGTCGGCCATGACGGCGAGGAAGGCGTCGAACGCCGGCGTGGTGGGCAGGAACGCCTTCAGCCCCAGCAGCTCGGACGGGATCGTCGACACGATGCTCACGGCGATGGCCACGGCCCCGACGATGGCGGCGATCCAGCGGCCCGCGCCGCCGAACACCGCCACGAGGGCCTGGTGCACGGCCGCGAACGCCACGCCGGCGAGCACCGACACCCCCAGCAGCCCCCAGAAGGTGCCGATCTCGTAGCCGCCGGCCAGCTGCAGGATGCCGGCGACGAGCGCCCCCTGCAGGGCGCCGATGACGGCGGCGGGCAGCAGCGCGCCGCCCGCGAGCAGCACCGACGCGCGGCGCGAGGTGAGGGCGCGCGCGCTGACGGCGCGCAGGGCGAGGAACGTGGCCAGCCCGCCGAACCACAGCACGGCGGTGGCCAGCAGCGGGATCGCGGACGCGCCGAAGAGCGAGTCCCCCGTGCCCGAGGTGCCCACCGGGTTCGCGACGACCGAGGCCAGGTCCTGCGCCTCGCGGTCGTCGTACGACGGCACGGCGTCGACGGCCTGCTCGAGGCCGCCCGCGAGCTCGCTCGCGCCGCCGGCCAGCTCGCCGATCCCGTCGCCGAGGTCGCCCGCGCCGGTGGCGAGCTGCGAGACGCCGTCGTGCAGCTGCGGCACACCGGCTGCCGCCTGCTCGGCGCCTGAGGTGAGCTGGTCGAGACCCGAGCCCAGCTCGCTCGCACCCGCCGCGAGCTGGTCGGCGCCGTCCGCGCTCTGCGCGGCGCCCGCGGCGAGGCCGGAGGTGCCGGTGGCGAGGGTCTGGGCGCCGGCGGCGAGATGCGGAGTGCCGCCGGCGACCTGCGCGAGGCCGTCGGAGACCCGCTGGGCGCCGGGCGCGACCTGGTCAGCAGCGGCCGAAGCGAGCCCGGAGATCCCCGCGACAAGGCCAGGATCAGCCTCCGTTCCCGCCACCGCCTGGAGCTGCTGGCAGAACTCCTCGTTGGCGCCGGAAAGCGAGCAGGACTGCGCGAGTCCCCCGAGTGCGGACGCTGCCGGCTGAAGCTCCGTCAGCCCGTTCTTGAGCCCGTTCACACCCTGCGCGACCCCCGCCGCGCCGGCCGCGAGCCCCGGGTTCGCCGCGCTGCCGTCGCCGTTGAGCCCGACGTTGACCGCGCTGATCCCATCCGCCAGCTGCTGCGCCCCGCCGGCGAGCTGCTGCGCGCCGTCCGCGATGCCCGTGCCGGTGCCGTCGCCGCGCAGGCCCTGCGCGAGCGCGGCGGCCCCGCCGGCGAGCTGGTGCGCACCGTCGGCCGAGGCGCCGGCGCCCGTGGCCAGCTGCGAGACGCCGTCGCCGAGCTGACCCACGCCGTCCGCGGCCTGCGTGGCGCCGTCGGCCAGCTGATCCGCGCCCATGCGGGCCTCGCCCGCGCCGCCCGCGAGCTGGCGCGCGCCGTCGGCGGCGTCGCCCAGCTGGTCGCCCATCGTCGTGAAGCCGATGAGCAGGTTCGACAGCGTGGCCTCCGAGAGCATGTCGCCCATCGTCGACGCGGCCACGTCGGCCACCTGCGCCGTGATCGCCTCGTCCACGACGAGCGCGTCGGGCGCGGTCGTGACCTCGATCGTCGCCTGCTCGGCGGCCTCCTGCGTGCCGGAGAGCGCCTGGCCCGACGACGTCGCGGCCGCCGAGAACTCCTCCGGGATGGTCACGACGGCCTGGTACGTGCCGTCGCGCAGGCCCTCGCTCGCGTCGTCCTCGTTCGACAGCACCCAGTCGAGGTTGCTGTCGAGGTCATCCGATCCGTCCACGAGCCCGGCGGCCAGCTGGCGGCCGAGGGGCGTGTACTGCCCGTCGATCGTGACCGGATCGTCGAGGTTGACGATGGCGGCCGACATGTTCTCGAGTCGCTCCGTGGGGTTGTACAGCGCGGCGACGAGCACGCCGCCGATCACGGCGGGCAGCAGCAGCACGCCCAGCACGGTGAGCCAGGTGACGGGCTTGCGCGAGCGCGCGGGTTCCAGGACGGTCATGCGTTCACCTCGAGGGTCGAGTCGTTCACGGCGACGCGGTGGACGGTGGCCCACCCGGCGTCGGAGAGCAGGGATCGCGCGACGGCCGCGTCGGCGCACGTCGCGACGACCGTGAGCGGGCGGTCGGGATCGGCCACGTAGGCCGCGTCGCGCAGCGCGGCGGCGACCTGGTCGCGCTCGGCGGCCGAGAGCCGCTCGACGCCGTCGAGCACGACGGCGGCGGGGCGGCCCTGCAGCGCGTGGCGCGCGGCGGCGACCGGGTCGTCGCCGGAGGCGAGCAGCCCGAGGCCCACGTGCGTGCGCACCCAGGCGGCGCGGGCGGGCAGCAGGTGCCCGGCCACGCGCAGCAGCCCGTCGGACGGCGCGACGCGGCCCGCGATCGCGAGGGCGACGGCGCGCGAGGCGCGCGGATCGGCCGAGCTCAGCACGATGGCCTCGCCGGGCTCGGCGCGCAGGTCCACGCCCGAGGCGAGCACGACCTCGCCGGCGGCGACCTCCAGCCCCTCGGCGGCCACGACGGCGGTCGAGCCGGGCTCGGGCCAGTCGGCCAGGGCGCGCTCGCGCTCCACGGCCTCGCCCTCGATGTCGAAGTGCGGCAGGATCCGCTCCAGCCACGCCGGCATCCACCACGCGTGGCGGCGCAGCAGCGCCATGACGGCGGGCACGAGGGTCATGCGGATGAGGAACGCGTCGACCGCGATGCCCACGGCCAGCGCGAGCGCGATCGGCTTGATGTTGCTGTCGCCCTCGGGCACGAACGCCGCGAACACGGCGAACATGATCACCGCCGCCGCCGTGACGACGCGGGCCGACGCCGTGTAGCCGGTGCGCACGGCCTCGAGCGCGGTCTCGTTCGCCGCCTCGCGCGCGTCGGCGCGGGCCACGCGGCCCAGCAGCCCGCGGCGCTTCGCGGCGTGCACGTAGTCCTCGCGCATGCGCGAGACGAGGAAGACCTCGTAGTCCATGGCGAGGCCGAACAGCACGCCCATGACGACGATGGGCATGAACGCGATGACGGGACCGGTCTTCGAGACGTGCAGCAGGTCGGCGCCCCAGCCCCACTCGAACACCATCGTCACGACGCCGAACGCGGCGAGGATCGACAGCAGGTAGCCGAGCGCGGCCTTCAGCGGCACCCAGATCGAGCGGAACACGATCATGAGCAGGATGAACGACAGCCCGACGACGAAGACGCCGAACGGCAGCAGGGCGCCGGCGAGCTGGTCGGAGATGTCGATCGACACGGCCGTGAAGCCCGTGACCTTCAGGTCGATGTCGTACTCGTCCAGCCACTCGTCGTGGTGCGCCCGCAGCTCGCGCACGAGGTCCGCCGTCGCGGGGTCGGACGGGCCGGTCTCGGGGATGATCTGCACGATGCCCGTGTCGATCGTCTCGTTCGGCGTGGCGAGCGCGACCTCGGCGACGCCGTCGATCCGCTCCACCTCCTCGCCGAGGTCCTCCATGAGGGCCAGCGGATCGTCGGAGGTGACGATCGTGCCGGTGAGGATGAGCGGGCCGTTGAATCCCTCGCCGAAGTGCTCGCCCGTGAGGTCGTAGGCCTGGCGGGCCTCGCTCTCCTCCGGCAGCACGCCCGCGTTCGGCAGCGCGAGCTGCAGCTGCGCGGCCGGCAGGGCGACGATGCCCAGGCCGAGCACGACCGCGACGGTCGTGACGACCGGGTGGCGCGTGACGGCCTCGACCCAGCGGCGCGAGAACCCGACGCGCGGTCCGCCCTTGCGGGGGCGGGGCGGGCGGCCGGCGGCGCGGGCGCCGACGAAGCCGAGGAACGCGGGGGTGAGCGTGATGGCGATCGCCACCGCGATCGCCACGGCGACGGCGGCCGCGATGCCCATGGTCGTGAGGAACGGGATGCCCGCGAAGCCGAGGCCGATGAGCGCGATGAGCACGGTGACGCCGGCGAAGACGACGGCCGATCCCGCCGTGCCGGTCGCGCGCGCCGCCGATTCCTCGAGCGGCACGCCCTCGCGCACCTGATCCTGATGCCGCGCCCCGATGAACAGCGAGTAGTCGATGCCCACCGCCAGGCCGAGCATGAGCGCGAGCATGGGCGTCGTGGCGCTGACGGTGGCGAAGCCGGTCGCGGCGACGATGCCGAGCATCGAGACGCCCACGCCCAGCAGCGCGACGCCCAGGGGCACGCCCGCCATCGCGATCGCGCGGAACGCGACGATGAGCACGATGAGGGCGACGATCACGCCGAAGGCCTCGGTGATCGTGACGGTGGGCAGCTCCGTGGCGTACAGCTCGCCGCCGAGCGCGACCGTCGCGCCGTCGGGCAGTTCGTCGCGCAGGCCGTGGAACGCCTCCTCGATCGCCTCGCTGACCGACTCGTCGAGCGTCGTGGCCTGGCCGTCGAGCTGGACCTGGACGATCGCCGCCGCGCCGTCGTCCGAGATCGTGCCGTCCACCGACTCGTCGTAGGGCGAGGTGACGGCCGCGACGTCGTCGATCCTCTCGATCTGCGCAACGAGGTCCTCGATCGGCTCGCGGTAGGCCTCGTCCTCGATCTCGTCGCCGTCGGCGGCGACGACGACGCCCTGCGCGGACGTGCCGGCGACCTGCGGGAACGTGCGGCTCAGCTGCTCCAGGCCCTCCTGCGACTCGGTGCCGGGGATGGAGAAGGAGTTGTCGAAGCCCTTGTTCAGCCCCAGCGCGCCCGCGCCGACGACGAGCAGCAGCAGGATCCACGACACGAGCACGCGCCAGGGGTGGCGGAACGACCATCGGCCGAGCGAGTAGAGCAGAGTGGACACAGACGCCTCCGGGGAGCGGGGAGCGGGGATTCGATACAACGCTGTATCCGATACGTATGTGTATCGTAGTGCGCGCCCTCGGACGCGTGTCTGAACATCACCCGCGAAAGGACGACCGTGACCACGGAGCCTCAGCAGCCGGCGGCCCGGAGCCGCGAGAACACGCGGGCGCGCCTGCTCGACGCCGCGGCGCAGGTGTTCGCCGAGGTGGGGCTCGGCGCCGCATCGGTCGAGACCATCTGCGAGCGCGCGGGCTTCACGCGCGGCGCGTTCTACTCGAACTTCGAGAGCAAGGACGAGCTCTTCCTCGAGCTGGCCGCGCACGTCGCCGGCCGGCAGATCGCCCAGGTGCGACACCGCGTGGCCGAGCTCGAGACCGATCCGTCGTTCCTCGACGGCGACGACTTCGCGTCGCTCACGCGCGTGCTCGACTCGCTCGTGCAGGACCGGATCGGGCTCATGCTGCACGCGGAGATCCGCATCCGCGGCATGCGCGACGAGGCGTTCGGCGCCGCGCTCGTGGAGCAGGAGGCCCGCCTGCTGGGCGAGATCGCGGCGATCATCGAGGACGTCGTGCGCGTGCGCCGGCTGAGGCTGCGTCTCGAGGCGCCGGCCGCGGCGCGCCTGCTCATGGCGATGTGGGACTCGGCGGCGACCCGCGCGGTGCTCGCGGGCCTGCCCGACCGCGAGCGCGAGCAGGAGTGCGTGGCCGAGGTCGCCCGCATCGCCCAGCTGATGCTGGGTTGAACTCTTCTTTTCGAGTCTGCGCCGGCGCTTCGCGCCGCGGGGCGGCCGCACGCTCGCGCTTCGCGCTCGCACAGTGATCGGCTGCTATGGAGGGGTGTGCGAATCGGTGACACTCATCGGTTGCTGAACGGAGCGGCCGGAGGCCGCGGAGATGAAGCGACCTGCGCAAGCTCAGCGGCGCGGATCCACCAGGAGGAGTTCGGCGTTGCGGTCGTGCGGCTCGCCGATCGCGGTGGCGCGGGCGTTGAGGTCGTTGAACGCCAGCTCGCGGTAGATCGAGGCGAGCCCCGCGGGGGTGAAGTCGTCGTACTCCACGCGGGCCGGCGCATCCGACTCGATGAGCGTCGTGAACAGCGACAGCGTGCCGTCGCGGTTGTCGGCGAGCTCGATCACCCGGGCCAGCTGCGGCGCGTCGACGTGGGAGGCCGTGTTGATCTCCCAGAACCCGCGCTCGGGCGACGGGCCCGGGTGCGGCGTGATCGCGTTGCGGTGGCTGTGCCCGTTGATCCAGGCGATGACGTTGGGGTAGCGGTGCAGCAGGTCGAGCACCTGCGGCCCGAGCAGGCGCGGCTCGTCCGGGCGGCGCGGGTCGGGCGTCGGGTTGTCCATGGCGTGCGAGGGGTGGTGGCTGAACACGACGAACAGCTCATCGCTCGTGGCCTGGCGCTCCTCGCCGCCCAGCGGCGTCCAGTACCGGGACGATCCGGCGCGCAGCGTGCGCTCGAGCCAGGCGAACTGGTGCGCGCCGAGCGAGCCGCGGCCCCGGCCGCCCATCGTCGTCGTGTCGAGCGAGATGCCCGTGACGCCCTCGGCGATCGGGAACGTGTAGAAGAGGTCGCGGCCGTCGCGGTTCGCATCCGTGAATCCGTGCCCGATCGGGCCGGCGCCCTCGTAGCGCGGATCGAAGTGGGCCGCCACGAACTCCGCGGGCGTGAACGGGCGGCGCCGCTCGTCGGGGGTGATCTCGCGCAGCGTGCCGGTGCCGAACAGCTCGCGCGCCGTGACGCCGCGGGGATCGCGGAACGAGTCGGCGATCCGCTGCCGTGCCGCCCGATCCCTGCCGGTCACCTTCGTCGCCGCCGTGTAGTACTCGGCCACGGCGGGGGCGTCGGCCAGCGATCCCTGCACGGAGTCGTCGTGGTTGCCGAACGTGCAGTACCAGGGCAGGCTGAGGCCGGGCGAGGTCAGGGGCGCGCCGGCGGCGGTGAGCAGACCGGGGATCTCGGGGAAGCCCTTCGCGGTCCACGCCGAGCGATCCAGCGCGCGGTCGGGGTGCCAGTAGAACGGGTCGCCGCCGTCCTGCACGCCCTCGTACCGATCCGGATCGCCCGTGCGCTGCGCGGCCGTGCCGCCCGAGAGTGCCGTGAGGAACCACTCGAGCTCGGCGAGCTCGTGGTTGTCGGTGTTGTCGCCCGTCGTCACGACGAACGCGAGATCGCCGCCCGTGTAGGGTCCGCGCCGCAGCGCGTTGATGCGGCGCACCAGCGCGGCCGATCCGGCGAGGCCCAGTGCCTCCTGCGGGCGGTGCATCGAGGGGATGAGGTCGTGGATGTCCTCGATCCGCGCGGGGGACTCGGCGTCGATGAGGTGCAGATCGGTCACCTGCACGAACGACACGAGTCCCTCGCGCCGGTCGTCGCGATCCGGGCTGCCCGCGGTCAGCTCCTCGCGCACGACCGTCGGCCATCCGCCGGCCGCGACGAGCCGGGCGTAGCGGTGCGGATCGGCGTGCTCGGGAGCGCTCACCGACTCGACGGTCGTGCCGCGCGTCGACAGGGCGGGGCCCGCGGTGAGCGGCTGCGGACGCGGGGCGCCCGCGGGGGTGGCGCTCGCCGCGCCGACGGCCATGCCGGTGAGCCCGGCCAGGCCGCCCACGCCCGCCGCCAGCAGGATCCCGCGCCGCGTGAACCGCATGGGCCCAGGCTCCCCAGCGCGGGAGACGCCCGGTGAAGCGGTGGGCGAACACCCGGTGAAGCCCGGGTGACGATCGGGCGAGCCCGCGGGGTTGCGGTGGTCGCTTCATCTCCGCGCCTGCGGCGCTGCGTTCAGCAACCGGCTCGGTTGCACCCCTCGGTTGCTGACCCTTCGGCAGGCTCAGGGACCGAGCTGAAGCGACCTCAGCAACTCCTGCGGATCGACCTATCCGCCAGTGAGGAGCGCGTGGCAGCGGGTGATGCGCTCGCGCCACCAGGCCTCGCGGTCCGGCGCCGCGGCGTGCGCGGCGAGCAGGCCGGCGTCGGGCGCGACGCGCGCCGCGGGGATCGCGCCCTCATCCGCCGCCAGGCGCGGCTCGGCGACGTCGGCCGCGAGCAGCGCGGCGGTGCCGAGGCCGCAGTCGAACGCGAGGTCGGGCAGGGCCGCGGCGAGGGCGGCGCCCTGGGCGAGGCCGACGCTCGTGTCGAGCGCCGAAGAGACGACCGCCGGCAGCCCGGCGGCCGCGACGATCTCGAGCGCGCGGCGCACGCCGCCGAGCGGCTGGGCCTTGACGACGAGGATGTCGGCGGCGCCGGCGCGGGCCACGGCGAGCGGATCATCCGCCTTGCGCACCGATTCGTCGGCCGCGATCGGAATGTCCCAGTCACGCAGCCGCTGACGGATCTCCGCGAGCTCCTCGACCGTGGCGCACGGCTGCTCGATGTACTCCAGGTCGAACTCCGCCAGGGCGTGCGCGGCGTGCTCGGCCTCGTCCACGTTCCAGCCGCCGTTCGCGTCGACGCGCACCCGCCCCTCCGGTCCCATCGCCGCGCGGACGGCGCGCACGCGCGCGATGTCGTCGGCGAGGGTCTGGCCGCGCTCGGCGACCTTGACCTTGGCGGTGCGGCAGCCGTCGAAGCGGGCCAGGATCTCGGGCACCCGCTCGGCGGCGACGGCCGGCACGGTGGCGTTGACCGGGATCGCGTCGCGCCGCGGTGCGGGCTGGGGGAGCCAGGCGAAGTCCAGCGCGGCCGCGAGCCAGGCGGCGGCCTCGGCGTCGTCGTACTCCAGGAACGGCGAGAACTCGGCCCATCCCTCCGGGCCTTCGAGCAGCGCGGCCTCCCGGTGATCCACCCCTCGGAAGCGCGTGGCCATCGGCAGCGCCACCACGCGCGTCCGCGCGAGCACCTCGTCCAGCTCCGGCAGATCCATGCCCCCATCCTGCCCCTCGCCATGCACAACGAAGGAAGACCGGCGGCGCCCGTCCGCGCGTACCGGCGTGTCGCGCCGGCCGGGCCGTCATCTTCCTTCGTTGTGCAGCGGGGCGGGGGTCTGGCCGCGGAGGGGGGATCCCCGGGCGCGAGTACATCATGCGTGGGTGTTGCAATAGTGTGTGACGCACAGTAATGTTGCGGACATGGATGAGGGATTCGAGACACATCGACAGGAGCTGCGGCGCGGCACCGTCGTGCTGGCCTGCCTGCGCCTGCTGCGCGAGCCCGGTTACGGGTACGGCCTGCTCGAGGACCTCGCCGCGCGCGGCTTCGACACCGACGCGAACACGCTGTACCCGCTGCTGCGCCGCCTGCAGAAGCAGGGCTACCTCACGAGCGAGTGGAACACCGACGAGGCCCGGCCGCGCAAGTTCTACCGCACCTCCGAGGCGGGCGACCGCCTCGCCGACGCACTGACGACCGACTGGCGTGAGCTGGCACAGGCCTTCGACACGCTCGCCGACTGACCGAGAGACTGACCGAGGGAGGGATGGGGATGGACGCCATCACCAAGGACGACTACACCAACCGCTACGTCGAGGCCGCGACGCGGTCGCTGCCCCCCGACCAGCGCGACGACTACGCGGCCGAGCTGCGGGCGTCGATCCAGGACCAGATCGACGACCGCATCGAGGCGGGGCAGGCGCCGGCCGATGCCGAGCGCGAGGTGCTCGTCGAGCTCGGCGATCCCGCCACGCTCGCGGCGGGCTACGCCGGCCGATCGCTGCAGCTCATCGGACCGCGGTACTACTCCGACTGGAAGCGCCTGCTCGTGCTGCTGCTGTGGACGGTCATGCCGGTCGCCGCCTTCGCGGGGACGATCGGGCCGCTGCTGCGCGGGGAGGACGTGGGCGACCTGATCGCGGGGGCGATCGTGACCGCTCTCACCGCCGGCCTGCACGTGTGCTTCTGGGTCACGCTGGCGTTCGCGCTCGTCGAGCGGTTCGGCGAGCCGGGGCGCAGCCTCGGCGCGTGGACGCCCGACCGCCTGCCGCTCACGTCGGAGCGGCGCACCAAGTTCAGCGAGGTGGTGCTCGCGTTCGTCGCCGTCGCGGTGTTCGCGGTCGTCATCGCCTGGGACCAGCTCATCGGCTTCGTCATCCTGCGCGAGACCGGCGGCGAGCCGCTGCCGTTCCTCGACCCCGCGCTGTGGCCGTGGGGCTTCGGCATCGTGCTGGCGAGCACGCTCGCGACCGCGGTGCTCACGCTCCTGGCCTACCGCCGGGGCGAGTGGGCGACCTGGATGGGCGTCGCCGCCGCGATCCTCGCGCTCGGGGTCACGGCCGCGGCCGTGGTGCTCTCGGTGACGGGCCGGCTGCTGAACCCCGAGTGGTTCGCGCTCGTGTTCCGCTCCGCCGAGCCGGGCACGGTGCAGGTGATCCAGGCAGCCCTCGGCGTCGGGATCGCGGTGCTCGGCCTCTGGTCGGCGTGGGACTCGTTCCGCCGCACCCGCTCGCTGCGCTGACCCGGCCGGCCCAGCGGAGGACACCGGCGCCTCTGGGGGACGCGATCATCCGATCCGTCCACCGGAGGCGCCGTTCTCCGTCCCGGTGCGGGGTGGGCCTACCCTGATCCCATGCCTCTTCTCGACACCCCCGTGCGCCTCGGCGTGCAGCTCGCGCCCCAGCACCAGCCCTCGTACGCGACGATCCGCGACGCCGTGCGCCGCTTCGAGGACATGGGCGTGGACATCCTCTTCAACTGGGATCACTTCTTCCCGCTCTCCGGCGATCCGGACGGCACGCACTTCGAGTCGTGGACCGAGCTGGCCGCCTGGGCCGAGCTGACCGAGCGGGTGGAGTTCGGGGCCCTGGTGAACTGCAACTCGTACCGCAACCCCGATCTGCAGGCCGACATGGCCCGCACGATCGACCACATCTCGGCGAAGGACGGCGTGGGCCGGTTCATCTTCGGCACGGGGTCGGGCTGGTTCCAGCGCGACTACGACGAGTACGGCTACGAGTTCGGCACGGTCGGCTCGCGCCTCGACGACCTCGCCGCCGCGCTGCCGCGCATCGAGGCGCGGTGGGCCAAGCTGAACCCCGCCCCCACGCGCCGGATCCCCGTGCTGATCGGCGGCAAGGGCGAGCAGAAGACGCTGCGGCTCGTGGCGCGCCACGCCGACATCTGGCACAGCTTCGTGGGCCCCGAGGAGCTGCCGCACAAGCTCGACGTGCTGCAGACCTGGGGCGAGAAGGAGGGGCGCGACGTCTCGCGCATCGTCGTCTCGAGCGAGCTCGGGCACCGCGACGAGGCGCACGCCGACGCGCTGTACGCCGCCGGCGCGCGCCTGTTCACGCTCGGCATCGCGGGCGACGACATCGACGTCGACCGCGTGCAGCGCTGGCTCGACTGGCGGGACGGCAAGAACTGATGCGCGCGGGGGTCGCCGCGGCCCTCGCGGTCGGGCTGCTCGCCCTCGCAGGCTGCGCGACGCCGCAGGGCGCGGGCGCCGACCGCACGGGCGAGGTCGGCGAGGTGCTGCCGCGCGACGTGCCGAGCGGCTGGACCGGCCCGATGCCCGACGGGCAGAGCGCGGGCCCGCTGGTCGGCTGGATCGACGACGAGCAGTTCGGCGTCATCACGATCGGATCGGGCAGCTGCTACCCGGAGGCGACGGAGATCGAGGCGACCGGCGACGCGTCGGCGCGCATCGCGTTCGACATGCCGCCCGAGGACGCGATCTGCACGGCCGACTTCTCGCCGACGACGCACGCGTTCACGCTGCCGCCCGCCGTGACGGAGTTCCCCGTGTCGCTCGAGCTCGAGTTCGGCGACGACGTGGTCGACGCGGAGCTGCCCGCTCGCTGACCCGGGGGGGCGTGAGGGCGCCCCGGCGTAGGCTGGGAGCGTGACCGACACCTTCGTCTCCGAGCTGTTCGATCCGGACGCGTGGGACGCGGCCCCCGGCGCCGACGCCTACCGCGACATCACGGCGCACGTGTCGAAGGACGGCCGCATCGCCCGCATCGCGTTCGACCGGCCCGAGGTGCGCAACGCGTTCCGGCCGGGCACCGTCGACGAGCTGTACCGGGCGCTCGAGACCGCCCGCACCGACCCGCGGATCGGCGTCGTGCTGCTCACGGGCAACGGCCCCAGCCCGAAGGACGGCGGCTGGGCGTTCTGCTCGGGCGGCGACCAGCGCATCCGCGGGCGCGACGGCTACAAGTACTCCGACGACGACACGGCCGTGACCGATCCGGCCCGCGCCGGTCGCCTGCACATCCTCGAGGTGCAGCGGCTCATCCGGTTCATGCCCAAGGTCGTCATCTGCGTCGTGCCGGGCTGGGCCGCCGGGGGCGGGCACTCGCTGCACGCCGTGTGCGACCTCACGATCGCCTCGGCCGAGCACGGCCGGTTCAAGCAGACCGACGCGGACGTCGGATCGTTCGACGCCGGGTACGGATCGGCGTACTACGCGAAGCAGATCGGCCAGAAGCTCGCCCGCGAGGTGTTCTTCCTGGCCGAGGAGTACTCGGCGCAGCGCGCCTACGAGATGGGCGCCGTCAACCGCGTCGTCCCGCACGCCGAGCTCGAGCGCGAGGCGATCGCCATGGCGCGCACGATCCTCGGCAAGTCGCCCACCGCGATCCGCATGCTGAAGTACGCCTTCAACGCCGCCGACGACGGGATGGTCGGGCTGCAGCTGTTCGCCGGCGAGACGACGCGCCTCGCCTACGGCACCGACGAGGCCGTCGAGGGCCGCGACGCCTTCCTCGAGAAGCGCGACCCCGACTGGTCGGCCTTCCCCTACCACTACTGATGCCGGACGCGGCATGAAGCTCGAACGGCTGGACACCGACGACCCGCGCGATGTGCTGCGGGCGCTGCGCGGTGCCGTGCTGGGCGCCGGGCCCGCGATCGCGCTCGGACCGGCCGCCGGGCTGCCGCAGGAGGTGCCCGCCGGAACGGCCGTGGTCCTCACGACCTCCGGATCGACGGGGGTGCCGAAGTCCGTCGCGCTGTCGCGCTCCGCGCTCACCTCGTCCGCCCTCGCCACCGCCGCGCGCATCGGCGAGGGCCACTGGCTGCTGCCGCTCAGCGGCGGCTACATCGCCGGCGTGCAGGTGATGGTGCGCGCGCTCGTCGCGGGGCGCGATCCGGCGATCCTGGCGGGCCGCTTCTCGGCGCGCGCCTTCGCCCATGCCGCCTCCGGCATGCACTCGACGGAGCGCGGCGCGGCGGTGCCGACCTACACCTCGCTCGTGCCCGCGCAGCTGCAGACCCTCGTCGACGCCGCGGACGATCCGGATGTGCTGCGGGCGCTGCGCTCGTTCGAGACGATCCTCGTGGGCGGTCAGGCCCTGCCGCCGGCGCTGCGCGAGCGCGCTGCGGAGCGCGGGGCGCGGATCGTGCGCACGTACGGCTCGACCGAGACGAGCGGCGGGTGCGTCTACGACGGCGTGCCGCTCGACGGCGTGCGTGTCGCGGCGGTGGACGGCGAGCTGCGGATCGCGGGACCGACCCTCGCCGACGGCTATGTCGGCGAGCCCGAGCGGACCGCCGCGGCGTTCGCGTCGGACGGCGACGGCACGCGCTGGTACCGCACGGGCGACGCGGGATCCGTCGAGGACGGCGTCGTCCGGGTGACGGGCCGGATCGACAACGTCATCGTGTCGGGCGGCGTGAACGTCTCGCTCGACCGCGTGGAGCGCGTCGTCCACGCGGTGCCGGGCCTGGAGGGCGCCGTCGTGGTCGGCGGCCCGCACGAGCGCTGGGGCGAGACGCCCGTGCTCGTGCTCGAGGGGGGCGGTGCGCCGGAGCTGCTCGCGCAGGCGCGCGCGGCCGCGGAGCGCGAGCTCGGCGCGCCCGCCCGCCCGGACCGGATCGTCGCTCTCCCCGAGATCCCGCGGCTGGCCAGCGGCAAGCCCGATCGCCGCGCGATCACCCGGGCGGTGGCGCGCCGGTCGCAGGGCTGACACCGTCACGCGCGCGTCGTCTCGTGCAAGGGAGCGCGGCCCGCGCGCCGTAGAATCTCCCCTCGTGGCGAAGAGCAAGAGCGCGAGAGGTGTCAGCGGCAACCCGGCGAAGCGGGGGAGCGTCGTCGCGCCGCCGCCCAAGCCCGTCACGCTCGGCGACTGGGTCGGCGCGGCCCGGCTGCGCACGCTGCCGCTCGGCATCGCGCCCGTCGTCGTCGGCACGGGGGCGGCGATCCTCGCGGACCCCGAGCACCTGTTCCACTGGGTCATCGCGCTCGCGTGCCTCGTCGTGGCGGTGGCGCTGCAGATCGGCGTGAACTTCGCCAACGACTACAGCGACGGCGTGCGCGGCACCGACGACCACCGGGTCGGTCCCACCCGGCTCACCGCGAGCCGCCGGGCGAAGCCGCGCACGGTGCTCACCGTGGCGCTCGTCTTCTTCGCGATCGCCGCGCTCGCGGGCCTGGCGATCGTCATCCGCACGCAGCAGTGGTGGCTGATCGCCGTCGGTGCCGCCTGCATCGTCGCGGCGTGGTTCTACACGGGCGGCAAGCGCCCCTACGGCTACAACGCGCTCGGCGAGGTGTTCGTCTTCGTGTTCTTCGGGCTCGTCGCGACGCTCGGCACCACGTGGGTGCAGGCGCTGCGCCTGCCGCAGGAGGCGTGGGTGGGCGCCGTCGCCGTCGGGTTCCTCGCGTGCGCCGTGCTGCTGGCCAACAACCTGCGCGACATCGATCAGGACCGCGCCGCCGGCAAGCGCACCCTCACGGTGCTGATCGGCCGCCGCGCCACGCAGATCCTGTACACGGTGCTCGTGCTGCTCGCGCTCGGCATCGCGGCGTGGCTCGCGCTGTTCTACCCGATCGCGTGGCTGACGTTCTTCGTCGTGCTCATGCTGGGCCCCGCGATCCTCATCGTCTGGACCAACCGCACGCCGCGCGAGCTCGTCACGGCGCTGGGCCTGACGTCGTTCGGCACGCTCGTCTACGCGGTCTTCCTCTGCTGGGCGCTCGTCGGCTGACCGCCCGGAACCCGCGAGACAGCATCCCTGCGCCGAGACAGCGTGCGCACGCCACTGTCTCGGCGTGCAGATGCTGTCTCGCGGATCAGTCCTCGCGCTGGTCGCGGATCGCGGCCTCGTTCGCGGCGTCCTCGAGGGCGTCCTCCTCGGCGCGCGCGCTCGGCGCGCCCTTCGCGGCGCGGGCCTCGTAGATGCCCGTCGAGACATCGGCGAGCGGCTTCCGCAGCAGCAGGATCGACAGGCTCAGCCCGATGATCGCCGCGAAGATCGCCGCCAGCCACCACAGCTCCTGGAACACCGGCAGCAGCATCATCAGGCCGAACGGCACGAGGAAGAAGGCCAGGCGCAGCACGGCGTAGAGGACGAATCTCACGGCGCCAGCCTACGTGCGGCTCGCTGAGCGTCCGCTTCCCGGCATTCCCCCGGTGCGGGCCGATTAGGCTGGATGAATGGCCCGCCTCATCGTCATCCTCGTGGTCGCGGCGGTCGTCTTCACCGTCTTCAGCGTGATCGACTGCGCCGTGCAGCCGGCGACCCGGCACCGCGGCGTGTCGAAGGGGTGGTGGATCGTCATCACGTGCGTGCCCGTCGTCGGCGGCCTGCTGTGGTTCCTCATCGGCCGCGGCCGGGGTCTCGACGCGCGCCGCGCCCGCGGACCCGTCGCCCCGGATGACGATCCCGCCTTCCTCGGCAGCCTCGGATCCGCCGCCGACCAGGACGAGCGCATCCGCCGCCTCGAGGAGGAGCTCGCCAAGCTCGACGACGAGGACGATGCCGAGGACGGCGCGGGCGACGAGCCGAAGCAGGCGGGGCCCGACGACACCCCGGGCGACGACGGCGTCGGCGGCAGCCGCGGCGCCATCGGATGAGCGGCGCGGCGGCATGAGCGGCGACGCGTCGCGCTCCGCCGCGACCGACGCGGCCTGCGCCCTGCTGGACGAGCTCGTCCGGCGCGGGCTGCGGCACGTGGTCGTCAGCCCCGGCTCGCGCTCGCAGGCCCTCGCGCTGGCCGCCGCCGAGCTGGAGCGGCAGGGGCGCATCCGCCTGCACGTGCGCATCGACGAGCGCGTCGCCGGCTTCCTCGCGCTCGGCATCGCGCGCGAGACGGGCATGCCCGCCGCCGTGATCTGCACCTCGGGCACCGCCGTAGCCAACCTGCTGCCCGCCGCGCTCGAGGCGCACCACTCCGGCGTGCCGCTGCTGCTGCTCACGGCCGACCGCCCGCCCGAGCTGCGTGGCATCGGCGCGAACCAGACGACGACGCAGCCGGGCATCTTCGGGTCGGCGGTGGGGCTGTCGACGGACGTGCCCGTGCCGCGGGGCGATGCCGGCGAGGAGGCGAGGTTCCGCCGGATCGCGCACGCCGCTCTCGACGCCGCCGCGGGGCGCGTCGAGTACCCTTCCTCGGCCGCGCACCCGCCGCGCCGCGCGCCGCGACCCGGGCGCCACATCCCGGGGCCGGCGCACCTGAATCTGCCGTTCCGCGAGCCCCTCGCGGGGGAGCTGCCTGCCTGGTTCACGGATCCCGGATCGTCGCGCGCGGACCGGGTGACGGATCCCGCGGTGGGCGCCGAGGAGGCGCCGCTGCCGGGCCGGCCCCGCGTGATCCACGACACCCTCACGCTGCCGCGCGGCCCCCGCACCGTGGTGGTGGCCGGCGCCGACGCGGGGCCGGAGGCCGAGGAGCTCGCGCACCGGGGCGGCTGGCCGCTCATCGCGGAGGTCGTCAGCGGCGCGCGCTTCGGCCGCCACCTCGTGCACGGCTATCGCGAGGCGCTGCGCAATGCGGCGCTCGGCAGCGCGATCGAGCGCGTGGCGGTGCTCGGCCACCCCACGCTCGCGCGCGAGACGGCGGCGCTGCTGAGCCGCGAGGACGTGGAGGTGATCGCCGCGCGCTCGGGCGGCGAGGCGCTCGACCTCAACGGGCGCACGGTCGAGGCGGGGCGGCTCGAGGTCGGGCCCGGCGAGACCGACCGCGCGTGGCTCGGCGCGTGGATGCGGCACGCGCGCGACCACCGCGTCGACCTCTCCGCCGAGGCGCCGGATCTGGAGGGGCTGCGCTCCACCGATCCGCGCGAGCGCCTGAGCGCCGTGGACGCCGAGCTGCGCGCCGTGCGCCGGCCCCTCGACCGCGCGCTGCTCGTCGACGCCGTGTGGGCCGCGACGTGGCCGCACGACCGGCTCGTGTTCGGATCGTCGCGCCTCGTGCGCGTGGCCGACGAGATCCTGCCAGGCAAGCGGATCCGCGTGCACGCGAACCGCGGGCTGGCGGGGATCGACGGCACGGTCGCGACGGGCATCGGCGTCGCGCTGGCGGCGCAGGACGCGGGCGCGACGGGCGTGACCCGCGTGCTGCTGGGCGACCTCGCGCTGCTGCACGACGCCGGCGCGCTGCTGCGGGCCCCGGGCGAGGAGAGCCCGCGCCTCCAGGTGATCGTCGGCAACGACGGCGGCGGCACGATCTTCGACGGCCTCGAGGTGGCCCGCGCAGCCGGCGCCGAGGCGATGACGCGCGTGCAGTACACGCCGCACGACGCCGACCTCGCCGCGCTCGCCGCCGCGTACGGCTGGGAGCACACGCGCGTCACGACGCGCGCCGCGCTCGATCAGGCGCTGCTCGCGCCCCTGACGGCGCCGCGCCTCATCGAGGTGCCGCTGGAGCGCTGACCGGCGGCCGCCGCGATCCGGTCCGCCGCCCGATCCGCCCGCCCATCCGTCCCGCCCTCGATCCGTCCCCGCCGATCGGGCAGGATGGCCCCCATGGTCGCGAAGAGCCAGGCGAAGTGGACGACGGACGCGCGCGAGGCGCTGCGGGCGGGAGGAGGGTTCTCGCTCGCGGCGGTCGATCCGCGCTCGACGCCGGGGTACGAGGGCGACAAGGTCGACGGGATCGCGGATCTCGCGGCGGGCCTGGAGCAGCTGAGCGAGTACCAGGAGCGGCTGTACGCCGCCAGCCGCGGCGGCACCTCGCGCGACGCGGTGCTGCTCGTGCTGCAGGCGATGGACTCCGCGGGCAAGGGCGGCATCGTGCGCCACGTGATGGGCGGCGTGGATCCGCAGGGCATCGAGCTGGCGGCGTTCAAGGCGCCCACCGCGCAGGAGCGCGCGCACGACTTCCTGTGGCGCGTGGAGCGGCGCGTGCCGGCGCCGGGCATGATCGGCGTCTTCGACCGCTCGCACTACGAGGACGTGCTCATCGGCCGGGTGCGCGAGCTCGCGCCGCCCGCGGAGATCGAGCGGCGCTACGACGCCATCGTCGACTTCGAGCGGCGGCTCGCGGCGACGGGCACGCGGGTGGTCAAGGTGATGCTGCACCTGTCGTACGAGGAGCAGGGCGAGCGGCTCATGAAGCGCCTCGAGCGCCGCGACAAGCACTGGAAGTACAGCCCCGGCGACGTCGACGAGCGCGTGCTGTGGCCGCGCTACCAGGAGGCCTACGAGACCGCGATCGCACGCACGTCCACCGACGAGGCGCCCTGGTACGTCGTGCCCGCCGATCGCAAGTGGTACGCGCGCCTGGCGGTGCAGGAGCTGCTGCTCGAGACCCTGGAGGACATCGACCCGCGCTGGCCCGCCGCGACGTTCGACGTCGCCGCGGAGAAGGCGCGGCTGCGCGCGACGTTCCGGGCCTGATCCGGATCGCCGGGCGTTCGGGGTCCCGCGGCCGGATCCGCCGGGGCGACCGGGCGGTGTCGCATCCGCCGGTGCGGGGCGGCCGTCGCGCGCACGAGAGAATGAGGGCATGACCGATTCCCCTCGCGTGGTGTTCGCCCCCGACAGCTTCAAGGGATCCCTCGCGGCGGCAGGCGTCGCCCGCGCGCTCGCCGAAGGGTGGCCGGGCGCCGAGGCCGTGGCGCGGCCGATGGCCGACGGCGGCGAGGGCACGCTCGACGCGTTCGCGACGGCGGTGCCCGGCTCGCGCCGCACGCCCGTGCGCGTGACGGGACCGCTGGGCTTCGGCATCGACGCGGCGTGGCTGTGGCTGCCGCCCACCGACGACGCGCCGCAGGGCACGGGCGTCGTGGAGCTGGCCTCGACTTCGGGCATCGAGCTGCTGGGCGACGCGCGCCGGCCATGGGACGCCTCGACCCTCGGCTTCGGCCAGGCGATCGCGGCGGCGCTGGATCACGGCGTCTCTCGCCTCGTGCTCGGCATCGGCTCGAGCGCCTCGACTGACGGCGGGGCCGGGCTGCTCACGGCGCTGGGCGCGCGCTTCACGAACGACTTCGGCGCGTCGATCGCGCCGGGCGCCGCGGGGCTCGAGGAGGTCGCGGCGGCCGACCTCACGCGCCTGCGGCCCCTGCCCGAGGGCGGCGTGCAGGTGCTGAGCGACGTGACCAACCCGCTGCTCGGCCCCGCGGGCGCCGCGGCCGTGTTCGGCCCGCAGAAGGGCGTGGACGACGTGACGCGGGCCGAGGCCGCGCTCGCGCGCTTCGCCGACGTGCTGGGCCGCACCGCCGGCGAGTCGCTGCCGGTGACGGCCGCGCGCCACGCCGATCCCGCCGCGCCGGGTGCCGGGGCGGCCGGCGGCGCGGGATACGGGCTGCTCGCCTGGGGCGCGGAGCTCGTGCCCGGGGCGGTGCGGATCGCGGAGCTCACCGGGCTGCGCGAGGCGATCGCGGGCGCGGATCTCGTGGTGACGGGCGAGGGATCGTTCGACGGGCAGTCGGCGGCCGGCAAGGCGCCCGCGCACGTCGCGGAGCTCGCGCGGGCGGCGGGCGTGCCCGTGGCGCTCGTGGCGGGCCGGATCGCGCCGGACGCCGACGTCTCGGCCTTCGTCCGCGCCGTCTCGCTCACCGAGCTCGCCGGATCGGGCGAGGCCGCGATCGCCGATCCGGAGCGCTGGCTGCGCGAGGCGGGCGCCGCGCTGGCGCGCTGATCGGCCCGAGACGGACGTCGGCCCGCCGGGGTACCGTGGCGGCATGACGACGGAGTCGACGTTCGCACCGGAGTACCTCGCGGCCGCCCGCGAGTGGTTCGAGGAGGTGCTGCAGGCCGCGCGCGCCGTGCACGCGATCGGGGAGCGCGGGGCGGCCGAGGGGATCCTGCTCGCGCTGGATCGCTGGCTCCTCGCGCGGGACGTCTCGTCGGGCCCCTCGGCGGAGCTGGCGATGGTCGTGCAGGCGATCCTCGACGACGACGTGATGCGCCCCTTCGGCCCCTACGACCCCGCGACCTCCGTGCTCGGCAACCCGGTGGGGGCGCACATCACCCTCACCTTCGACGACGCGGCGGCCCTGGGTCGCGCCGTCTTCGCCCAGCTCGACCCCTGACGACGCCTTGCACTGGTCGCTTCATCTCCGCGGCTTCGCCGCTCCGTTCAGCAGCCGGTGAGGTGCAACCGATCGGTTGAACCGACGAGCAACCGAAGGGTGCAACCGATCGGCTCAACCGGTGAGCAAGCCAAAGCGCAACCGATCACTGTGCGAGCGAAGCGAGCGTGCGGGCGCTCATGCGCCCGCCCCGCGGCGCGAAACGCCGCCTCGTCGGCGCGGGAGCGCCGACGCGAGCACGCGAGCGGCACCGCGAAGCGGTGCCCGAGCGCGCGCAGATCAAAAAGAAGACAGCGCAGACCCTAAATAGTCAAGCCAGCGCATCCACGATCGGGCGGAACTTCACCCGCGTCTCGAGCAGCTCGGCCTCCGGCACGCTGCCCTCGACGATCCCGCCGCCCGCGTGCGCCGTGACGGCGCGGGTGGCGCCCTCGACGGGGCCGAACTGGGCGCAGCGCAGCGCGATGGCCCATTCGCCGTCGCCGTCCCCGTCGATCCAGCCCGCGGGGCCGGCGTAGCGGCCGCGGTCGAACGGCTCGAGGCGACGGATCGCGGCGACGGCCGCGTCGGTCGGGGTGCCGGCCACGGCGGCGGTCGGGTGCAGGGCGCGCACCATGTCGAGCGCGGTCGATCCGTTCGAGAGGGTGCCCTCGACGTCGGTCGCGAGGTGCCACAGGTTGGGCAGGCGCAGCATGAACGGCTGCTCGGCGGCGGCCAGGGCCGAGGTGTGCGGCCGCAGCGAGCGCAGCACGCTCTGCACGGCGTAGTCGTGCTCGGCGTTGTCCTTGTCGCTCGAGGCGAGCTCGGCGGTGATGGCCGCGTCCTCGTCGGCGTCGGCGCCGCGCGGCCGCGTGCCGGCCAGCACGCGGGCGGTCACCGTGCCGCGGCGGACCGTCACGAGCGTCTCGGGGCTGGCCCCGATGATCCCGTCGATGGCGAAGGCCCACGTGTCGGGGTACCCGGAGGCGAGGGCGCGCACGAGGCGGCGCAGGTCGGCGCCGGCCGGCACGGTGCCCGAGATGTCACGCGCGACGACCACCTTGCTGAGCTCGCCCGCGCGGATGGCGTCGAGCGCGGCCCGCACGGCGGCGCCGTGTGCCTCGGGATCCATCGCGCCGGGGCCGAGGGTCGCCGACCACTGCCCGCCGTACTCGCGCGGTTCCGCATCCGGCGCGGATCCGCCGAGTCGGTCGATCCGCGTCATCCACGCGCGACCGTCGCGGCGCCCGATCACCGTGGAGGGCACGACGAGCGTGCTCGGCGCCGCCGAGGCCTCGTCGAAGGCGAACGCGCCGAAGCCGACCAGGCCGGTGCCGGGAAGGCGCACCTCGTCGTCGACGTCGGTGGCCTGCGCGATCGCGCGCCACACGTCGGCGAGGGCGTCGAGTCGGCCGTCCTCTCCCACGTCGAGCCGCAGCACCTCGGGGCCGGCGCCGATGAGGCCGTCGCCGCGCCGCAGCCACGCGATCGGATCGGACGCCGACGCGTAGCGGAGCGGATCGTCGACGGGATCGATCTCGCGGGTCGTGGCGACGAGTCGCGGCAGCGAGATCGGATCGGACACCCCACAAGCGTACGCCGCGGCGGCTCCCACGCTCCGCGGGCGGCGCTCGGACGGGCTCCCCAGGAAGCACCCGCCTAGACTCGATCGGGTGAGCACCGAGCCCAATCGCGCCGATCTCGGCAAGGACCCGACGCGCGTCAGCCGGATGTTCGACCAGGTCGCCGCGAGGTACGACCTCACGAACATCGCGATGACCTTCGGGCTCGACGGGCTGTGGCGCGAGGCGACCACCCGCGCGGTCGACCCGCAGCCGGGGGAGCGGATCCTCGATCTCGCCGCCGGCACGTGCCGCTCGTCGGCCTCGCTGGCCCGCCGCGGCGCGCACGTGGTCGCCGCCGACTTCTCGCCCGGCATGCTCGCCGAGGGGCGGCGGCGCTTCGGCGACGTGCGCAACCTCGAGTTCGTGCAGGCCGATGCCACCGCGCTGCCCTTCGACGACGACTCCTTCGACGCCGTCACGATGTCGTACGGGCTGCGCAACGTGAACCAGCCGCGGCAGGCGCTCGCCGAGCTGCTGCGCGTGACCAAGCCGGGCGGGCGCCTCGTCATCAACGAGTTCTCCACGCCGCCGAACCCCGTCTTCCGCGCGCTGTACCGCTTCTACGACGACCGCGTGCTGCCGCGCGTGGCCCGGCTGTTCGGCTCGAACGGCGAGGCGTACGACTACCTGAACGAGTCGATCCGCGCGTGGCCCGACCAGCAGACGCTGGCGGGATGGATCCGCGAGGACGGCTGGACCGACGTGGCCTACCGGAATCTCACCTTCGGGATCGTGGCCCTGCACCGGGCGCGCAAGCCCGCTCCGACCGCCTGATCGCGGCTTGTAGGCTGGCAGGGTGACCCAGAGCCCCAGCGCGGCGGAGCGTTCGCGGATGGCGAGTCGCTTCGGACTGAGCGACCGCATCTTCGCGACCCCGGGCGCTCGCCGGCTGGTCGGCCGGATCGAGGAGGGGCTCGAGCGGGTCGAGACCGAGCTGTCGGAGGAGCTGCACTCCACCGACGCGCTCGTCGACGCCACGTCGCGCTACCTCTACGAGGCCGGCGGCAAGCGCGTGCGCCCGATGCTCGCGCTCCTGGCGGCGCAGCTCGGGGAGGGCGCGACGACCGAGGTCATCACGGCGGCCAAGGCACTCGAGCTCACGCACCTCGGATCGCTCTATCACGACGACGTCATGGACGGCGCGGACCGCCGCCGCGGCGTCGCGAGCGCGCACGAGGTGTGGGGCAACAGCATCGCGATCCTCACCGGCGACCTGCTCTTCTCGCGCGCGAGCGTGATGATGGCGCAGCTGGGCAAGCGCGCCATGGAGCTGCAGGCGCAGACCTTCGAGCGCCTCGTGCTGGGCCAGATGCACGAGACGATCGGCGCGCAGCCGGGCGACGAGCCCGTGGCCTTCTACATCCAGGTGCTCGCCGACAAGACCGGATCGCTCATCGCCGCGGCCGCGCAGGCGGGCGCCCTGTTCTCGGGGGCCGATGCGAGCTACCACGAGCCGCTGCGCCAGTTCGGCGAGAAGGTGGGCGTCTCGTTCCAGCTCATGGACGACGTCATCGACCTCTCGGCCGACCCCGCCGAGACCGGCAAGGTGCCTGGCACCGACCTGAGGGCGGGCGTGCCGACCATGCCGTACCTGCTGCTGGACGAGCTGGACGCCGCGCTGAAGGCCCGCATCGACGCGGGCGTGGAGCGGATCGCGGCGGGCGCCGACCCATCGGTGCTCGACGACGAGATCGCCGAGCTGCGCGACCACGAGGCCACGGCGCGCACGCGCGAGCTGGCCGAGTCGTGGACGCGCGAGGCGATCGCGCAGCTCGACGTGCTGCCGCGCGGCGGGGTGCGCGAGGCCCTCACCCGCTTCGCCGAATCGCTCGTCGACCGCAGCAGCTGACGTCGGGCGCGGCGTCCGCTCAGGAGCGGCGCGCGAGACTGGATGGCGCGCCCCACCGGACGTGCAAGGAGAGGAAACCATGACCAAGCTGAGGCTGGCCATCGTCGGCGCCGGACCCGCCGGCATCTACGCCGCGGACATCCTGCTCAAGACCGAGCGGAAGTTCGACGTCTCGATCGACCTCTTCGAGCACCTGCCGGCGCCCTACGGGCTCGTGCGCTACGGCGTCGCGCCGGACCATCCGCGCATCAAGGGCGTCATCAATGCCCTGCGGGAGGTGCTCGATCGCGGCGACATCCGCATCTTCGGCAACGTGCGCTTCGGCGAGGACATCGTGCTCGACGACCTGCAGCGGCACTACCACGCGGTGATCTTCGCCACGGGCGCCGTGCGCGACGCCGACCTCGACATCCCGGGCATCGACGCCGAGGGATCCTTCGGCGCCGCCGACTTCGTGAGCTGGTTCGACGGGCACCCCGACGTCCCCCGCACCTGGCCCCTCACGGCCGCGAGCGTCGGCGTGATCGGCAACGGCAACGTCGCGCTCGACATCAGCCGCATGCTGGCCAAGCACGCCGAGGACCTGCTGCCCACCGAGGTGCCGCAGAATGTCTACGAGATCCTCGAGGCCTCGCCCGTCACCGACGTGCACGTGTTCGGCCGCCGCGGGCCCGCGCAGGTGAAGTTCACGCCGCTCGAGCTGCGCGAGCTCGGCGAGCTGCGCGACGTCGACATGGTCGTGTACGACGAGGACTTCGACTACGACGACGCCTCGCGCGCCGCGATCGAGTCGAACAAGCAGGTCAAGGTCATCGACCGCGTGCTGCAGTCGTGGCGCCAGCGGCCCTCGGCCAACAACGCCGGCGGCACGGCGTCGCGGCGCCTGCACCTGCACTTCTGGGCGCGCCCCGTCGAGGTCAGGACCGACGCCGAGGGCCGCGTGGCCGCGCTCGTGTACGAGCGCACCCGCCCCGACGGCCAGGGCGGCGTGGAGGGCACCGGCGAGCTGCGCGAGGTGCCCATGGGGCAGCTCTACCGCGCCGTCGGCTACTTCGGATCGCCGCTGCCGGGCGTGCCGTTCGACGAGCGCCACGGCGTGATCCCGAACCACGAGGGCCAGGTGCTCGCGGCCGACTCGAACGAGCGCGTGCCCGGCATGTACGCCACGGGATGGATCAAGCGCGGCCCCGTCGGCCTCATCGGGCACACGAAGTCCGACGCCATGGAGACCATCCAGCACCTCGTCAACGACCAGGGCTCGTGGTGGCAGCCGGAGGACCCCTCGGAGGACGCGATCCCGGCCCTGCTGGCGGAGCGCGGCGTGCAGTGGACCGACCTCGAGGGCTGGCACCGCCTCGACGAGCACGAGATCGCGCTGGGCGAGCCGCACGGTCGCGCCCGCATCAAGGTCGTGCCCCGCGAGGACATGGTCCGCATCTCCCGCGGGGAGTAGCTTTTCTTTTTTGGATCTGCGCCGCTCGGGCACCCGCTGCACGGGCGCCGCTCGCGTGCCCTCGCCGGCGCTCGCGCGCCGGCGAGGCGGCGCTTCGCGCCGCGGGGCGGCCACATCGGCGGCCGCACGCTCGCTTCGCTCGCACAGTGATCGGCTGCGCGGTGGCTTGGTCGGACCCGTCGTTTGGCCCGACCGGTTGCACCGCATCGGTTGCTGAACGGAGCGCCGAAGGCGCGGAGATGAAGCGACCACCGCAACGGGGCGGCCGCCTTCGGTCAGGGCTTGGGGATGGGCTGCAGGCGCGACAGCTGCGTGACGTGGCGCGGCTCGAGCTCGGCCAGCGTCGAGACACCCAGCAGCGCCATCGTCCGGACGATCTCGCTGCGCAGGATGTCGATCGCGCGATCCACGCCCGCGCGCCCGCCGGCCATGAGGCCGTAGAGGTAGGCGCGGCCGATGAGCGTGAACTTCGCGCCGAGGGCGATCGAGGCGACAATGTCGGCGCCGTTCATGATGCCGGTGTCGATCATCACGGTGGTGTCGCGGCCGACCTCCTTGACCACGTGCGGCAGGAGGTGGAATGGCACGGGGGCGCGGTCGAGCTGGCGGCCGCCGTGGTTGGAGAGGATGATGCCGTCCACGCCCAGGTCGACGAGGCGCTTGGCGTCGGCGACGTTCTGCACGCCCTTGATGACGATCTTCCCCGGCCAGATGCCGCGGATGACGTCGAGATCCTCATAGCTGATCGTCGGATCCATCGCCGCGTTCAGCAGCTCGCCCACGGTGCCGCCCGTCGACGACAGCGAGGCGAACTCCAGCTTGGGTGTCGTGAGGAAGTCGAACCACCACCACGGGCGGGGGATCGCGTTCACGATCGTGCCGAGCGTGAGCTGCGGCGGGATCGAGAAGCCGTTGCGCTTGTCGCGCAGGCGGGCGCCGGCGACCGGGGTGTCGACCGTGAACTGCAGCGTGTCGAAGCCGGCCTCGGCCGCGCGGCGCGCGAGGCCGTACGAGATCTCGCGGTCGCGCATGACGTACAGCTGGAACCAGTTGCGGCCGTGCGGGTTGGCGGCCTTCACGCCCTCGATCGAGGTGGTGCCGAGCGTCGAGAGGGTGAAGGGGATGCCCGCGGCCGCGGCGGCGCCCGCCCCGGCCGTCTCGCCCTCGGTCTGCATCAGGCGCGTGAAGCCCGTGGGCGCGATGCCGAAGGGCAGGGCCGACGGGCCGCCCAGGATCTCGGTGCTCGTGTCGACGTTCTCGGCCGGCCGCAGGATGTCGGGGTGGAACTCGATGTCCTCGAACGCCTGCCGCGCGCGGGCCAGCGACAGCTCGCCCTCGGCGGCGCCGTCGGTGTAGTCGAACGCCGCGGCGGGCGTGCGCCGCTTGGCGATCGCGCGCAGGTCGCCGATCGTGAGGGCGGCGTCGAGGCGGCGCGTGCGCGCGCTGAGCGTGGGCCGCTTGAACTTCATGAGCTCGAACACGTCGGCCGGGCGGGGGAACTGGCGGGTGACCATGGGCACTGCCTTCAGGGACGGGCGCGCGGCGCGTGGCGGCGCGGCTGGTGGGAGCGGGAGACGGTCTCGCGCAGGCTCTCGAGCGAGCCGGAGACGAGGCCCGCGGCGCGGGCCTGCACGAGGAGGTTACCAAGGGCCGTGGCCTCGACGGGGCCGGCGAGCACCTCGAGGCCGGAGCGGTCGGCGGTGCGCTGGCAGAGCAGCTCGTTGAGCGCGCCGCCGCCGACGATGTGGATCGTCTCGACGGCGACGCCCGACAGCTCGGAGGCCTTGCGCACGGCGTCGGCGAAGGCCTGCGCGAGGCTCTCGACGATCGAGCGTGCGAAGGCGGGCCGGTCCTGCGGCACGCGCAGGCCGCGCTCGCCGAGCCACTGCGCGATCCGCGCCGGCATGTCGCCGGGTGGCAGGAAGACCGGGTCGTTCGCGTCGAACACCGGCACCTCGGCGTCGACCTCGGCCGCCGCGCGCAGCAGGGCGGGCAGATCGACGGCGGCGCCGTCCTCGGCCTCCCACGCGCGCACCGACTCGCTCAGCAGCCACAGGCCCATCACGTTGTGCAGGAAGCGGACGCGGCCGTCCACGCCGCCCTCGTTCGTGAAGTTCGCCTCGCGCGCCGCGTCGGTGAGCACGGGCTGCTCGGTCTCCACACCCACGAGGCCCCACGTGCCGCACGAGATGTAGGCGGCGCGGTCGGCGCGCATCGGCACCGCGACGACGGCCGAGGCGGTGTCGTGCGATCCGACGGCGACGACGGGCGCGTCGCCGCCCACCTCCGCCGCCACGTGCGGCAGGAGCGAGCCGATGCGCGCGCCCGGATCGACGAGCTCCGGCAGGATCGCGGTCGGCACGCCGATCCGCTCCGCCAGCTCCGCATCCCACGCGCGCGTGCGCACGTCGAGCAGGCCGGTGGTCGAGGCGTTCGTGCGCTCGGCCGTCTTCTCGCCCGTCAGCAGCCACGCGAACAGGTCGGGCACGAGGAGCAGGCCGTCGGCGAGCCCGAGCAGGCCCGCCTCGCGCTCGCACGCCAGCTGGTACAGCGTGTTGAACGGCAGGAACTGCAGGCCGTTGCGGCGGTAGAGCTCCTCGAACGGCACGGCGGCGTGCACGAGCTCCACGCCGCGGGCCGTGCGCTCGTCGCGGTAGTGGAACGGCGTGCCGAGCATGCGGTCGCCCCGCATGAGCGCGTAGTCCACGGCCCACGAGTCCACGCCGATCGAGCGGATCTGCGGCTCGGCCACGAACGCCGCGCCCAGTCCGTCGAGCGCGCCGCGGTACAGCGCGATGAGGTCCCAGTGCAGCCCGCTGGGGGTGCGCACGGGCGCGTTCGGGAACCGCCCAACGGTCTCCATGGCGATGGATCCGCCGTCGAAGCGCCCCACGATCACGCGCCCGCTCGTCGCCCCGAGGTCGACCGCCGCGACGGCACCCGACCCGCTCACGACGGTTCCCCGGCTGCACAACGAAGGAGATCCGTGGTCGCCGTGGCGTCCGGGCGGCGGGAAACCGCGGACGATCCGGTGCGGCGCGCCCCGTCCTCCTTCGTTGTGCAGACGCGCAGGGGAACGATCACGCCGCTCATCGCAGGAACGCCTGGGCCACGCCCGAGTCGACCGGGATGTGCAGGCCGGTCGTGCGGCTGAGCTCGGGGCCCGTGAGCACGTACACGGCGTCGGCGACGTTCTCGGGCACGACCTCGCGCTTGAGGATGGTGCGGTTGGCGTAGAACTGGCCGAGCTCCTCCTCCTTGACCCCGTACGTCGCGGCGCGGTTGGCGCCCCAGCCCGAGGCGAAGATGCCCGAGCCGCGCACGACGCCGTCGGGGTTGATGCCGTTCACGCGCACGCCGTGCTCGCCGAGCTCGACCGCCAGCAGGCGCACCTGGTGCGCCTGGTCGGCCTTCGTCGCCGAGTACGCGATGTTGTTCGGGCCCGCGAAGACCGAGTTCTTGGACGAGATGTAGACGATGTCGCCGCCCATGCCCTGCTCGATGAGCGGCTTCGCGGTGGCCTTCGAGACGAGGAACGATCCCTTCGCCATGACGTCGTGCTGCAGGTCCCAGTCCTTCTCGGTGGTCTCCAACAGCGGCTTCGACAGCGACAGGCCCGCGTTGTTCACGACGAGGTCGATGCCGCCGAACGCGAGCAGCGTCGCGTCGATCGCGGCCTGCACGCCGTCGGCGTCGGCGACGTTCGCCGCCACGCCGATCGTGACGTCCGTCGATCCGAGCTCGGCCGCGACGGCCTGCGCCTTCTCGAGGTCGAGGTCGGCGACGACCACGCACGCGCCCTCCTTCGCCAGGCGCGTGGCGATGGCCTTGCCGATGCCCGAGGCCGCGCCGGTGACGAACGCGATCCGGCCCTGGTGCGTCTTGGGCTTCGGCATGCGCTGCAGCTTGGCCTCCTCGAGCGCCCAGTACTCGATCCGGAACTTCTCGGCGTCCGAGATGGGGGCGTACGTCGACAGCGCCTCGGCGCCGCGCATCACGTTGATCGCGTTGACGTAGAACTCGCCCGCGACGCGCGCCGTCTGCTTGTTCGCGCCGTAGCTGAACATGCCCACGCCGGGCACGAGCACGATGAGCGGATCGGCACCCCGCATCGCGGGGCTGTCGGCGGTCGCGTGCGCCTCGTAGTACGCGGTGTAGTCGGCGCGGTACTGCGCGTGCAGCTCCTTCAGGCGCGCGATCGACTCCTCGACGGAGGCCGAGGCCGGCAGGTCGAGCAGCATCGGCTTGACCTTGGTGCGCAGGAAGTGGTCGGGGCAGCTCGTGCCCAGCTCCGCCAGCGCGGGGGCCTTCTCGGAGGCGAGGAAGTCGAGGACGACGTCGGCGTCGGTGAAGTGCCCGACCATCGGCTTGTCGTGGCTCGCCAGGCCACGGATCGTCGCCGCGAGGGCGGCGGCCTTCGCGCGGCGCTCGTCCTCCGGCAGCGCCTCGAAGCCGGGGCGGACCGATCCGAACGGCTCGGCCTTGCCGTGCGCGTCGATGTACGCCTGCGCGGTCTCGATGATCCAGAGCGAGTTGCGCTCGCTCTCCTCGCTCGTCTCGCCCCACGCGGTGATGCCGTGACCGCCCAGGATCGTGCCGATCGCCTGCGGGTTCTGCTTCTTGATCTCGGCGATGTCGAGGCCGAGCTGGAAGCCGGGGCGGCGCCACGGCACCCACACGACCTTGTCGCCGAAGATCTTCCGCGTCAGCTCCTCGCCGTCGGCCGCCGTCGCGATCGCGATGCCGCTGTCGGGGTGGAGGTGGTCGACGTGCGCGGCGTCGACGAGGCCGTGCATGGCGGTGTCGATCGAGGGGGCGGCGCCGCCCTTGCCGTGCAGGCAGTAGTCGAAGGCTGCGACCATCTCGTCCTCGCGCTCGATGCCGGGGTAGACGTCGACGAGCGCGCGCATGCGGTCCAGGCGCAGCGTCGCGAGCCCCGCCTCGGTGAGCGTGCCGAGGTCGCCGCCGGATCCCTTCACCCACAGCAGCTCGACGGGCTCGCCGGTGACGGGGTCGATGTCGGTGCCCTTCGCCGACGTGTTGCCGCCGGCGTAGTTGGTGTTCCTCGGGTCGGAGCCGAGGCGGTTGCTGCGGTCGATCAGGTCCTGGACGGCGGGAGTGGTCATGTCCTTCTTCTTTCGGGTCGGCGGTGTGCGCGTCCCGCGATCCGGAGCGTGCGGATCGCGGGACGCGCCGGCATCACAGGTTGGCGGGGACCTCGATCGTCAGGGGCACGCGGTCACCGTAGCGCTCGCGCTCGATCTGCTCGAGCGTCTTGCCCTCGGTCTTGGGCGCCCAGATCGTGCCGATCAGGAGGGCGGCCGCCAGCAGGCCGAGGATGATCAGGCCGAGGTTCCCGAGGCCGATCGTGTTGAGCAGCACCGGGAAGACGAGGCTCAGCAGGCCGACCATGACGCGGGCGAGCATGAACAGCACGCCCTGCGCGCTCGCCCGGTAGCGGGTGGCGAACAGCTCGGCGGTCCACAGGCCGTAGAAGGCCTGCGCCCCGATGCCGGCCGAGACGCCCCACGCGACGGCGAAGAACACGAGCGAGACCATGCCGGGGGGAGCGTAGATGAGCACGATCCAGCCGACGATGCCCAGCAGCGCGCCGCCGAAGTACAGCCAGCGGCGGCTCACCCGGTCGCCGTAGCGCATGAAGCCGGCCCACGTGGCGAGCGCGGTGAGCGACCACACGAGCACCTGCAGCAGGTTCTGCTGGATCTCGTCGTGCAGGCCCGCCGCCTCGTAGACGCGCGGCTGGAAGATGCCGGCCTGGCCGGCGACCGTGTTCCAGAGGCCGTACACGCCGAGCAGGAACAGCAGGGCGCCCCAGTTCTTGGGGTTGCGCAGCAGGTCGACGATGCCCGAGAAGAACCCGCCGCGCGTGCCGGCGGCGGTGGCGGCCTCGCGCTCGTCCTTCCAGCGGCGCGACTCGGGCAGACCGCGCCGCACCCACCACGTGATGGCGGCGATCACGAACAGGTGCACGAAGATCAGGCGCGAGCCCATCAGGCCCAGCGGGTGCACGAGCACGGCCAGCAGGAAGCCGACGGCGGGCCCGATCGACCACGCCAGCTGGGCCGTGCCGACGTGCGCCGCGCGGTGCTCGTCCGGCGCCTCCTCGGCGATGTAGGTCCACGACGCGGGCACGCCCGCGCCCACGGCGATGCCCATGAGGATCACGCCGCCGAGCAGCATGGGAAGGCCCGCCGAGAACGCGACGAGCAGGGCGCCGATCATGAACACGATCAGGTCGTACGTGTAGATGAACTTGCGGCCGAGGCGGTCGCACAGGGGCCCGCCGATGGCCGCGCCGATCGCGGCGCCGAAGGCGTTGGCCGAGAGGGCGGCGACCATGCCGACGACGCCGTCGTCGAAGCCGAACGCCTCCTGCCACAGGCCGAGGCTCGTCGCGAGGGCGATGATCGCCCCCGCCTCGATGTAGTTGGACGTGGCGACCGCGATCGTCGCCTTCCACGCCGTGAGCGTGCGCTTCTGAGTGGTCATCAGGGTGCGTCTTTCCGTTCCGTGCGTCACGCGCCCCAGCCGGCCTGCTGGCCGCCGACGCGCTCGTTCTCGATCCGCTGCTGGTAGCCCGACTCGATCTGGGCCTGCATGGGGTCGGCGGGCAGGCCGCGCGACGCGCGCCACTCGGCCAGCGCCGGGCGCACGTCCGTGTAGAACGCGTCCATGAACACCGCGTTGGCGGCGAGCGGGTCGCCGGCCACCTGCGCGGCGCGCAGCGCCGCCTGGTCGACGAGCAGCGCGCGCGCCGTCATCTCCTGCACGTTCAGCACGGAGCGGATCTGGCCGAGGATCTTGTTCTCGACGTTGTGGCACTGGTCGAGCATGAAGGCCACGTCGGGGTTGTTCAGGCCGCCGCCGCGGATCACCTCGAAGACGATCCGGAACAGCTGGAACGGGTCGGCGGCGCCCACGATGAGGTCGTCGTCGGCGTAGAAGCGGCTGTTGAAGTCGAACGAGCCGAGCTTGCCGAGCCGCAGCAGCTGCATCACGATGAACTCGATGTTCGTGCCGGGGGCGTGGTGGCCCGTGTCGAGGCAGACCATCGCCTTCTCGCCGAGCGCCGACACCTGGGCGTAGGACGTGCCCCAGTCGGGCACGTCGGTGTGGTAGAACGCCGGCTCGAAGAACTTGTACTCGAGCACGAGGCGCTGGTCGTCGCCGAGGCGGTCGTAGATCTCCCGCAGCGACTCGTGCAGGCGATCCTGGCGGCCCCGCATGTCGGCCTGGCCGGGATAGTTCGACCCCTCGGCGAGCCAGATCTTGAGGTCGCGCGAGCCGGTCTCGTGCATCACGTCGATGCACGCGAGGTGGTGGTCGATCGCCTTGCGGCGCACCGCGGCGTCCTCGTGGGTGAGGGCGCCGAACTTGTAGTCGTCGTCCTGGAAGGTGTTGGAGTTGATCGTGCCGAGCGCCACGCCCTCGTCCTCGGCGTGCTTGCGGAGGTCGCCGAAGTCGCACATGTCCCACGGGATGTGCAGGGCCACGCTGGGCGCGAGGCCGGTGAGGCGGTGCACCTGCGCGGCGTCGGAGATCTTCTCGAACGGATCGCGCGGCGTGCCGGGGGTGGCGAACACCTTGAAGCGGGTGCCGGAGTTGCCGAACGCCCACGAGGGCAGCTCGATGGCCTGCTGCTCGAGGGCGGAGAGGATGTCGGGGCTGAGCGTGGTCACGGTGGGCCTTTCTCGCGCGGGCGTCGTCGCCCTGGGTGGATCAGGATCGGGTCTGGGAGAGCTGCGTCTCGAGGTGGAACACCTCGGGATGCGTGGGTGCGCCCTGGTCGGCGCGCGCGTCGAGCTCGACGAAGAAGGGGTGCATCGACTCCTCCCAGCGCGCGGCCACCTCGCTCTGGGCGAGGTACGCGCGGGAGGCCTCGTCGTCGTCCGTCTCGTAGACGCCCACGAGCAGGCCGCCGCCGAGGTGGAAGATCGAGTAGTCGCGGCGCCCGGACGCGGCGATCTCGGCGAGCATCTCGGGCCACACGGGGGAGTGGCGGGCGATGTACTCGTCCACGAGCTCGGGGCGCACGCGCAGCGTGAAGCAGATTCGCTGCGGCTGGCGCGGGGCGGAGTCAGACGTGCTCATCATCGAGTCTTCCTGTCGTTCGGTGCGCCGTCGTCGCGTCACCTTCCGGGGTCCGACGCGCGATCCGCGCGCCGGATGAATCGTTTCATTATGAAACGATACATGCTCCGGGGGCAAACGAAGGGGACGGTATGGTGGTCAGCATCCGCGATGTGGCGGAGCGCGCGGGCGTCTCGGTCGGCACGGTCTCGAACGTCCTGAACCGCCCCGGCGCCGTGGCCGAGGACACGGTGCGGCGCGTGCGCGGCGCGATCGACGAGCTCGGCTATGTGCGCAACGACGCGGCGCGCCAGCTGCGCGCGGGGCGCAGCACCACCGTCGGTCTCATCGTGCTCGACGCCCGCAACCCGTTCTTCATGGACGTCGCGCGCGGCGCGGAGGACGAGGCGGCCGCCCGCGGGCTGTCGGTGATCGTGGGCAACAGCGGCGAGCAGGCCGATCGCGAGGCGGCGTACCTGAGCCTGTTCGAGGAGCAGCGCGTGCGGGGCGTGCTCGTCTCGCCGATCGGGGGCGAGCTGGAACGGCTCGCCCGGCTGCGCGACAAGGGCACGCCCGTCGTGCTCGTGGACCGCGGCGCGCCCGGGAGCGGCTTCTCGTTCGTCGCGGTCGACGACGAGCGCGGCGGCTACCTGGCCGCGAGGCACCTGCTGGATCGCGGGAGGCGCCGGATCGCGTACGTGGGCGGTCCCGAGGATCTGCGGCAGGTGGCGGATCGTCTCGCGGGCGCGCGGCGCGCGGTGGCGGAGGTGCCGGGCGCCTCTCTCGAGGCGGTCTTCCGATCGGCCCTCACGGTGCTCGAGGGGCGGGCGGCGGGAGACGCCCTGGCGGCGCGCGGCGCGGATCGCCCGGACGCCGTCTTCGCCGCCAACGACCTGCTCGCGATCGGTGTGATGCAGGCGCTCGTGATGACGCGCGACATCCGCGTGCCCGACGACGTCGCCCTCATCGGCTTCGACGACATCGACTTCGCGCAGTCCGCCGTCGTGCCGCTGTCGTCGGTGCGGCAGCCGAGCCACCTCATCGGCGCGACGGCCCTGGGCCTGCTCGCCGACGCGGCCGACGGCGCCGCCCCGCGCGAGATCCAGTTCGAGCCGGAGCTGGTCATCCGCGCCTCCACCGGGTGAGCGTGAACCCCATCGGTTGCTGAACGGAGCGGCGGAGCCGCGGAGATGAAGCGACCACCGCAAGCGGTCATTGTGCGAGCGCGAAGCGCGAGCGTGCGGCCGCGGGTGCGGCCGCCCCGCAGCGCGCAGCGCTGCCTCGCTGTCGCGGGACGCGAGAGCGCGAGCACGCGAGTGGCGCCCGCGCAGCGGGTGCCCGAGCGGCGCAGAATCAGTAAAAGAGAGCCGGGTCAGCCCTGGGCGCGGCGCGGGGTGCGGGGCGCGGACGAGCCCGACGACGTGCTGTACACCGACGGTGCCCCCGAGCGGCCGCCCGAGGCGCCCTGGCCCGAGCGGCGCTGGCCCTGGGCCGCTCCGCCCGATCCCTGACCGGATCCGCCGCGGCGGCGGCGCTGGCCCGAGCCCTCGCGCGGGGTCTGCGCGGCGACGTCGCCCGAGCGGGCGGCGCGCTTGCGGCGCGCGTTGGCGCCCTGCGACTGCCCGCCGCCCGTGGCGCCGGGAGCCGGAGCGTTGCCTGCGCCGGGCAGGCCGGGGCCGGGAGCGACGCGCGGGGCGACCTCGCCGATGAGGGCGACGACCGCCGGGTGCGACGGGGTGACGGCCTGCGGCTGCACCGAGATGGCGGCGCGGCGCAGCAGGTCCTTCGTGTCGCGTCGCTGCGAGGGCAGCATGATCGTCACGACATCGCCCGACGAGCCGGCGCGGGCCGTGCGGCCGCTGCGGTGCAGGTACGCCTTGTGCTCGGCGGGCGGATCGACGTGCACGACCAGCTCGATGCCGTCGACGTGCACGCCGCGCGCGGCGACGTCCGTGGCGACGAGCACGCGCACCGCGCCCGACGAGAAGTCGGCGAGGTTGCGGTCGCGGGCGTTCTGCGACAGGTTGCCGTGCAGGTCGACGGCCGGGATCCCCTTCGCCGTGAGCTGGCGGGCCAGCTTCTTGGCCTGGTGCTTGGTGCGGGTGAACAGCAGGCGGCGCGCGGTGCCCGACGCGAGCGCGAACACGAGGTCGTTCTTGGCCTCGGCGTCGACCTCGAAGACGTGGTGCGTCATGGCGGCGACGGGCGACTCGGCGGAGTCGATCGAGTGGTGCACGGGGTCGCTCAGGAAGCGCTTGACGAGCTTGTCGATGCCGTTGTCGAGCGTGGCCGAGAAGAACATGCGCTGACCCCCGGCGGGCGTCTGCGACAGCAGGCGCGTCACGCCGGGCAGGAAGCCGAGGTCGGCCATGTGGTCGGCCTCGTCGAGCACGGTCACGGCCACGCGGTCGAGGCGCACGATCTTCTGCGAGATGAGGTCCTCGAGGCGGCCGGGGCATGCCACGACGATGTCGACGCCGCCGCGCAGGGCGGTCTCCTGCGGGCGCTGCGAGACGCCGCCGAAGATCGTGGTGGTCTTCAGGCCCTGGGCCTGGGCGAGGGGCTCGACGACCTTGGCGATCTGCGTCGCCAGCTCGCGCGTCGGGGCGAGCACGAGGGCCGTGGGCGAGCCGGCACGGCGCTCGGCGCCGAGGGCGGCGAGGCGGGCGACGAGCGGGATCGCGAAGGCGAGGGTCTTGCCCGAGCCCGTCTTGCCGCGGCCGAGCACGTCACGGCCCGCGAGGGTGGAGGGCAGGGTCGCCTGCTGGATGGGGAAGGGGGTGGGTCGCCCCTCGGCGACGAGCACGTCGACGAGGCGGGCGGGGACGCCGAGATCGGCGAACGAGGGGGTCTGCGTGGTCGCAGAGGTCATGGATTCTCTTTCGGATGATCCGCGCGGCGCGGCGCGGCGCGATCCGAGAACGGAAGGACGCGAGCACGCGGCGGATGGAGGGCGAACGCGGCGGAATCGCCGGTCCGTTCGCCGCGGCAGTCGCAGAGCGCAGACGGCGCTCGATGAAGGCACGACGAGGCGCCACGGAAACCGGGCGCTGCATCGAGCCTAGCAGTCACCGTCCGGGCGGATGCACAACGAAGGAAAACCAGGGTCTGCGCGGGCGGATGGCCGCCGATCCAGCGAGCGACGCGTCGGATCTCCTTCGTTGTGCAGTGGCGCCGCAGATGTGGATCGGCCCTGCGGCGCTCAGGGGCGGGGCCGGGCGGTCGAGCGGCGCACGTGCAGCTCGAAGGGCAGCGGGGTGTCGGCGGGCGCGGCCGCGCCCTCCCGGGGCTCGAGCTGTGCCATGAGGATGTCGACCGCTCTGGCGCCCTGGGCCCGCGGGAACTGGGCGATGGTCGTCAGCCCGAAGAACTCGCCGAGGTCGTGGTCGTCGATGCCGACGACGGAGACGTCCGCGGGCACATTCAGTCCCAGGTCGCGGGCCGCGAGGATCGCGCCGAAGGCCATCTCGTCCGACGCGGCGAAGATCGCGGTGGGCCGGTCCCGCAGGGGTGCGCCCAGCAGCTGCTTGGCCGCCGCGTAGCCACCCTGCACCGTGAAGTCGGCCTGCGCGATGAGGCGCGGATCGGGATCGATCCCGGCGTCCGCGAGCGCGTGCTGCCAGCCGCGCAGCCGCTTGGCGGGCATGTGGAAGTCGACGTCCGAGGCGCTGTCGCCGCCGATGATCCCGATGCGGCGATGGTCGAGCCCGATGAGGTGCTCGGTCGCGAGCCGGGCGACGGCGACGTCGTCGATCATGAGGGTCGGCACGCCGGGGATGGGGCCGCCGACGCCGACGAGGGGCTTGCCTATGGCGCGCAGGTTGCCAAGCTCGGCGTCGGTGAGCTCGAGCGCGACGGCGATCACGGCGTCGACGCGCTGGCGCAGCAGGAACTGCTCGAACACCATGGCGCGCTCGCCGTCGTGCCCGGCGAGGTTGTAGAGCGTCACGTCGTAGCCGGCGTGCATCAGCCGCTGCTGGGCGCCCTCGAGCACCGAGGAGAAGTACCAGCGGCCGAGGAAGGGCAGCACGATGCCGACGTTGCGGGTGCGGCCGCTCGCCAGGCTCGACGCCGCCTGCGAGACGACGTAGCCCAGCTCGCGCGCCGCCGTGAGCACGCGGGCGCGCGCGGCCTCGGACACGTGCCCGCGGCCCGACAGGGCGCGCGAGACCGTCGCGGTCGAGACGCCCGCGAGCCGCGCGACCTCGGCGATGCTCACGGCGCGCCCCGTCCCGCCGGTCACGCCCGGACGAGCCAGGCGGCGGTGTCGGTCGGGATCTCGCCCTCGACGGGTCCGCTCGCGACGAGCACGCGCAGGCCCTCCGGCAGGGGCACGGGGGCGTCGCCGAGGTTGGCGATCACCGTGACGCCCGCGCAGCGGAACCAGATCGTGTCCTCCGGCGCCTCCTCGACCCAGTCGAACTGCCCGCTGGAGAGCCCCTGCGCGCGCCGCTGCCGCAGCAGCTCCCGGTAGAGGTTGAGCGTCGACGCGGGATCGGGCGACTGGACGTCGCGGGCCAGCCGCTCCCACTCCGGCGGCTGCGGCAGCCACGAGGCGCCGGTCTCGCTGAAGCCGTACGCGGGTGCCTGGGCCTCCCACGGGATCGGCACGCGGCAGCCGTCGCGGCCGTAGCGCTCGCCGTCCGTGCGGAACCAGGTCGGGTCCTGGCGCGCCTCGTCCGGGATCTCCATCGCCTCGGGCAGGCCGAGCTCCTCGCCCTGGTAGAGGTACGCCGAGCCCGGCAGCGCGAGCATCACGGTCGTGGCCGCGCGCCCGCGCCGCAGCGCCGCCTCGGGATCGGGCTTGCCGGGCGTCCTCGGTCCGACGCCGTGCCCCTGCGGGGCGTCGGCGCCGAGGGCCAGCCGCGTGGCGTGCCGCACGACGTCGTGGTTCGACAGCACCCACGTGGTCGGCGCGCCGACGCCGCCGAACGCCGCGAAGGACTGGTCGATGACGTCGCGCAGCTCGGCCGCGTCCCACGGCGCGGTGAGGTACGGGAAGTTGAACGCCTGGTGCATCTCGTCGGGCCGCACCCACAGCGCCGTCTCCTCGGCCGTGGGCATCCACGCCTCGGCGCAGAGCGCGCGGTCGCCGTCGTACTCGGCCAGCAGGCGGTGCCAGTCGCGGTAGATCTCGTGCACGCCCTCCTGCCCCCAGTACGGCACGGGCTCGCGCCCGCCCATGGAGTCGCTGTCCTCCGGCGGCATGTAGTCGGGCAGCTCGTCGTGCTTGACGAGGCCGTGCGCCACGTCCACGCGGAAGCCGTCGACGCCGCGGTCGAGCCAGAAGCGCAGGATGCGGCGGAACTCCTCGCGCACCTCCTCGTTCGCCCAGTCGAAGTCGGGCTGCGACGAGTCGAACAGGTGCAGGTACCACTGGCCGGGCTCGCCGTCGGCCTCGGTCACGCGCGTCCAGGCGGGGCCGCCGAACACCGACTGCCAGTTGTTCGGGGGCAGCTCGCCGTGCTCGCCCTTGCCCTCGCGGAACATGTACCGCGCCCGCTCGCGGCTGCCGGGCGCGGCCGCGAGCGCGGCCTGGAACCACGGGTGCTGATCCGAGGAGTGGTTCGGCACGAGATCGACGATCACCCGGATCCCGCGCTCGTGCGCCGCCGCGAGCATCTCGTCGAAGTCGGCCAGCGTGCCGAAGAGGGGATCGACATCGCAGTAGTCGGCGACGTCGTAGCCGGCGTCCTTCTGCGGGGAGGTCATGAACGGCGAGAGCCAGATCGCGTCGATGCCGAGATCGCTCAGCGCGTCGAGCCGGCCCGTCACGCCCGGCAGATCGCCGATGCCGTCGCCGTTCGCGTCCGCGAAGGAGCGGGGGTAGATCTGGTAGATCACGGCGGTGCGCCACCATTCGGAAGTCATGCGTGCACTCTAGGCGACGTGCGCGGATTCTGGAAGCGCTTGCAGACAAGGTTCCCAGCGCGGCGCGCATCACGGATCCATATCAACCCGGATCCGCGGCGCGCGACCGTTTGCGCATCCGATCGGCGCGTGCCACTCTGTAACCGCTTGCAGAACCCGGCGACGGCGCCGGGGCGAATCAGAAGGGCACACCAATGAAGGCGAACAGCAGGGGCCGCGTCATCGCGGCTTTCGTGGGCGTGGCGACTCTCGGCCTCGCGGGCTGCTCCGGCGGGCAGACGGACGACGCGCCCTCGGACGGCGGCGGCGACGCGGCCTCGACCCTCACGGTCTGGGTCGACGCGGAGCGCGTCGACGCGCTGCAGGACGCGGCCGACGCCTACACGGAGCAGACGGGCGTCGCGGTCGAGCTGGTCGGCAAGGACAACGCCGACATCAAGGACGACTTCATCCAGCAGGTGCCCACGGGCGAGGGGCCCGACATCACGATGGGCGCGCACGACTGGCTCGGCGAGCTGGCGACCAACGGCGTCGTGGCGCCGCTGGAGCTCGGCGACGCCGCGGGCGACTACCTCCCGGTCGCGCTCGAGGCGTCGACCTACGAGGGCACCGTCTACATGCTCCCGTACGCGGTCGAGAACATCGCGATGCTGCGCAACGCCGAGCTGGTGCCCGAGCCGGCCACGAGCTTCGACGACATGATCGCCAAGGGCAAGGCGGCCGGGCTCGAGCAGCCGTTCGTCGTCGAGCAGGGCGCGGAGGGCAACCCGTACCACCTGTACCCGTTCCAGACCGCGTTCGGCGCCCCGGTGTTCGGCACCAACGAGCAGGGCTACGACCCGACCGACCTGCAGCTCGGCAACGCCGGAGGCGAGCAGTTCGCCACGTGGCTCGGCAGCCAGGGCAAGAACGGCACGGGCGTGTTCAACACCGACATCGACGGCGACATCGCCAAGCAGGCCTTCATCGACGGCACCGCGGCCTTCTGGCTCACCGGTCCGTGGAACGTCGGCGCCGCGCTGGACGCCGGCATCGACGTCGAGATCGACACCGTCCCGAGCCCGACCGACCAGACGGCCTCGCCGTTCGCGGGCGTGAAGGGCTTCTTCGTCTCGGCGGAGTCGGACAACAAGGTGGCCGCGAGCGACTTCCTCGTGAACTACCTCGGCACCGAGGACGCGCAGCTGGCGCTGTTCGAGGCCGGCAACATCCTCCCCGCCCTGTCGGCGGCGGCCGAGACGGCCTCGTCCGACCCGATCATCGCCGGCTTCGCCGAGGTGGGTGCCGAGTCGGTGCCGATGCCCGCGATCCCCGCGATGGGTGCCGTGTGGCAGTACTGGGGCATCGCCGAGGCCGAGATCATCAACGGCGCCGACCCCGTCGCCACGTGGCAGAAGCTCGCGTCCGACGTGCAGGCCGCCATCGGCTGATCCGCTGACGCGGCCGGCCGGGGCGGGTGAGATGCAGATTCCCCGCCCCGACCGGTCGCCCCGCGCCCCGGACGCACCCCGAACCGAGCAGGAGCCATGACCGCAACCGACACGCAGACCGCGCCGGCCGCGAGCGACCCCGGCCGCGCGCGCCGCCGCCGGCAGGCCGAGCGCATCGCCGAGCGCGCCGGCGGCGGCACGAGGGCACTCATCCTGAAGCTCCTGCTGCTGGGCATCGTCGACGCGATCGCCGTGTACGCGGTGCTCGTGCTCATCGGCTTCGAGCAGTGGGTCGTCATGGGCGTCGTCGTCGCCGTGGCGCTGCTCGTCAACGGCATCTACCTCTCGCGCCGGGCGCTGCCGGCGAAGTACCTCACGCCCGGGGTCATCTTCCTCGTGCTGTTCCAGGTGTTCGTGCTGCTCTACACCGGGTACGTCGCCTTCACGAACTACGGCACGGGCCACAACGGCAGCAAGGAGCAGGCGGTCGCCTCGCTCATGGCCTCGGCGCTGGATCGCGTGCCCGACTCGCCGACCTACCCCGTCACGGTCGTCGAGCAGGGCGGCGCGCTCGGCCTGCTCGTCACGACGCCCGACGGCGACGCGCTCGTCGGCACCGCGGAGCAGCCGCTCGAGCCGGTCGACGCGGAGTTCGAGGGCTCGAAGGCCGTGGCGGTGCCCGGCTGGACGAGCCTGCAGTTCGCCGAGGTGCTGCAGCGGCAGCAGGAGGTCGCCGACCTCGCGGTCGCGTACTCCGACGATCCGAACGACGGGGCGATCCGCACGCCCGACGGATCCAGCGGCTACCGCTACACCTCGTCGCTCGCGTACGACGAGGCCGCCGGCACCCTTACCGACACGGAGTCCGGCACCGTCTACCGCGACACGGGCGTGGGCGCCTTCACGGCCGAGGACGGCACGCAGCTGATGCCGGGATGGCAGATCACCGTCGGCTTCGACAACTTCATCCGGGCCGTGACCGACGCGCGGCTGGCCGGCCCGCTCGTCTACGTCACGCTGTGGACGTTCGCCTTCGCGCTCATCTCCGTCGCGTCGACGTTCTTCCTGGGCCTGTTCCTCGCGATCGCGTTCAACAACGCGCGCATGCGGGGCCGGCAGGTCTACCGCGTGCTCATGATCCTGCCGTACGCGATCCCGTCGTTCCTGTCGGCGCTCGTGTGGGCCGGCATGATGAACCAGAGCTTCGGCTTCCTGAACGAGGTGATCTTCGGCGGCGCGTCCATTCCGTGGCTCACCGACCCGGTCATGGCGAAGGTGTCGATCCTCATCGTCAACCTCTGGCTGGGCTTCCCCTACATGTTCCTCGTGTGCACGGGCGCGCTGCAGTCGATCCCCGATGAGCTGCAGGAGGCGGCCACGGTCGACGGCGCCCGGCCGTGGGCGGTGTTCCGGCACATCAAGCTGCCGCTGCTGCTCGTGACGGTCGCGCCGCTGCTGATCGCGTCGTTCGCGTTCAACTTCAACAACTTCAACGTCGTCTACATGCTCACCGACGGTGGGCCGCGCGACTCCGCGGCGCCGATCCCCGTCGGGCACACCGACATCCTCATCTCGATGGTCTACAAGGTCGCCTTCACCGGGCAGACGCGCGACTACGGCCTGGCCAGCGCGTACTCGATCATCATCTTCATCGTCGTGGCCGTCATCTCGGTCATCGCATTCCGCCGCACCAAGTCGCTCGAGGAGCTGAACTGATGGCCGTCGCCGAAGCGCCCGTGAAGCGCCGCTCGTTCGGGCGCTGGCTCGCCGACACCGGATGGCGCCACGTCGTCGGCGTCGTGGTCGTGGCGTTCTCGCTGCTGCCGATCGTGTTCGTCGTGTCGAGCTCGCTGAACCCGCAGGGCACGCTCACGGGGTCGAACGCCCTGTTCTCGCGGATCGGGATCGACAGCTACGTGCGCATCCTCACCGATCCGAAGGTGCCGTTCACCGCCTGGTTCGCGAACACGCTGATCATCGCGGGCATCACGGCCATCGCCACGGTGTTCCTCGGCGCGCTCGCCGCGTATGCCTTCTCGCGCATGCGCTTCACGGGGCGCCGGTTCGGGCTCATCACGATCGTCGTCGTGCAGATGTTCCCGCAGCTGCTGGCCGTCGTGGCGATCTTCCTGCTGCTGAGCACGATCGGCGACTGGTTCCCGGCGCTCGGGCTCAACAGCCGCATCGGCCTGATCCTCGTCTACCTCGGCGGCGCGCTCGGCGTGAACACGTACCTCATGTACGGCTTCTTCAACACGGTGCCGCAGTCGATCGACGAGGCGGCGCGGATCGACGGCGCCAGCCACGTGCGCGTCTTCTTCACGATCATCCTGCGCCTCGTGGCGCCGATCCTCGCCGTCGTCGCGCTGCTGTCGTTCATCACGACCGTCAACGAGTTCGTCGTCGCGTCGGTCGTGCTCATCGACACCGAGCAGCAGACCCTGGCCGTGGGCCTGACCAAGCTCGTCTCCAACCCGCGCTACGCGGACTGGAGCGCCTTCTCGGCGGGCGCCGTGATGTCGGCGCTGCCCGTGGTCGCCCTCTTCCTCTTCCTGCAGAAGTACATCGTCGGCGGCCTCACGGCCGGCGCCGTGAAGTGACGCGCTTCCACGGCGCCTTCCCGGCCGATCCGGCGCTCTGCAAGGGGTTGACGCGGCCGCGGTGCCTGACTGAGCCTGGCGGCATCCAGCAGACCGATAGCCGCGGGTGACAGCATGGAGCGCCCGTCGGTTCACGACGAATCGGGCCGGGCGGCCCGGGAAGGGAGCACCGTGGGCGCACCGCATCCGTGGAGCGACAGGCCGTGGACGGCGCAGTACGCGCAGGACGTGCCGGACGGCATCGGCGAGGTGTCCGAATCGCTCGTCGACATGATGGCGCGCAGCGTGCGGCGGTTCCGGCGCAAGCCGGCGCTCGTGTTCTTCGGCGCGACGATCGACTACGGCGAGCTGGGCGAGCGGATCGAGCGGGCGGCGGAGGGGCTGCGGCGCCTGGGCGTGCGCAAGGGCGATCGCGTGGCCCTCGTGCTGCCCAACTGCCCGCAGCACGTCGTGGCGTTCTACGCCGTGCTGCGACTGGGCGCGATCGTCGTGGAGCACAACCCGCTCTACACGCCCCGCGAGCTGCGCCATCAGTTCGAGGATCACGAGGCGCAGGTCGCCGTGGTGTGGGACAAGGCGGCCGACGCCGTCGCCGAGCTGCCCGGCGACGCGCGCCCGCGCACCATCATCTCCGTCGACCTCACCGAGGAGCTGCCGTTCGGGCGCCGCCTGGCGCTGCGGCTGCCCGTGAAGAAGGCGCGCGAGGCGCGGCGGCGGCTCACGGGGCGGCCGAAGGCGCGCGGTCTCGTGCCGTGGCGCCGGATCGTCTCGTCGCGTCGGCTGTCGCGGCGGCACGCGCGCCCCGCGGTGGACGACATCGCGCTGCTGCAGTACACGAGCGGCACCACGGGCGACCCGAAGGGCGTGATCCTGACCCACCGCAACCTGCGCGCGAACGCGATGCAGGGCCGCGCGTGGGTGCCGGGGCTGCGCGAGGGCGAGGAGACCTTCTACGGTGTGCTGCCGCTCTTCCACGCGTACGGGCTCACGCTGTGCCTCACGTTCGCCATGAGCATGGGCGCCAAGCTCGTGCTGTTCCCCACGTTCGACGCGGGCCTCGTGGCCGACGCCGCCAAGGCCGATCCGCCGACGTTCCTGCCCGCGGTGCCGCCGATCTACGACGCCCTCTCGCGCGCGGCCGGGCAGGGCGCGATCGACCTGTCGACGATCCGCTTCGCGATCTCCGGCGCCATGAGCCTGCCGCTGGCCACCGTGCGGCGGTGGGAGGAGGCCACGGGAGGGCTGCTCGTCGAGGGCTACGGCATGACCGAGACCTCGCCCGTGGCGCTCGGCAACCCCATGGGGCCCACGCGCCGCCCCGGCACCGTCGGGGTGCCGTTCCCCGGCACCGACATCCGCGTCGTCTCGCCCGACGATCCGTCGACCGACGTGCCGCCCGGCGAGCGCGGCGAGCTGCTCGTGCGCGGGCCGCAGGTGTTCTCGGGCTACTGGCGGCGCCCCGACGAGACGGCGCAGACGCTGCTGCCGGGCGGTTGGGTGCGCACGGGCGACATCGTCACGGTGGCGGAGGACGGCTTCGTCACGGTGGTCGACCGGATCAAGGAGCTCATCATCACCGGCGGCTACAACGTCGCGCCCCACGAGGTGGAGGAGACGCTCGAGGCGCACCCCGACGTCGAGGCCGCGGCCGTCGTGGGCCTGCGCCGCCCGGACGGCAGCGAGCAGGTGGCCGCCGCGGTCGAGGTGCGGGCGGGGCGGCCCTTCGACGCCGCCGCGCTGCGCGACTACTGCCGCACCCACCTGGCCGACTACAAGGTGCCACGGCGCATCGTGCAGATGGACGAGCTGCCGCGCTCGCTCGTCGGCAAGGTACTGCGGCGCGAGGTGCGCGAGCGCATGGCGGGGGAGGGATCCAAGGCCGCGCGCCCGTAGGCCGCGGGTAGGCCCCGCCCGTGGGTCCCGCGTCGGTCGCCGGCGCGCCCTAAGCTGGCGGCATGGCGGAGGGGTGGCGGCCGGACGTGCTGGGGGCGGGGTTCGAGCAACGCACCCTGCCGCTCGGCACCGACGCCGAGGGCGAGGTCGTCGCCACGCTCGTGCGGCACCTGCCGCGGGGGCTGCGCCGCACCGGGGCGCTGCGCGGCGTCGACGTGCTGTACGTGCACGGCTGGTCGGACTACTTCTTCCAGCGCCGGATCGCGCGATTCTGGGCGGATCGCGGGGCGCGGTTCTTCGCGCTCGACCTGCGCAAGTACGGCCGCAGCCTGCGACCGGGCCAGACGCACGGCTTCGTCGCCGATCTCGCCGCGTACGACGAGGACATCGCCGCGGCGCTCGGCGCGATGGGCGACCGGAGCGGCCGGCGGCTCGTGCTCATGGGGCACTCCACGGGCGGGCTCACGCTGAGCCTGTGGGCCGCGCGGCACCCGGGCGAGGCCGCGGCGCTCGTGCTGAATGCGCCGTGGCTCGAGTTCCAACTCGGCGCGGCCGGGCGCGCCGCGATCTCCGCGGCGATCGACCTCGGCGCCCGGTTCCGGCCGCGCGACGTCGTGCCGCAGGTCGATCTCGGCTTCTACGCGCGGGCGCAGCTCGCGGCCGCCGATCCGGACGATCCGATGGAGCCCGACCCCCTCTGGCGTCCGACGCCCTCGCCGCCGGTGCTCACGGCGTGGCTCGACGCCGTGCTCGCCGGGCACGCGAAGGTCGCGCGCGGCCTGCGCATCGACGCGCCGGTGTGCGTGCTGCTCTCGGCGCGCAGCGTGGCGCCCACCCGGTGGAGTGAGGAGCTCACGCGCGCCGACACCGTGCTCGCCGTCGACGGGGTCGCGCGTGCGGCTCTCAAACTCGGGCCGTCCGTCTCCGTGGAGAGGATCGACGGCGCCCTGCACGATGTATTCCTCTCGCGCCGCGAGGCGCGCGACGAGGCGTACGCGCGGCTGGATCGCTGGGTCGGCGGATACGTGTCAAGGCCCTCGCGGCGGGGGCCGGCGCGCCCGTAGCGTCGGGCCATGACGAACGCCGCAGACGACGCCCCCGACGAGACCAGCGCGGACGAGACCGGCATGACCGAGGACGAGAAGCGGCGGGATCAGTTGCTGGCCGCCCCGGACGCGGTCGAGGAGGACGCCGCGCCCCGCATCGACGTCACGGAGCGCGACGGCGTGACCCGCATCGACGTCCGCGACGACGCCGCGGTCCGGCCCGGCGGCCCCGACGACGACGCGTGATCCGGTTCGCGAGTGCCTTCGTGCGGTGATCCGGCGCGTTGACGACACGAACGCACTCGCGAGGCTGCGTGCGCGAACTCAGGACTCGCGGATCGAGGAGCCCAGCACCTCGAGCGCGGCCGCGCGGGCGTCGCGGCCGCGCTCGCCGCGGCGGGTGAGGAGGGCGTCGACGAGCGCCTCGGTGACGAGCATGAGGGCGGCGCGCGAGGTGTGCAGCAGCTCGTCCTGGAAGGTGTCGTTCACGGCGGGCGCGATGAGGGCGATGTCGGCGAGCTCGGTCACGGCCGACTGGGCGAACGACGTGATCGCGAGCACGCGGCATCCGCTCGCCCGCGCCGCCTCCATGGCGGCCAGCGTCGTGTCGTTCGCCCCCGATCCCGACACGATCAGGCACACGGCATCGGGCCCGAGCTGGCGCGCCGCGATCCGCTGGGCGATGGCGTCCGACAGCTGCTCGGCGGGACGACCCGCGGCGTTGAGCCGCAGGGCGAGGTCGAGCCCGAGCGGCGAGGACAGGCCGTTGGCGACGACGAGCACTCGCGAGGCCTCGTCGAGGGCGCGCACGACGTCCTGCAGGCCTTCCTCCGTGAGCCCCGACAGGCTGTGCCCGAGGCGGGAGGCGAAGCGCTCGGCCGAGGCGCGCAGCCCGCCGAGGATCGTGCCGTCCGCCAGCAGCGACGCGTCGCTCGTGCGCATGGCGAGGTCGCGCGCGGCGGCCACGCGCAGCTGCGGGTAGCCCTCGTAGCCGAGCGCCTGTGCCGTGCGCACCACGGTCGCCCGGCCCACGCCGATGGCCTCGGCGGCCTCCTGCGCGGTGCGCTCCACGGCCGTGCCGAGGTCGTTCGCGATCGCCTCGGCCACCCGGCGCTCGCCGGGGTGCAGCGAGGGCGCGAGCGCCGTGATCCGCGCCGTCAGCGGTGCGTCAGCCGATCCTGTCCACGCCACGAGTCCTCGCCCCTTCCATGATCCGGCGGCGGATGGCGCCGGAGACCGCGTCGATGAGCATCGTCGCGACGATGACCACGATGAGCAGCATGCCCACCGTGCTCCACTCACGGTAGTTGGTGTAGTTCGACAGCATCGACCCGATCCCGCCCGCGCCCACGAGTCCGAGCACGGCCGAGGTGCGGATGTTGATCTCGAAGCGATACAGCGCGAACGACATGAGCGACGGCAGCGCCGCCGGCCACAGCGCCCAGCGCACGACGGCCACGCGCCCGCCGCCCGCGGCGCGCACGGCCTCGGCCGCGCCGTCGCTGAGCGACTCGATCGTCTCGTACACCCACTTGCCCTGCGTGCCGATGCCCGCGATGCCGAGCGCGAGCGCGCCGGTGAAGGGCGTCAGGCCCGTGACGGTGAGCAGGATGAGGGCGATGATCACCTCGGGCACGGCGCGGATGACGGCGAACACCGCGCGCAGGCCGTGCCGCAGCCACGCCGGGCCCACGCCGTCGGCGGCGAACATGCCCAGCGGCACCGAGAGCGCCACGCACAGCAGCGCGCCGAGCCACGCCATCGAGATCGAACGCCACATCTCGAACAGGGCGCGGCCCAGCCGATCCCAGTCCGGGTTCTCGAACATGAGCACCGCGTACTCCCACGACGCGCGCGGCAGGTCGAGCAGGCGGGCCCAGTTGGCGTCGAGCCCCGCGGCCGCGACGAGGAGCACGACGCCGGCCAGCACGGCGGCGATCGTCTCGCGCCGGCGCGACGGGGGCTTCGGCAGCTCGAGGGCCTTCGTGGCCTGCAGCATCGTGGCGGTCATGTGAGCCTCCGGCGGAGCTGGGTGGAGACGAGCTCGATGAGGATGACCACGACGAGGATCTCGAGGATGATCACCGACACGTCGTCGTAGGCGTAGAAGCCGAAGCGCTCGTCGAGCAGGCGGCCGATGCCGCCGGCGCCGACGATGCCGAGGATGGCCGAGATGCGCACGTTGAGCTCGAGCGTGTAGAGCCACTGGTTGGCGAACAGCGGCAGGGTCTGGGGGAGGGCCAGCGCGCGGTTGAGCCGGCCCTGCGTCGCGCCGGCCGCGCGGCCGGCCTCGAGGTACGGGTGCTCGGCGGAGTCGATCGCCTCGGAGACGAGCTTCACGACGATCCCCAGGTCGAACAGGAACAGCGTGAGCAGGCCCGGCAGGGCGCCGACGCCCACGAGCGCGACGAGGATGGTCGCGTACACGAGGTCGGGCACGGCGCGGACGACGTTGATGACGGCGCGCACGATGCGGCGGGTGACGCCGTTCGGGTTCGTCGGACGGGCCGCCCACAGCGTCAGCGGCACCGAGACGAGGGCGGCCGCGGCCGCGCCGACGACGGCCATCTGCAGCGTCTCGAGCATCGGCTGGACGGTGCGGGGCAGGAAGGCGAGGTCGGGCTGCAGCAGCTGCAGCATCTTGTTGGCGCCGTTGCGCCAGTTCTTCGCGATCGCGGCCAGGTCGATCTCCACGCCGCCGATCGCGGGCAGGCACGTGAGCACCGTGAACACCGCGAACGCGGCGATCACGAGCACCGTGCGCGGCCACGTGCGCGGCCGCGGCGGCACCGCGATCGGCGTCGCGGCCGCGTCGGCCGTCGTCACGAGGTCGCCCCGAGGCGATCCTGCGGCTGGATGCGGCGCCCGTAGATCTCCTCGAAGTCGGCGTCGGTGGCATCCGCCGCGGGCCCGTCGTACACGAGCTCGCCGGCGCGCAGGCCGATCATGCGCGTCGTGTAGTCACGGGCCAGGTCCATGAGGTGCAGGTTGACGAGCACCGTGAGGCCGCGCTGCACGCCGATCCGCTCGAGCTCGGCCATGACGGCGTGCGCGGTGGGCGGATCGAGGCTCGCGACGGGCTCGTCGGCGAGCATCACCTGCGGCTCCTGCGACAGCGCGCGGGCGATGGCCACGCGCTGCTTCTGTCCGCCCGAGAGCGACCCGGCGCGCGTCCACACCTTGTCGAGCATGCCGACGGCCTCGAGCGCGCGCAGCGCGATCTCGCGATCCTCGGCCGTGGGGATGCCGAGCAGCGTGCGCAGCGCGCCGGCGCGGGCGAAGCGGCCGACGAGCGTGTTGCGGTACACGTCCACGCGCTCGGCCAGGTTGAAGCCCTGGAAGATCATGCCGACGTGGCCGCGCAGCTCGCGCAGCCGGCGGCCGCCGAGGCCCGAGACCGTGTACGGCCCGACCTGCACCGATCCGCTGGTGACGGGGACGAGGCCGTTGATCGTGCGGATGAGCGTCGACTTGCCCGATCCGGACAGGCCGACGACCGAGACCATCTCGCCCGGGGCGATCGAGAGCGACACGTCGCGCAGGGCGGCCGTGCCGTTCGGGTACGTGACCGACACCTTCTCGAGGTGGATCGGCCAGGAGGCGGAGGCCGGGACGAGCCCGGCCTCCGCGATGTGCGCGTCGGATGTCATGCGCTCAGTGCTCCCGGAGGGGGATCAGCCCTGGAACTGCGCGAGGATCTCGCCGTAGCGGGTGATCTCCTCCTCGGCCGTCTCGGCGGTCCAGTCGCTCAGGCCCACGAGGTCGAACATGACCGTGGCGGCCTCCTCCGACGAGTCGGCGTACTCGTCGAGCAGGGTGGTGAGCTCGTCGACGAGGTCGGCGGGCAGCGTGTTCGAGACGGCGACGCCCCCGTTGGGGATCATCTCGGTGTAGGCGAACGCCACGGCCTTGTCGGCGATGTCGGGCACCTCCTCGGTGACCGTGGTGCGGGCGTCCCAGTAGCCGAAGCCCACCTCGGCGTCGCCGTTGGCGACGGCGAGCACGGCGTTGTTGTTGCCCTCGACGGGGATCTGCTGGATGTCGGCGTCGGTGTCGATGCCGGCGTCGCGCATCGCGACGACCGGGTACTGGTACCCGGCCGGCGACGTGGCGGCCTGCAGGGCGACCTTCGCGCCGGCGATCTTCTCGAACGCCTCGACGCCCACGGGGCCCTGGCCGGTGGCCGACGCGCCGGCCTCCTCCAGGCCGTTGCAGTACGACAGCTCGATGCCGCTCGCGTCGTACGTGGCCATGACCGGCTCGTCGTCGCAGTACTTGTCGGGGTTGTTCGTGTAGGCCACGGCGGCGTACGACGTGGCGCCGAAGCGCACGTCGCGCAGGATCAGCTCGGCGTCGTACTGCTCGATCGCGTTGTAGAGCGAGCCGGCGTCGGTGATGACGACCTGGGCCTGGTCGGCGCCGAGCGCCTCGACGGTGGCGGCGTAGTTGTTGGCGACGACGCCCTCGACCTCGATGCCGAGACCCTCCGAGAGGTAGTCGGTGAGGGGGCCGAGCGCCTCGGCGAGGTCCTCGCCCTCGACGGACGGGACGAGCGACAGCGTGATCGACTCCGGCCACTCGGTGGCGGCTTCGGCGTTGTCGGTGGTGTCGGACGTCGCGCAGCCGGCGAGTCCGAGGGCGAGCGCCGCGACGGCACCCGACGCGATCAGGGTCTTGCGCATGGGGGGGTTCACCTTTCGAGGGGGTGGCCCGTGCCGGGCAGCACGGGGGTCCGCGCGTCGGCCCGGCGGGCCCACGCGAGGATCTGGGGGGCGAGCTCGGCGAGGGTCGCCGCGCGCATGGTCACGTCGGCGGCGGAGCCGGCGGCCGTGGCGCCCACGAGGGCTGTGTCGGCGCCGAGCGCGGCGGCCGGGGCCAGGTCGTTCTCGACGATGTCGCCGATCGAGAGGACCGGTCCGCGCGCCAGCGCCTCCCGGATGATCGGGGCGAGGCCGGCGGGCTTGCCGCTGTCGTAGCGCAGCTCGTCGAAGTGCCGGCGCACGCCCCAGCCCTTCAGCAGCGCTTCCACGCCGAGCTCGGGGGCGTTGGTCGCCAGTATGACGCGCGTCGACGCGGGCAGCGCCTCGAGCAGCTCGGCCAGGCCGGGCGCCATGTCGACGGCGCCGTCGGGCCCGCCGAGCGCGGCGCGGCTGGCGAGGTACGCCTCCTGCATGGCCGCCGCGTCGAGCCCCGCCTCCGCCGCGAGCGTGCCGACGACGTCGTAGCCGTCGCGGAAGCGCGACTCGGTGCCGTCATCGAACGCCGCGATCGTCCGCTCCACGAGTGCGAGGAACTCCGGGCCGACGCGCCGTGCGGCCTCGCGAGCGTACGCGAGCACCGCGCCGTTGCCGACGGCGACGGTGCCGTCGAAGTCGAACACCAGGGTCGCGGTCACCGGCACTCCTTCACGCTCGCGAACAATGCGTCCACGCTATGGCAAGTTCGTGGACGGATTGGTCACGAGGAGATGAACATCCGGTGACCGGTGCGTTCGCGGACCCCTCTTTCCCGCGAGAATCCACGTCCGCGCCGAGAAGTCAGGCGCGCACGGATTCTCGGCGCGGCGATGGATTCTCGCCGGCCGGCGGGCGTGCGGGCAGGGCTCAGCGGGGGAGGGCGGCGTTCCAGCGCAGGCGCGGGGGTTCGGCTGCCGCCTCGCGCGCGAATTCGGCCGCGTCGGCGACCGGGAAGAGCGTGACGAGCCGCAGGCGCTGCCCCTCGTCCACGCCATAGCAGAGCACGCCGGATCCGCCGGAGCCGGCCGTGACGACCGCGCGCGTGGGAACGCCGTCGACGGGCACGTCCATCACCGCGACGGCGTCGGCGGGCGGGTCTTGCAGCAGGGGCAGCGCCGCGGCGGTCACGCGCGCGAGCGGCGTCTCGTCCGGGCTGTCGCCGAGCCGGAACGCCGCCCCGGGCAGCCCGAGCGCGCGGGCGAGCACGCCGTCGTTCCAGCGATCCCGCTTGTAGCCGTAGGGCGTGGGCACGTCGGAGAAGAAGTAGCCGTACACGTGCACGACGCCGGCGTTGCCGATCGGGAACTCCGCCTCGATCCCCGCCGCGTCATGCAGCAGGTCGAACAGCTCGCGCGTGATGACGGGGGCCCCGACGTTCTCGTCGACGACGGTCGAGTGCCCCCACAGCTCGAGCCGCCCGGCGCGCGCGTCCTCGCGCACGCAGCGCAGCGCGGCGTCGAGCCCGTCGGTCACCGGTAGTTCGTGAACTGGAGGTCGAGGTCGAGGTCCTTCGACTTCAGCAGGCGGATGACCTCCTGCAGGTCGTCGCGGCTCTTGCTCGTCACGCGCACCTCGTCGCCCTGGATCTGGCTCTTGACGCCCTTCGGGCCCTCGTCGCGGATGATCTTGCCGATCTTCTTCGCGTTGTCCTGATCGATCCCGTTCTTGAGGCTCGAGACGATCCGGTACTCCCTGCCGCTGGCCTGCGGCTCGCCCGAGTCGAGGCTCTTCAGCGAGATGCCGCGCTTGATGAGCTTCGACTGGAACACGTCGAGCACCGCGAGCGCGCGGTCGTCGCTGTTGGCCTTGATGAGGATCTGCTCACCGCTCCACTCGATCGAGGCGTCGGTGCCGCGGAAGTCGTAGCGCTGCTCGACCTCCTTGCGCGCCTGGTTGAGGGCGTTGTCGGCCTCCTGGCGGTCGACCTTGGAGACGATGTCAAAGGAGCTGTCTGCCATGGCCACAGCCTACCGGTGGGCCTCAAGACGCGTAGACGTTCTCGGAGATCTGGGACGTGCCCTCGGGGCCGGGCGCGCCGTCGGGCACGACCGCGAAATGCCCCGTCTCGCCGTCCGTCTGCAGCCCCGCTCCCTCGTCGCTGCAGACGACGACCCAGGCCCCGTCGTCCCGATGGGAGAGGAGGCAGATGGCGCCGGGATCCTCGCCTCTCATGAGCAGAGCGAGGAGCCCTCGTGCTCGCCGATCGCACGGGCCGAGTCGAGGTCGGCCGACTCGCCCGCATTCACGGGCAGGTCGGGAAGGGCGTCCGCGGCCTCGGGATCGCGCTCGAGCACCGAATACGTCGGGCCGGCCGCCGCGCAGCCGGCGAGGGCGAGCGCCGCGCATGCCGTGGCGAGCGCGAGCAGCGCGCGCCGGCGGGGGCGCATGGCGGCGGGGGCCGCCGAGCGGGCGGGGTCGGGCGTCATGTGCCGAACCTAGCGGCACCGGCGCCCGCGGCGCGAGCGATTCGTAGACTGGCGGGCGACCGGAGGGAGGACGCAGACATGCGACCGATGACCGAGCAGGAGGTGCTCGACTCGCTCGTGAACGCCACGCCCGACGAGCGGAGGGTCGCGGCGCTCCCGCACGACTTCCCGCTTGTGGAGTGGGATCACCTCGACTTCCTCGCCTGGGCCGACCCGCATTCGCGCGGGCGCGGCTACATCGTCGCCGAGATCGACGGCGAGCCGACGGGCGTCGTCGTGCGGCGGGCGAACGGATCGTCGCGGGCGCGCGCGGCGTTCTGCAACATCTGCCGCACGATGCAGCCCGGCAACCAGGTGGCGCTGTTCACTGCGCGCAAGGCGGGGGAGGAGGGCGAGCTGGGCAACAGCGTGGGCACCTACATGTGCGCGGATCTGTCGTGTCACGAGAACGTGCGGCTCGCGCTGCCGCTCGCGCCGAACGAGTACCGCGCGAGCGTCGACATGAAGATCGACGGCACCGCCCGCCGCTCGCGCGAGTTCGTCGCCCGCGTGGCCGAGGCCGCCTGACGCGGCGATTTCGGCGCGACCGCCGCAGCGGGTACTATGGATGTTCGCGCCTCCGGTTGGCTGAACAAGTCGGCCGGGTGCGCATCCTGGTAGGTTGCCCGAGCGGCCAAAGGGATCTGACTGTAAATCAGACGGCTCAGCCTTCGGGGGTTCGAATCCCTCACCTACCACGTGCGAGGCCCGCATCCATCGGATGCGGGCCTCCGTCGTTCCCGGGGTCGTGGATCGCGCGGCACCGGGCGTTCACCGGGCGGCGATAGCGTGGGGAGCATGACGACTCCGGGGGAACTGCGGGCGCTGGCGCGCGAGATCGCGGCCGAGGCCGCCGAGCTGGCGGCGCGGCGCCGGGCCGAGGGGGTCGCGATCGCGGCGAGCAAGTCGACGCTCGCCGACATCGTGACCGAGGCCGACCGCGAGGTCGAGGCGCTCATCCGCGCGCGCCTCGCCGCGCAGCGACCGGATGACGCCTTCTACGGCGAGGAATCCGGCGCGGGGAGCGGCACGTCGGGGATCACGTGGGTGGTCGACCCGATCGACGGCACGGTGAACTACGCGTTCGGCATGCCGGCATGGGCCGTGAGCATCGGCGTGGTCGAGGGCGGCGCCGATCCGATGACCTGGCACGCGCTCGCCGGCGTCGTGCACGCGCCGGTGCTCGGCGAGGTGTTCGAGGCGGCCGCGGGCGAGGGCGCGTGGCTCGGCGGGCGGCGGCTCGAGGTCACGCGGGAGGCGCCGGCGGGCGCGCTCATCGCCACGGGCTTCAGCTACGACGCCGCGTCGCGCCAGGAGCAGCTCGCGCTCGTGCAGCGCGTGATGCCGCTCGCGCGCGACCTGCGCCGCATCGGCGCCGCGTCGCTCGATCTCGCGTACGTCGCGGCCGGCCGGCTCGACGCCTACTACGAGCGCGGGCTGCGTCCGTGGGATCTCGCCGCCGGCGCGCTGCTCGTGCAGGAGGCCGGCGGACGCGTGGGCTGGCACCCCGCCGACGAGCGCGGCCGCGCGATGATCGTGACCGGCGGCCCGGCGATCTTCGACGAGCTCTACGTCGCCGTCGCGCCCGACGCCTGACCGCTCCCATCCGTCACTCGGCGGGGGTGTCGGAAGATTTAACACGCCCGTTTCCCGAACCGGCGGCGTGGACTGGCGATGCCCAGGTTCATCCGGGTAGTGTGTGGGTTATCCGATCGTTATAGTCCGATCCCGACGGACGAGGCGGTCGGTGCCCCCGATACACGAGTGCCGATCCCCCGCGGCACCCGAGCGAAAGCCTCCGTACGCCCGTGCCTCACGACCTCCCCCCGGCCGAGCAGCCGACGCGCCTCTCGCGGCGCGCGCTGCGCGCCCAGGCAGCAGGTCTCGCCGCGGCGCTCGCGCAGGCCGAGGCGGCGGCATCGTCGGATCGCGCCGTGGCCGTTCCCGAGCGGCGCTCGGCGGAGGTCGCGCCCGTGGCGCACCCCCCGGCCCAGATCGCCCCTGCCGCAAGCGTGGAGCCCGCAACGGTGGAGCCCGCTGCCGAGGCGCCTGCGACGAGCAAGCCGACGCCCGCCGAGACCGTGCCGCTGACCCGTCGTCAGCGCCGTGCCCTCGCGCAGTCGGCTGCGCACAAGCCCGTCGACCTCGTCTCGGTCGAGGTCGACGACGCGGCCGCGGCCCCCGCGACGCCGCTCGAGGCCGCCGCCGAGGCGCCCGACGCCGAGTCCTCGATCGCGATCGACGAGGTCCCCGCGCCCGAGGTCATCGCTCCGACGGAGCCGGCGGAGCCCGCAGAAGCGGATGAGCCGGCCGAGCAGTCCGAGCCCGTCGAGGCAGACGCCTCGAGCTCGTCGGACGATCCATTCCTCGAGGCCGTCCGCGCCTTCGGTGCGACCGGCGAGACCCCGGTCATCCGCGACGCCGCCGAGAGCGGGCGCGCCGAGGAAGCCGACCACGTCGCGCCGCGCCGCCCGCGCCGGCTGCGGCGCGTCATGGCCACCACCACCGCTTCGCTCGGCGTGATGGGGATCGTCGGCGCCCTTGCGGTGGGCCTGACCACGCCGATCGGCGCGATCGCCGCTCCCGCCGAGGGCGAGAGCCTCGCGACGCAGGCGTCCGCGTCCGGCTCGCTGGGCGGATCGAAGGCCGACATCCAGGCCTTCGTGGCGCCGGCCGACGTGACGGCGGAGGCGCTCGAGGCGTCGAGCTCGTACGCCTCGACGAGCTACAGCGAGCTCGCGGCCGCCGAGGGCATCAATGCCTCGGGCGCCGCCTTCACGAACGACCCGACGGCCGACATCCAGTGGCCGTTCCTCGTGGGCGTGGGCATCAGCTCGCCCTACGGGTACCGCTGGGGCCGGCTGCACGAGGGTCTCGACTTCGTGCCGGGCGCGGGCGCGCCGATCCAGGCGATCGCCGACGGCACCGTGCGCATCGCCACCGAGGCGGGCGGCTCGTACGGCGTGAACGTCTACATCGACCACATCATCGACGGCCAGCTCGTCACGAGCCACTACGCGCACATGCAGTACGGCTCGCTGCGGGTGGTGCCCGGCCAGCGCGTCGAGGTGGGCGACATCATCGGCCTCACGGGCAACACCGGCCGCTCGTACGGCGCGCACCTGCACTTCGAGATCATCATCGGCGGATCCACGATCGACCCGATGCCGTGGCTGCAGAAGTGGGCGGGCACGCACTATCCGGACGAGGCCGCCGCGGAGCCGGCGGGTCAGCCCGAGACCTCGGAGGGATGAGCCCCGGTTCGTGAAGGACCGCGGCGGGATGGTATTCTCTTCTGGTTGCCCGTGACCGGGTAGCACGCCCCGATAGCTCAGTGGCAGAGCACTTCCATGGTAAGGAAGGGGTCGTCAGTTCAATCCTGACTCGGGGCTCGCAGCATCTACGGATGCAGTCGCGGCGGAGTAGCTCAGTTGGTGAGAGCGCACGACTCATAATCGTGAGGTCGCGGGTTCAAGCCCCGCCTCCGCTACCGCATGCAGGCCCCCGGTTCGCCGGGGGCTTTCGCGTTCCCGGCTCAGGACGCCTGCCCGCGGGTGACCGCATCGCGCACGGCGACGACAAACGCTCCGGGGGCGTCGACCTGGAGGGCATGGCCACCGCGGGGTACGATCCTCAGTTCTGCGCCGTCGATCCCGCGGGCGAGCTCTCTCGCCGCGGGCAGATTGGGCCGGTCGGCGGACCCGCACAGCACCACGGTGGGGGCGTGTATCCGAGGGAGCGCATCGCGCAGATCCGCCCGCGCGCCGGCATCCAGCACCGCGAGCAGTGCAGGCTTGTCCAGCCCTTCCGGAAGCCCGAGCAGTCGCGACGGGATGGCGGTGATGAGGGCCCGCTGCAGGGACATGAGCGCGCGCGGGGGCCGCACCTGTCCGTCGTCCCAGCTGGAAGCGGCCTGCCCGGCGCCGGCGATGAAGACGATCAGGTGGGCCACACGCCGATTCTCTCAGGCGGTCGCGCGCAGCGTGGCCTCGCGGCAGAGGTCGCGGATCGCGGCCGTGATGCTCGCGCGGGCGCCGATGGGACGCGTGTCGCCGAGGTGCGCGCCGGCGAGGCACTCCCAGCCGTCCTCGGTGGCGCAGACGTAGCCGACGACCGTGTCGTCGAGCAGGATCTGGTAGCAGTCGAGCCCGACGGGCACGATCTCGGCCTCGGGGGCCCGGCCGAGCGCGGGGTGCCCCGAGCTCATCGGCGCGTTGGTGCGCGAGGGGCGGACGGCGGTGGTCGGGTCGGTCATCAGCGTCATCGTCTTCTCCGATCTCGACATCACGGTGGCAGCATGTGCGCTGCTGCCACCACTCTCCCGAGTAGAACCGCTTTCGGGGAATCGAGGCGCGAGGCTTGACGACCGTATGCCGCACGGGCTATGGACCGGACGCTGCTCAGGGCGACGGAGTGAACGTGATCGATCCGGTCGCGCTCTCGGCGGCGATGCGCTCGAGGCGCGCGGGATCGGTCGAGGGCGGCGTGACGGCGTCGAACTCGAAGCGCAGGTCGATGGCCGGAGCCACCCAGATCGCCACGCGCTGCCGAGCCTCCGTCCACGACAGGAGGAACCCCTCGCGGCGACGCAGCTTGGTCACGACGACCGCCTTGACGTGTGCGAGCTCGTCGTCGTCCACCTCGACGGGGTCGGGGTGTCCGTCGTAGTAGAGGCGGCCCATCTCCACACCGTAGACCCCCGGGGCGTGCGGCGCCATGGTCGGCGCCTTCCGAGAGACGCGCGGGTCTCAGGCGGCGGCGTACGGCGCGGGGCGGCCGTAGAGGTAGCCCTGCGCGTAGTCGATGCCCGCGTCGACGGCGGTGCGGCGGTGCCGCTCGGTCTCCACACCCTCCGCGAGCGTCCTGGCGCCCACCATGCGCGCCGCTGCCACGTACGCGCGCAGCTTCCTCGCCTCGGTCAGTCCGTCGCCGTCCGCGGGGACGGCGTTCCACAGCAGGGACTTGTCGATCTTGACGATGTCGGGGCGCAGGTCGATGATGCGCTCGACGTTGGCGTGGTTGGTGCCGGCGTCGTCGATCAGGAGCATCGCGTCGAGCTCGTCGACGTGCTCGCGCACGCGGCTGTCGGTGCCGAGCACCGAGGTCTCGAGCAGCTCGATGCCCCAGCGCCGACCGCGAGGCAGGAGCGAGCGCACCTCGGGCCGCGCGATCGACTGCGCCGACAGGTTGATCGTCACGGAGTAGGACGCCGGGATGGCCGAGGCCGCCGCGACGGCGCTGCGCGCGAGCGCGAGCTCGAGCTCGACGATCCCGCACGCCGGGTCCGCCAGGTGCTCGGTAGGCGGCCGCCCGTCCTCGAACCGCGCGAGGGCCTCGTATCCGACGATCCCGCCGGTCCGCGTCGAGACGAGCGGCTGGAAGACGATGCGGTGCGCGGGCACGTCCCTTCGTCGCGTGGCACGACGTGCCTGATCGATGTCGCCCGTCACACTCATCCGTTCTCGTGGCGCGGTTCTCTCGAGCGCGACGTTACCAGTGTGACGGGTGGGAGTGGTGTGCCGATTTGCGCCGGAGACCCTCCCGAGAATGTCTTCCGGAATGCTGCCCGATAGTCCCCGGGCAGCTATGGCGGATGCCCAGGCCCGTTCGGTATGGTCAGGGCGCACTCGCACCCCCGACCACACAGCACCCGGCGGCCCGGTCACATGGCACCGCCGGAGTGCCCGAACCGGTGAGACATGGCACGTTCCAACGACAGGGTCCTGACTCCCCTCGTCAGCCGCGTGCGCCGGGCGTGGAAGCACCAGTCGCGCTTCTCGCTCACCACCGCCATCGGCTCGCTCTACTTCGCCGCGCTCGCCGGGGCGCACCTCCTCGCGCACGATCCCGGCCCGGTGCAGGCCGCGCCCGAGGTCACGGTGCTGCTGTTCGGTCTGGCGGGCATGCTCGTGGCGCTCATCGCCGGGCGGCGGTTCCCCCGCTGGGCGGGGATGGCCCTGTCGTTCCTGCTGGGCGGCGGGATCGCGGCGGTCCTGACCTCGAGCGACCACCCCGGCACGGTGGTCGCGGCGCTCCTCGTCGTGCCCGTGCTGATGGTGTACCTCGGCTTCCAGCCCGCCGGCATGGCGCGCCTGGCCGCCGCCGTCGTCATCGTCATCTGCGCGGTGGCCGTCTTCGGCGGCCGCATCGAGCCGACGCACACATCGAGCGGGTCGTGGGTGGTCGTGTACGGCGGGATCGTGTGCTGGCTCGTGCTCGAGGTCTCGCTCGCGCTGGGGGAGGACCTCTCCCGCGTGGTGCGGACCGATCCCCTCACGGGAGCGCTCAACCGGCGGGGACTGAACCGCTACGTGCGCGAGACCCGCCGGTCGGGGGCGGAGCGCTGGATCCTCGTCGCCGACATCGACGGGCTCAAGCCCGTCAACGACCAGCACGGCCATGCCGCGGGCGACGCGCTGCTGCGGGCGACCGTCGCGTCGTGGCAGGAGGTGCTCGGGCCGAACGACGTGGTCGGGCGCTGGGGCGGCGACGAGTTCGTCATCATCTTCCGCGCCTCGGGCGAGGCGGCCGCGCGCGAGGTGGAGGCGCGCCTGCGCGAGGCAGCCGCGCAGCCGTTCAGCGCCGGGCTGGTGCGGCTGCAGTACGGGCCGGGGCTCGACATGCTCGTGCGTCTCGCCGACGACGACCTGTACCGCGAGAAGCGCGAGCGACCGCCGCGGGCCGACACCATCACCGCGCCGGTGATCACGGGCGACACGGTGGACGAGAGCGTGCAGGCCTGGCCGGCGCTCGTGTCGATCGGGGCGGCCGCCCTCTACGTCGCCAGCGCCGCCGTCGGCCTGATGTCGGCGATGACCGTGTGGCAGGTGGTGGCCGAGACCGCGGCCGTCGCCGTCGGCGTGGCGGCCATCTTCGTCGCGGTCCGGCTCGGCGCGCGCTACCCCCACTGGGGCGTCCTCGTCTGGGCGGGCGTGATGGCGGTCACCCTCATGGTGCGGGCGGGCGTGCGCGACGACGCGGACGGGCTCATCGAGCTGCTGTTCTGCCTGCCGCTGTTCGCGGTGATCTCGGGGTGGTTCTATCGCCGCCGCGTCGGGCGCTCCTTCCTGGCCGCCATCATCCTCGGCGTGCTCGCGACGGTGGCGTTCCTTCCCGCGGAGGTCGCCGAGGCGGTCGGATCGATGCCGCTCGTCGCGGCCATCGCCACCGCCTGGCTGCTGCTCGAGGCGGTGCACGCCGTGCGCCACGGGGAGCGCACGCTCGCCGAGACCGATCCCCTCACGCGCGCCCTGAACCGCCTCGGCCTCGACCGCGCCTTCGAGCGCGCCGCCGAGCGCACGCGGCGGCGGGGGCTGCCGCTCGCCTACGTCGCCGTCGACTTCGACGGCTTCAAGCAGATCAACGACGAGCAGGGCCACGACGCGGGCGACCGCCTGCTCCAGTCCGCGGTGGAGGCGTGGCGCGACGCGCTGCGCGCGGACGACGTGATCGGCCGGGTGGGCGGCGACGAGTTCGTCATCCTCCTGCCGGGTGCGTCGGCCGCCGCAGCCGAGGCGACGATGACGCGCCTGCACGCCGAGGCGGGCGGCGGCTGGTCGTGGGGCGTGGCCGAGCTGCGCGACGGCGACGACGCCGCGTCGGTCGGAGCGCGCGCCGATGCGGTGCTCTACGCGGCCAAGGCCGCCCGGAACTGATCCGCGGGGCGAACCGCCGGGGTAGCGTGGAGCGGTTGCCGCCGAGAACAGGAGCCCGATGACCGCCGACGCCCGCACCCCCAGGACCTACCTCGCGTTCGTGGCGATCGGCCTCGTCTCCGGCTTCATGTCCGGCCTGTTCGGCGTGGGCGGCGGCACCGTGATCGTGCCTCTGCTCGTGCTGCTGGCGGCGTTCGGGCAGAAGCTCGCCTCGGGCACGTCGGGCGCGTCGATCATCGTCACCGCCGCGGTCGGCGTCATCTCCTACGCCGCGCACGATCAGGTGAACTGGCTGGCGGCGGCGCTGCTCGCCGTCGGCGGCGTCGTCGGCGCGCCGATCGGGGCGCAGCTGCTGCATCGGATCAGCGAGGCGGCCCTGCGCTGGATCTTCGTCGGCTTCCTCGTCGTCGTCATGATCAGCCTCTTCTTCATCATCCCGGACCGCAGCGCAGACGTGCCGATGAACGTCTGGATCGGGCTCGCGCTCATCGCGACGGGCGTCGTCACGGGCGTGCTGTCCGGCCTCATCGGCGTGGGCGGCGGGATCATCGTCGTGCCGGTGCTGATCCTCCTCTTCGGCGCGAGCGACCTCGTCGCCAAGGGCACGTCGCTGCTCATGATGATCCCCACGACCATGTCGGGCGCGTGGCGCAACTGGCGCAACCGCAACATCGACTGGGCGGCCGCGGGGGTGATCGCCCTGGCGACGTGCGTCACGACGCCGCTCGGGGCGATCGTCGCCGGCGTCGTGGACCCCGTCGTGGCGAACTGGCTGTTCGTGGCGTTCCTCGTGCTCATCGCCGCGCAGATGGCGCAGCGCGCGATCCGCGCCGGCCGCCAGGGCCGCTGACCGGGAGCGGCCACGACAAGCCGCGTAGGATCGAACGGTGGCCGTGAATCCTGATCTCGTCGGCCGGGAGTTCCCGCCGACGCCGCCGTACCTCGTGGGTCGCGAGAAGGTGCGCGAGTTCGCGCGCGCCGTGCTCGCGCAGTCCCCGCAGCATCACGACGTCGAGGCCGCGCGCGCCCTCGGCTACGCCGATGTCGTGGCGCCGCCGACCTTCGCGATGGTCGTGCAGGACCTCACGCTGCAGCAGCTGCTGGGCGACGAGTCCGCCGGCATCGTGCTGGAGCGCACGGTGCACGCCGAGCAGCGGTTCCGCTACTCGCGCCCGATCTTGGCCGGCGACGAGCTCACCGCCACGCTGCGCGTGACGCAGGTGCGCGCGATGGGCGGCGCGTCGATGGTCACGAGCGAGTCGGACGTCGTCGACGCCGACGGTGCGCACGTGGTCACGACCACCTCGATCCTCGTCGTGGGAGGGGCCGAATGAACGCCGGAGACGTGCTCGCCGAGCGCACCGTGCACCTCACGCGCGAGTCGCTCGTGCGCTACGCCGGGGCGTCGGGCGACTTCAACCCGATCCACTACCGCGACGATGTCGCCCAGTGCGTGGGCCTGCCCGGCGTGCTCGCGCACGGCATGCTCACCATGGGCATCGCCGGATCGGTCGTGGCCGATGCGCTCGGCGACGCCGGCCGCATCCTCGAGTACGGCGTGAAGTTCACCAAGCCCGTCGTCGTCGACGCCGAGGCCGGCGCGGACGTGGCGATCGTCGCCACCGTCGGCAAGGTCGAGGACGACGGCACGGTGCGCGTGGACCTGACGGTGAGCCACGGCGAGACGAAGGTGCTCGGCAAGGCCCAGCTGCGGGTGCGGGTGTGACGGAGCCGGCCGAGTCGATCCCGCTGTCGCGGCTGACGACCCTGCAGGTGGGCGCCGCGCCCGCCCGCATGGTCGAGGCGCGCACGCGCGATGAACTCGTCGCGGCCCTGCGGGAGGTGTGGGCCGACGGCGACGACTGGTTCGTGCTCGGCGGCGGATCGAACCTGCTGGCGGGAGACGAGCCCTTCGACGGCACCGTCGTGCGGATCCTCACGACCGGCTTCGCAGAGGTTCCCGGCGCGCCGGAGGGGCGCGTGCGCGTGCGCGTGGAGGCGGGGCAGAACTGGGACGAGCTCGTGGCCTGGTCGGTGTCGCAGGGCCTGCGCGGCATCGAGGCGATGTCGGGCATCCCCGGCACGGCCGGCGCGGCGCCCATCCAGAACGTCGGCGCCTACGGGCAGGAGATCGTGCAGACGCTCGTCGAGGTCGAGCTCATCGACGAGGCCACCGGCGAGGTGCACGTGGTGCCCGCCGCCGAGCTGGGGCTCGGCCCGCGCACCTCCGACCTGAAGCGGCACTACGGCGAGGAGCCCGCGCGCTCGGCGGTGATCCTCTCGCTCACGCTCGAGCTCGAGCGCGTGGGCACGGATCCGCGCCCCGTCACGGATGCGCGCATCGCGTCGGCGATCGGCCTGCCGCCGGGTGCGGAGGCCTCGCTGGCGTCGATCCGCGACACCGTGCTGCGCATCCGCGCGGCCAAGGGCATGGTGCTCGACGCCGCCGACGACGACACCCGCAGCGCCGGCTCGTTCTTCAACAACCCGATCGTCACCGAGCAGGAGGCGCGCTCGCTGCCCGCCGACTGCCCGCGCTGGCCGATGGAGCCCGACATCGACGCCGTCTCGGTGATCCCGCTCGAGCGGTTCGACGGGTGGGTGCCCGCCCCCGCGCCACGCCAGGCGCCCGTGAAGGTGAGCGCGGCGTGGCTCATCGAGCACTCGGGCCTGCGCAAGGGGTTCCGGCTCGGCCGCTCGCGCGCCTCGCTGTCGACCAAGCACACCCTCGCGATCACGAACCGCGGGGGAGCGACCGCCGGCGAGATCGCGGAGCTCGCCCGCTTCGTGCAGATGCGCGTGGCGCAGGAGTTCGGCATCGAGCTGCGCCCCGAGCCGCTGTTCGTCGGCGTGGAGCTGTGAGCGGCCGCTGACGCCGTTCGGCGGCCGCCCCGGCGGGCCCGGGGCTCAGTCGGCGCGCGCCGGTCTCTTTGTCCGCAAGTCTCTGCCAAGTCCGCGCGTCTGAACAGCCGGATTCGACAGAGACTTGCGGACATGGGCTCGGCCGGCGGGCCCGGGGCTCAGTCGGCGCGCGAGGGCTCGCCCTGTGCGTCGGCGTCGGCGTCGGCGCCGGGCGCCTCGGGCGCGGCGGAGAGCGGGCCGTCGGGGCGGATCAGCTCGCGCACCTCCGCCATGAAGCTCGTCAGCTGCTGCTGCTGCCAGCGCAGCTGGCGGGCGCGGTCCTCGGCGTCGTGCAGCACGGCCGTCGTGTGCCCCGTGACCGTCTCGACGATCTTCTGGGCCTTCGCCCGCGCGCGCTCGAGCGTCTCGCGGGCGCGCACCTGCGCGTCGGCCTCGATCTGCGCCGCCTGCGCGCGCATCAGGCGCTCGTAGTCGTCGGCCTTCGCCGAGATCCGCTGGGCGTGCTCGAGCGACGCGGCGACCTGCTCGTTCGCGTCGGCCGTGATCCGCTCGGCGTGCGCCACGGCCTGGTTGTGCAGCACGAGGAACTCCTGCTGCGCGTCGTCCTGGCGGCGGGTGAGCGACTCCTCGAACTCCAGCAGGCGGGCGTTCATCTCGCGCACCTCGCGCTCCGTGTCGGCGCGCAGCTGCGAGGTCTCGCTCGTCACGAGCGCGCGCAGCGCGGCGGCGCCCTTCTCGGCCTCGGTGCGGATCGCGGCCGCCTCGCGCTCGGCCTGCGCCACCTTCTCGGCGGCGTGCTTCGCCTCGCGCTCGATGCGGGCCTCGTGCGCCATGTACTCCGTCTCCATCTTGAGACGGATCTGGTCGGCGTCGTGCTGGGCCTGCGCCGTGATGCGCGCCACATCGGCGTCGAGCTCGGCGCGCTGCGCGGCGACGTCGTCGCGCGCGGCCTCGAGCAGGCGCTCGGCCTGCAGCGCGGTGTTCTGGATGAGCGTGTTCGCCTGCTCCTCGGCCACGCGCAGCACGGCCTCGAACTGCTGACGGGTCTGCGGCTGATCGCCGTCGCCCGCGCCGTCCGAGAGCTCCGTCGTGAGCGCGGCGATCTGCTGCTCCGCCTCCGCGGCCTTCGCCTGCGCCGCCGCGAGCTGCGCGGCGCGCTCCTCCGACTCGGCGCGCAGCCGCTCGGCCTCCGCGCGCAGCCGCTCGGCCTCGGCGCGCTGCTCCTCGAGCTCCTGGCGGTGCCGGTCCTCGAGCGAGGCGAGCCGCGCCGAGACGCTCTGCAGCTTCGAGCCGAGGTCGGCGACCGCCGCGTCCACCTCCTCGCGGTCGTAGCCGCGGAAGCCGATCGAGAACTCGGCCTGCTCCGGCGATCCCGTCGGGAACAGGTCGTCGAATTCTTCGCGGCGACCGCCGCCGTCGGTCGTGGACGTGCTCATGCGGAGGCGTCTCCCTGCAGTCGGGGTTCACGCGACGCGCGTCGCGCGGGTGGGGGATGGTGCAGGGGCGCTTCCGTAGGACCGAGCCTGCGTGTTCATCGTAGGAGGCCGTGGGGTGCGCCTCAATGGAACCGGACGGATCCGGACGGCGTATATCGGCAGCGAGGGGCGGTCGCGGCCGCTCAGGCGCCGAACAGGCGCTGCAGGCGGCGCACCCCCTCGAGCAGCTGGTCGTCGCCGAGCGCGTACGACAGGCGCAGGAAGCCGCTCGGGCCGAAGGCCTCGCCGGGGACGACGGCCACCTCGGCCTCGTCGAGGATGAGATCGGCCAGCTCGAGCGAGGTCTCGACCCGTCGGCCCGCCCATTCGCGGCCGAGCAGGCCCGTCACGTCGGGGTAGGCGTAGAACGCGCCCTGCGGCGTCGGCACCGAGACGCCCGGGATCCGCGACAGCTCGTCGACGATCAGGCGCCGGCGGCGGTCGAACGCCTCGCGCATCCGGTCCACCTCGTCCTGCGGCCCGCTCAGCGCCGCGATCGCGGCGCGCTGTGCGACGTTGTTGACGTTGCTCGTGAGGTGGGACTGCAGGTTCGCCGCGATCCTGATCGCGTCGACCGGGCCGATCATCCAGCCCACGCGCCAGCCCGTCATGGCGTAGGTCTTGGCGACGCCGTTGACGAGGATCGTCTGGCCGGCCAGCTCGGGCACGGCCTCGACGATCGAGACGGCCCGCGCCCCGTCGTAGGTGAGGTTCTGGTAGATCTCGTCGGTGATCACCCAGATGCCGTGCGCGAGCGCCCATTCGCCGATCGCGCGCGTCTCCTCCTCGGTGTACACCGATCCGGTGGGGTTGGAGGGCGAGACGAACACGAGCGCCGTCGTGCGATCGGTGCGCGCGGCCTCCAGCTGGTCGACGGTCACCTTGTAGTCCTGCTCGGACCCGGCGAACACCTCGACGGGCGTGCCGTCGGCGAGCTGGATCGCCTCCGGGTAGGTCGTCCAGTACGGCGCGGGCAGCAGGACCTCGTCACCGGGGTTCACGACGGCCTGGAACGCCTGGTAGACCGACTGCTTGCCGCCGTTGGTCACGATGATCTGCGACGGCGAGACCTCCAGGCCCGAGTCGCGCAGCGTCTTCGCGGCGATCGCCTCGCGCAGCGCGGGCAGCCCGGCGGCCGCGGTGTAGCGGAAGTTCGCGGGGTCCTTCAGCGCCTCCGCCGCGGCCTCGACGATGAACGGCGGCGTGGGGAAGTCCGGCTCGCCGGCCGCGTACGAGATGACGGGGCGGCCCTCGGCCTTCAGCGCCTTCGCCTTGGCATCCACCTTGAGCGTGGCGGATTCGGCGATGGCGGAGATCTTGCGGGACAGCGGCGCGCGTTCGGTCACGCGTCAATCGTAGGACCACGCCCTCCCCGCCGTCAGGCCCCGCGGCGCGCCCTCGCGATCCGCGGCGCGCTGATGCACGATGGGCCGGGGAGGCCGCGGCGCGGTCCCCGCGGACAGGAGGAGCGAGCACATGGACGAGAAGACGCTGATCGGATCCATCCCGAAGGGGCTGTTCATCGGGGGCGAATGGGTCGACGCGACGGGTGGGGGAACGCTCGAGGTGCGCGATCCCGCCACGAACGAGGTCATCGCGCGCATCGCGGACGCGACGGCGGACGACGCCACGGCCGCGCTCGACGCGGCCGTCGCCGCGCAGGAGGAGTGGGCGGCCACGCCGCCGCGGCAGCGCGGGGAGATCCTGCGGCGGGCGTGGGAGCTCGTGCAGGAGCGCAAGGAGGACCTCGCGCTCGTCATGACGATCGAGATGGGCAAGCCGTTCGCCGAGTCGCTGGGCGAGGTCGCCTACGGCGGCGAGTTCCTGCGGTGGTTCGGCGAGGAGGCGGTGCGCATCACGGGCCGCTACGGGCTGAACCCCGAGGGCACGGGCCGGATCGTCGTGTCGCAGCGGCCGGTGGGGCCGTGCTTCTTCATCACGCCGTGGAACTTCCCGCTCGCGATGGCCACGCGCAAGCTCGCGCCGGCGCTGGCGGCCGGCTGCACGAGCGTCATCAAGCCCGCGCAGCTGACCCCGCTCACCACGATGCTCTTCGTCACCCTGCTGGAGGAGGCGGGCCTGCCCAAGGGCGTCGTGAACGTCATCACCTCCTCGTCGTCGAGCCGCGTCGCCGAGCCGATCCTGTCCGATCCGCGCCTGCGCAAGCTGTCGTTCACCGGATCCACCGCCGTGGGCAAGAAGCTCATCGCGCAGGCGGCAGACAATGTGCTGCGGGTGTCGATGGAGCTGGGCGGCAACGCGCCCTTCGTGGTCTTCGACGACGCGGATCTCGATGCCGCCGTCGACGGCGCCATGACGGCGAAGTTCCGCAACGTCGGGCAGGCGTGCACGGCGGCCAACCGGATCATCGTGCACGAGGACGTCGCCGAGGAGTTCACGCGGCGGGTCGCCGAGCGCGTGGCCGGGATGCGCGTCGGGCGCGGCACGGAGGAGGGCGTGCGGATCGGCCCGCTCATCGACGAGGACGCCGTGGCCAAGGCCGACGAGCTCGTGCGCGACGCCGTCGACCGCGGCGCGACGCTCGTGCGCGGCGGGGCGCGAATCGACGGACCTGGCACGTTCTACGAGCCGACCGTGCTCTCGGGCCTCGCCCCGGACGCGCGCATCATGTCGGAGGAGATCTTCGGGCCCGTCTTCGCCGTGGCGACCTTCGCCACCGAGGACGAGGCCGTCGCGCTCGCGAACGACACCGAGTACGGCCTCGTCTCGTACGTGTACACGCAGGATCTCGCGCGCGGTCACCGCATGATCGACCGCCTCGAGACGGGCATGATGGGCCTCAACGTGGGCGTGATCTCGAATGCCGCGGCGCCGTTCGGCGGTGTCAAGCAGTCGGGAATGGGGCGCGAGGGCGGCTTCGAGGGCATCCACGAGTACCTCTCGCCCAAGTACACGCTGCTGCCCGCGGACTGACGCCCCGGCGGTCGCGACGCGCCCGGGGCGCGGGGCCGCGTGTCGTCGCTCCGGGCGCATGCCGTACACTGGTGCGTGCAGTTGTCTGCATTCTTTCGGCATGCCCGGAGGGGTCTGGACGACACCCGAGGATCGCGGATCCTCTAGGGCGGTAGCTCAATTGGCAGAGCAGCGGTCTCCAAAACCGCAGGTTGCAGGTTCGATTCCTGTCCGCCCTGCGCGTCAGCGTCAGCTGGCTCACGAAAGGTAGCGAATGGCCAAGGACGTTTCGGGCGACATCGTCGCGGCAAACGGCGCGACCGAGAAGAAGCCCGGCTTCTTCGGGCGGATCCTGATCTTCTTCCGCCAGGTCATCGCCGAGCTGCGCAAGGTCGTCACGCCGACCCGCTCTGAACTGCTGAAGTTCACGGCCGTCGTGCTCGGCTTCGTCGTGGTCGTGATGGGCCTTGTGTACGGGCTCGACATCGTGTTCTCGTGGGTCGCGACCGTCGTGTTCGGCGTGCCGAGCTGATCCCGACGCACGAACGGAAGAGAAGAACCACGTGCCTGAGAACCACTTCGACGACGTCGACCTCGCGACCGCCGCAGAGCAGTCGAGCGAGGACGACGAGGCGCAGGACGGCAACGTCCTCGCGTCCGAGGAGCGCGCCAACGAGGCGGCCGAGCGCGGTGCCATGCACATCGACGGCGACCTGGGCGACGCGGACGAAGACATCGACATCGACGACCCGGAGGCGGACGCGATCGTGAACGACGCACTGAACATCGACGAGACGGCCGAGGCGGAGGCCGCCGCGGAGGTGCTGTCCGACGACGCCGCCGAGAACGGCGTGGACACCACCGCGGAGAACGACGAGCAGCCGGCGGAGAGCACCGACGAGGGCGCGGCCGAGGCGGCCGACGGCGACGACCCCTACGCCGAGTTCCGGGCCGAGCTGCGGTCCCTCGAGGGCAAGTGGTACGTCATCCACTCCTACGCGGGCTTCGAGCGCAAGGTGAAGGCCAACATCGAGCAGCGCAAGTCGACGCTCGAGGTCGAGGACGACATCTACCAGGTCGAGGTCCCGATGGAGGACGTCGTCGAGATCAAGAACGGCCAGCGCAAGATGGTCACGCGCGTGCGCATCCCCGGCTACGTGCTCGTGCGCATGGAGCTCAACGAGGACACCTGGTCGGTCGTGCGGCACACGCCCGGCGTGACCGGCTTCGTCGGCAACGCGCACAACCCCACGCCGCTGCGCTTCGAAGAGGCGTTCAACATGCTCAAGCCGCTCGCCGAGATCAAGGAGGCCGAGAAGGTCGCCGCCTCGGGCAAGTCGGCCGCCAAGACCGGCGCCGCGCCGCGCGTCATCCCCGCCGAGGTCGACTTCGAGGTGGGCGAGACCATCACGATCAAGGAGGGCTCGTTCGCGGGCCTGCCCGGCACGATCAGCGAGATCAACGCCGCGAGCGGCAAGCTCACGGTCCTCGTCTCGCTCTTCGAGCGCGAGACGCCGGTCGAGCTGTCGTTCGACCAGGTCTCCAAGATGATCTGATCCCACGGGATCCCCACGAGAGCCGCTCCCTTCCGGGGGCGGCTCTCGTGCATTCCTGCTAGGATTGTCTGGTTTGCGCCCTGTCTGCGCGAACGATCGCCACCGCTTCCGGGATGGCTCCCGGATGCGGGAGAGCGGATGCATCCGGCATCCACTCGACGAAAGGAATGTGCAATGGCACCGAAGAAGAAGGTCTCGGGGCTCATCAAGCTCCAGATCCAGGCCGGCCAGGCCAACCCGGCGCCGCCGATCGGACCCGCCCTGGGTCAGCACGGCGTCAACATCATGGAGTTCTGCAAGGCGTACAACGCGGCGACCGAGTCGCAGCGCGGCAACGTCATCCCCGTGGAGATCACCGTCTACGAGGACCGCAGCTTCACGTTCGTCCTGAAGACCCCGCCGGCCGCTGAGCTGATCAAGAAGGCCGCGGGCGTCAAGAGCGGCTCGGCCACGCCCCACACGGTGAAGGTCGCCAAGCTCACGAAGGCGCAGGTCGAGGAGATCGCCAAGACCAAGCAGCCCGACCTGAACGCGAACGACCTCGAGGCCGCCTCGAAGATCATCGCCGGCACCGCCCGCTCCATGGGCATCACGGTCGAGGACTGAGGGGGATCACGACAATGGCTACCAAGTCCAAGGCTTACATCGCCGCCGCCGAGAAGATCGAGGCCGGCAAGTACTACACGCCCGCCGAGGCCGTAGCGCTCGCGCGCGAGACCGGCTCGAAGAAGTTCGACGCCACCGTCGAGGTCGCGCTGAAGCTCTCGGTCGACCCCCGCAAGGCCGACCAGATGGTGCGCGGCACCGTCATGCTCCCGCACGGCACGGGCAAGACCGCCCGCGTCATCGTGTTCGCGAACGGTGCGGCCGCCGAGGCCGCCATCGCCGCGGGCGCCGATGAGGTCGGCGGCGCCGAGCTCATCGAGAAGGTCGCCGCCGGCTGGACCGACTTCGACGCCGCCGTGGCGGTGCCGGAGCTCATGGGCCAGGTCGGGCGCCTGGGCAAGGTGCTGGGCCCCCGCGGCCTCATGCCGAACCCCAAGACGGGCACCGTCACCCCGAACCCGGCCAAGGCCGTCGAGGAGATCAAGGGCGGAAAGATCGAGTTCCGCGTCGACAAGCACGCCAACATCCACTTCATCGTGGGCAAGGCGTCGTTCGCGCCGGAGCAGCTCGAGGCCAACATCACGGCCGCGCTGGACGAGATCGTCCGCCTGAAGCCGTCGAGCGCCAAGGGCCAGTACATCCAGAAGGGCTCGGTGTCGACCACGTTCGGCCCCGGCATCCCGCTGGACGTCAAGGCGATCGCGTAACACAGCAAGCAGAACGGGCCCCGTCTTCGGACGGGGCCCGTTCTGTTTTCTTTTCAGAAGCGTCTGTTTTCTTTTCAGAAGCGTCTGCGCGCGCTCGGGCACCCGCTTCGCGGGCTGTTTCTTTTCTTGAATCTGCGCGCGCTCGGGCACGGCTTCGCCGTGCCGCTCGCGTGCTCGCGCTCTCGCGTCCCGCGAGAGCGAGGCGGCGCTTCGCGCCGCGGGGCGGCCGCATCGGCGGCCGCACGCTCGCGCTTCGCGCTCGCACAGTGACCGGTGGGAGCGCCATCGGCTGCACCTCATCGGTTGAACCCATCGGTTGAACCCATCGGTTGAACCCATCGGTTGGACCCCGTCGGTTGCTGAACGGAGCGCCGTAGGCGCGGAGATGAAGCGACCACAGCAACCGTTGTGGACTTGCTGGGGTCGCTTCATCTTCGTTCGCTTCGCTCACTTCGTTCAGCAACCGTGGGGGTTCACCGATCGGTTGCGCCCATCGGCTGCTGGAACGGAGCGGCGAGGCGCGTCAGCCGAGGGCGAGGCGGATCGCGAGGACCAGCATCACGACGGCGATGATCGTGTCGAGGATGCGCCATGCGCGGGGCGTGCGCAGGTAGCGGCCCAGCAGCGTCGCGGCGACCGCGAGCGCGGTGAACCAGATGACCGAGCCGGTGATGGCGCCCGCCGTGAACGTCCAGCGGTCGTCGCCGAACGTGTTGGCGATCGAGCCGAGCATGGCGGTGTCGAGCCACAGGTGCGGGTTGAGCCACGTCATCGCGGCGCACGTGAGCAGCGCCGCCGCGAGCGTGCCCGTGCGCGGACGCGTGAGCACCGCCGTGCCGCCCGTTCCCGTCGCGCTCTGCGGCGCGGGCGCGTCCGGCGCGGCCACGAGCACCTCGCCGGTCGGGCGCCATGCGCGCCGGGCGGCCATGAGGCCGTAGCAGGCGAGGAACACGACGCCCGCCCAGCGCGCCGCCTCGAGCACCCACGGCGCGTGCGAGGCCACGTAGCCGACGGCGCCGGTGGCGGCGCCGATCAGGACGAGGTCGCTGAGGATGCAGAACAGCGTGACGGCCACGATGTGCTCGCGCTTGGCGGCCTGGCGCAGCAGGAAGGCGTTCTGCGCGCCGACAGCGACGATGAGGGAGAGTCCGATGCCGAGACCGGAGAGGAAAGCGGAGAGCACGCTCCCACGGTAGGCCGCGCGCGATACGAAGGCCAGTTCACGATCCTTCACCACATGAAGCACCGCTTCATGTAGCGTCGGGTCATGCGGATCGCCCCCGAGCTCGCCGAGACCGTCGCCGCCGTCGTGGACGCGGGAAGCCTCGAGTACGCCGCCATCGACCTCGGCATCTCGCCCTCGGCGGTGAGCCAGCGCCTGCGCGCCCTCGAGTCCGAGCTCGGCCGCGTGCTGGTCGTGCGCTCGCGCCCCGTGCGGGCCACCCCGGCCGGGGAGGCCGTCGTGCGGCTGGCCCGGCAGTACGCGATCCTGCAGCACGACGCGGCGCGCGAGCTCGGTCTGGAGGGCGCCCGCGTGCGGCTCCCGCTCGCGGTCAACGCCGATTCGCTCGCCACGTGGATCCTCGATCCGCTTGCCCGCTTCGCCGCCGATCGGCCCGTCGATCTCGAGCTGCTGCGCGACGACCAGGACGCGACGGCGGGGATGCTCGCCTCCGGGGCGGTGATCGGCGCGGTGACGTCGCAGGACGAGCCCGTCGCGGGCTGCACCGTGGTGCCGCTGGGCGCGATGCGGTACTTCGCGTGCGCGACGCCCGACTACATCGCGCGGTGGCTGCCCGACGGCGCCACGCCCGATGCGCTCGCCCGGGCGCCCGTGCTGGAGTTCGACCGCCGCGACGAGCTGCAGGGGCGGTGGCTCGCGGCCAGGGGCGTGGACCACACGCGCACGCCGCGGCACTTCATCCCCGGATCGCAGGACTTCGTGAGCGCCGTGGCGGCGGGCATGGGCTGGGGCCTCGTGCCCGAGCAGATGGCGCCGCCGGGCCTCGTGCGCATCCGCGAGGAGGAGGCGGTCGTGCCGCTGCACTGGCAGCGCCGCCACCTGCGCTCGCCGCTGCTGGAGGCGCTCGACGAGGTGCTCGTGGCGGCCGCGGCCGACGCGCTCGCGGGCCGGTAGGGGGCCGGCGCCGCTCAGCCCTCGGCGACCTGCAGCACGACCTTGCCGCGGGTGTGCCCCTCTTCGAGGTGGCGATGCGCGGCGGCGATATCGGCGAGCGGGAACACCTCGTCCACGTACGCCTGCACCGATCCCGACTCCAGCAGGCGCGCGATCGTGCCGAGCGCGACCCCGTCGGGCACGACCTTGAACGACGTGGCGCGCACGCCGGCCGCGGCGGCCTCCTCGGCGTATCCGGGCCAGGATCCGGTCGGCACCGAGGCGAGCAGGCCGCCGGGTCGCAGCACCGTCAGCGAGCGCGATCCCGTGCGCGCCGACACATTGCCCACGAGGTCGATCACCACGTCGACGGTGCCGACGACCTCCTCGAACCGGGTGCTCGTGTAGTCGACGACGACCGCGGCGCCGAGCTCGCGCAGCCACGAGGTGTTGCGGGCCGACGCGGTCGCCGTCACGTGGGCGCCGAAGTACGACGCGAACTGCACGGCGAAGTGCCCCACGCCGCCCGCCGCCGCGTGGATGAGGATGCGCTGACCCTCGTGCGCGTGGGCGACCTCGACCACGAGCTGCCATGCGGTCAGCGCCGCGAGGGGCACGCCGGCCGCCTCGGCGTGCGACAGCGAGGCGGGCTTGTGCGCCACCGCCGTCGACGGCGCCACGACGTACTCCGCGTGGCTGCCGCCGGTGCGGGGCACGGCCGCCATCCCGAACACCGGCGTGCCGGGCGCCAGCGGATGGGCCTCGTAGGGCGACTTCACGACCACGCCCGAGAAGTCGAAGCCGGGCACGGCGGGCCACGAGGCGATGCCTCCGGAGACGCCCCGCCCCGCCCGCGTCTTCACGTCGATGGGGTTCAGCCCGGCGGCCACGACCCGCACGAGCACCTCGTTCATGATGGGCGCGGGCGTGGGCACGCGGTCGAGGCGCAGCACGTCGGCGCCTCCCGGAGCGTCGAACACCGCGGCGCGCATCGTGTCGGGCGTCTCGGGCACGGGCTCGCTGGCGAGCGCCGTGCTGCTGGAACGCAGCGGCCGGAATCTCATGGGTCGCACCCCCTCCTGCGTGCTCGGCGCGTCGTCGCACCGGTGCGAACAGTCAACCCGATGCGTGAGTCGCCGGTGTTTCGGCGAGGAAACAGCATCCGCGTGTCGCGGCGCCGGATCAGTCCTCGGCCGGCCCGCCCGGCGCGCCCTGCACGAGGCTGTGCAGCAGGTCGGCCAGGCGCTCCACGTCGTGCACGGGCCACGCCCGCAGCTCGCGGAACAGGCCGTCCCGCGGGCCCCGGACCTCCTCGAGGCGGGCCTTGGCGGCGGGCGTCGCCTCGAGGAGCTGTGCGCGGCGGTCGGTGGGGTCCGGTGAGCGGACGACGAGCTCGCGCTCCTCGAGCATGGCGATGAGCCGGCTGAGCTGGCCCTTGTCGAGCATCATCCGCTCGGCCAGCTCCGACGCCTTCACCGGGCCGTGGCGCACGATCGTCGTGAAGACCTTGTAGGCGCCCGGCAGCAGACCGGGGGAGAGCAGCTCGGCGTTGCGCGTGATGATGCGACGGAAGCGCTGCGCGATCTCCGAGAACTCGCTCTCGACGCGGCGGATCGCGTCGTCGCGGGCGGCGTCGTCCGGCTCGTCCGCCCGCGCCCCGCCCGCGCCCTCGCTCATCGCCGCTCGCCCTCCGCCGATCCGCGTCCCTCGCCGTCCCGGTCCTCGGCGGGCAGCGGGATCGCGCCCGTCGCCGCCAGCGACACCTGACTCACGCTGGCCAGCATGGGGTGTTCGTCCTCGGCCGTCAAATCGCGCTCGCCGTTCGCCGGCTGCTCGCCGCCGGCGGCCTCGCGGGCCGCCTTCTCGGCGCGCAGGCGCTCGACGGTGGTCTGCCGCGTGAGCGGCTTGTTGGGCAGGAAGCAGATCGCGATGAGGCTCAGCAGCGCGATCGGGATCGCCACGACGAACGCGTGTGAGATCGCCTGGGCCGAGACATCCTCGATGATCGTCGCGATGCCCTCCGGCAGCGTGCGGGTGGCGGGCAGCGCGCCCGAGGCGAGCTCCTCGGCGATCGACACGCCCTCCGGGCCGAGCTTCTGCACCTCCGCGGCCACGTCGGCCGCGCGATCCGTGAGCTGCTGCGTCATGCTGGCGGCGAGCACCGAGCCCATCACGGCCGTGCCGACCGTGCCGCCCACCGAGCGGAAGAAGTTCACGCCGGAGCTGGCGACGCCCATCTTCTTCGGGTCGGTCGTGTTCTGCACGACGAGCACGAGGTTCTGCATCGTCATGCCCGTGCCGGCGCCCACGAGGAACATGAACACGCCGACCAGCCACAGCGGGGTGTCGTAGCGCAGCGTCGACATGAGCGACGAGCCGATCGTGAGCAGCACGGCGCCGACAACGAGGAAGCTCTTCCACTTGCCGAAGCGCGTGACGAGGTTGCCGACGACGGTGGAGGAGCCGAGCATGCCGATCGCCATGGGCAGCGTGAGCAGACCGGCCTGGGTGGGTCCGAAGCCGCGCGAGATCTGCATGTACTGGCCGAGGTAGACGCTCATGCCGAACATCGAGACGCCGATGGCGATCGAGGCGAGCACCGACAGCGTGAACGTCGGGTTGCGGAACAGATCCATCGGGATGAGCGGCTCGGCGACGCGGCGCTCCACGACGACGAAGAGGATCGCGGCGACGACCCCGATCGAGACCATCGTGTAGGTCTGCCAGCTGTTCCATCCGTAGTCGGAGACGTTCGTGATCCACACGAGCAGGAAGCCGGCGGCCACGCTCAGCAGCATGATGCCGAGGTAGTCGATCCGCACCTTCTGCGCCTCGCGCGGCTCGACGCGCAGCGTCTTGGTGATCACGATGAACGCGAGGATGCCGAGGGGCACGCCCACGAAGAAGTTCCACTGCCAGCCCACGGTGTCGGTCAGCAGGCCGCCCAGCAGCGGTCCGCCGACGATGCCGACGGCCATGACGCCGGCGAACAGGCCCATGTAGCGGCCGCGCTCGCGCGGGCTGATGATGTCGGCCATCAGGATCTGGCTGAGCGCCTGCATGCCGCCGCCGCCGATGCCCTGCAGGGCGCGGAACGCGATGAGCATCTCGGCGTTCGGCGTGAAGCCGGCGCCCACGCTCGAGACCACGAAGATCGTCAGCGCGATGAGCATGAGGGTCTTGCGGTTGACGAGGTCGGAGAGCTTGCCCCAGATGGGCGTCGAGATGGCCGTCGTGAGCATCGTCATCGTGACGACCCACGTGTACTGGGTCTGGGTGCCGCCCAGATCGGGGATGATCACGGGCATCGACGTGCCGACGACGGTCATCGTCATCATCGAGCAGAACATCGCCAGGAGCAGGCCGGAGAGGGCCTCGAGCACCTGACGATGCGACATGCGGGTGGCAGCGGGCGCGGTCATGCGGGCCTTTCACGAGATCGGATGGGGCACGACCTCGTCGTCGCGCAGAAGTTGCTGAACGTCAACCATACCCAAATGGTTGCACTACGTCAACTAATCCCATATCCGCAAGTCTGTGTCGAATCCGCGCGTCCGAACGTGCGGACTTCGCACAGACTTGCGGACACGGCTCGCGGTGGTGGGCGCCGGCGGGTGGGAGGCGCGGGAGGACGCGTCAGTCGGCGAGGGCGAGGGCGAGGGCGCGGTAGGCCGAGCGGGAGGCGGCGCGGTGCAGGGCCTCCTCGCGCGGGGTGAGCGCGCGGCGGCGGGGCACCTCGTTGCCGGTGGTGCGGCGGTAGAGCTCGTCGATGAGCGCGGTGGCCAGGCGCACCAGCCGATCGATCTCCGCATCGTCCCGATCGATCCACACGCACTTGGGCTCGTCGTGCAGGGGGGCGAAGTCGCGGTGCTCCTCCCAGGCGAACAGCGTGCGCTCGGCGCCCAGCACGTGCTGCTGCCACCAGACCTGGCGCAGGTAGGTGCGCGGGATCGTGCGCCACGACTTGTTCGTCGTCTTGATCTCGGCGAGCGTGATCCGGCCGGCGGCGTCCTGCGCCAGTCCGTCGGGCGTGGCCAGGTGGCGCTTCTCGAGCTCGGCGTGGAAGAGCGCGCTCGAGGGCTGGATGCCGTGCGTCGCGGCCACCCAGGCCGCGATCTCGGGCTCGCGGCGCCGGCCGTGATCGGTGTACGCGTTGCCGCCGAAGCGCGACCCCATGCCGAGCTTGGCGTCGGCCGCCCGCTGGATCGCGCCGTCCCCCGTCAGCTGCGCCACGTCGGTCGCGGTGATGCCCGCGGCCCTCGCGCGCAGCCAGCCGACCCGGTCGCGGGAGTCCGCGACGATCCGGGCCTGCAGTTCGGGAGACATCTCCTCGACCCTAACCCCGCCCGCCGACGCCTCCGATCCGACGCGCGCGCCCGGCCCGGTTTGGCGGTGCCGCGGCGATGGCGTAGCATGGACGGAGCCGAAGACCGCCGGTCATCGTCGTGTGCGCAAGCGCATGAGGATCGAAGCACTGCTCAGCAGGGGCCCGCGCAGGTGTCACGAACGATTCTCCTGATTCCAGGATTCACGCTCCGTGCGCTTGCGCCGGAGCGTTTTGTTTTGCCGTGTGGTGGGAAACGGTCGGCGCCCCGCCTCCGCGGAGCGCCTCGTACACATCAAGGAGTGGCCATGGCGCAGAAGGAAGCATCGGTCGCCGAGCTCACGAAGAACTTCGAGGACTCGACCGCCGTACTGCTCACCGAGTACCGCGGCCTGACGGTTGCCGAGCTCAAGGAGCTCCGCAACAGCATTCGTCAGGACGCGGAATACGCCGTGGTGAAGAACACGCTGACCAAGATCGCCGCGAACAACGCGGGGATCACGGCGCTGGACGACGAGCTCAAGGGCCCGTCGGCCATCGCCTTCGTGCACGGCGACCCCGTCGCCGTCGCCAAGGGTCTGCGTGCCTTCGCCAAGGCACACCCTCTTCTCGTGATCAAGGGCGGCTACTTCGATGGCGCCGCCCTGAGCGCCGAGGAGGTCAGCAAGCTGGCCGACCTCGAGAGCCGTGAAGTCCTGCTGGCCAAGGTCGCCGGCATGATGAAGGCCTCGATGTCGAAGGCTGCCGCCCTCTTCCAGGCGCCGCTGTCGAAGACCGTCCGCACGGTCGAGGCGCTGCGTGAGAAGCAGGAGACCGCCGCGTAACACGCGGTGAGTGATCGACCACCAAACCCCCAACACACAGGAGATACATCATGGCGAAGCTCAGCACCGAGGAGCTGCTCGACGCGTTCAAGGAGCTCACCCTCATCGAGCTCAGCGAGTTCGTGAAGGCCTTCGAGGAGACCTTCGATGTCACGGCTGCGGCCCCGGTCGCGGTTGCCGCCGCGGGCGCCCCCGCCGCGGGCGGCGACGCCCCGGCCGCCGAGGAGAAGGACGAGTTCGACGTCATCCTCGAGGCCGCCGGCGACAAGAAGATCCAGGTCATCAAGGCCGTCCGCGAGCTCACCTCGCTCGGCCTCGGCGAGGCCAAGGCGCTCGTCGACGGTGCGCCGAAGCCTGTTCTCGAGGGCGCCAACAAGGAGGCCGCCGAGGCCGCCAAGGCGAAGCTCGAGGAGGCCGGCGCCACGGTGGGTCTCAAGTAAGACCCCTCGCGTCGCAAGACACCTCACGAAGGCCCCGGGAGCGATCCCGGGGCCTTCGTCGTTCCCGCCGCCGGTCGGCCCTGTCGCAGATCACGGTTCTGTCAAGGCGTTGAAGCCCGAGCGGCGGCCCCAGTAGGGTGACTGCATCGTCCGCTCGCGGAGTCGCGTGGCGGAGACCGAGAACGCCGAAGTCTCAGGGAGCGTCATGAGTGCGAACCGGAACCGCAGGGTCATCTTCGTCGCAGCGGCGGGGGCCGTCGGGCTCACGCTGACGGGTTGCGCGGGAGGCGACGGGGGCGGAGGCGGAGGCGAGTTCTCCGGCGAGGAGCTCAACGTCGTCGCCGCGTGGTCGGGCGCCGAGCAGGAGAACTTCGAGGCGGTGCTCGACGAGTTCGAGTCGCAGACCGGCGCCACCGTGAACTACACGAGCTTCGGCGACAACGGCCCCACCTACATCCAGGGTCAGCTCGAGGGCGGCACGCCGCCGAGCGTCGCGGTGATCGGGCAGCCCGCGCTCATGCAGGAGCTCGCCACGAACGGCGACATCGTGCCGCTCAGCGACGACGCGCTCGCGGCGGTCGAGGAGAACTACTCGCAGGACTGGATCGACCTCGCCACGGTCGACGGCTCCACGTACGGCGTCTGGTTCAAGGCCGCGAACAAGTCGACGGTCTGGTACAACGCCGACATCTACGACGAGGCCGGCGCCGCCGAGCCGGAGGACTGGGACGACTGGCTCGAGCAGCTGCAGATCGTGACCGACGCGGGCTACGCGGGCATCTCGATCGGCGCCGATGTGGGATGGCCGCTCACCGACTGGTTCGAGAACGCCTACCTGCGCGTCGCGGGCGGCGAGAAGTACGACCAGCTCACCAACCACGAGATCCCGTGGACGGATCCGTCGGTGGCCGAGACGCTCGAGGTGCTCGCCGAGCTGTGGGGCAGCGACGTCGTGCAGCCCGGCGGCGACCAGCGCGACTTCCCGACGAGCGTGACCGAGGTGTTCGGCGCGAGCCCGAACGCCGGCACGGTGTTCGAGGGCGACTTCGTCGCCGGCAACATCGCCGCCGACGGCAACTCGGTGGTGGGCGAGAACGCGCTGTTCTACGACTTCCCGGCCATCAACGGATCGGAGCCCTCGGTGGTCGGCGGCGGTGACGTCGCGGTCGCGTTCAGCGACGACCCCGCCGTGGACGCGCTCATGCAGTTCCTCGCCAGCCCGGAGGCGGCGGAGATCTGGGTGCCCAACGGGGGCCTCACCTCGCCGAACCAGAACGTGGACACGTCGCTGTACCCGGACGAGGTCTCGCAGCAGATCGCCGAGTCGCTCACGGAGGCCGAGACGTTCCGCTTCGACATGTCCGACCTCACGCCGAGCGCGTTCGGCGGCACGCAGGGGCAGGGCTTCTGGCAGGAGATGATCGGGTTCTACCAGGACCCGACCGACGTCCAGGGCACCATGGAGCGTCTCGAGGCGGCGGCCGCTTCGGCCTACGAGGGCTGAGCGCGCCGTGACGGCCGTCACCGCCGCGCCGCCCGTCGCCCCCGCTCCGAGCGCGAAGCCGGAGCGGGGCGGCTGGCGGCGCTTCGTCATCACCGCGGCGTTCCTCTCGCCCGCGCTGGTCTTCCTCGGCGCGTTCGTCGTCTACCCGATCGTCTACACGGTCGTCCGCTCGCTCTTCGATCGCTCGGGCGGGCAGTTCGTGGGCTTCGAGAACTACGTGACGATGTTCACGAACGACACGACGTTCACGGCGATCCGGAACAACGTCATCTGGGTGATCGTCGCCCCCGCGGCGTGCACGATCCTCGGACTGATCTTCGCGGTGCTGCTCGAGAAGCTGGCGTGGAAGACGGCCTTCCGGCTCATCATCTTCATGCCGATGGCCATCTCGATGCTCGCCGCCGGCGTGATCTTCCGCGGCCTGTTCCAGGAGAACCCGAACCTGGGCGCCGTGAACGCCGCGATCGTCGGCGTGCAGGGCTGGTTCGGCGACGCCGCGAACTACCCCGGCGCCGGTCCGCGCGAGGGCACGGGGATCGTGGCCGACCGCGGCATCATCTCGTCCGAGGAGACCGTGCAGCCCGGCTCGATCCAGAACTTCGCCCTGACGGGCGTGCGCCAGTCCGACCTGCCGGAGGAGGCGGAGGACGCGCAGGCGGTGGACTCGGCCGCGGACACCGAGATCTCCGGCACGGTGTTCCTCGACGTCATCCGCGGCGGCGGCGGCACGAACGGCGAGATCGAGGAGGGCAAGAGCGGTCTGCCCGGCATCCGGGTCGACGCGGTGGCGCCGGACGGATCGATCGCCGGCTACGCGACGACCGGCGCGGGAGGCGAGTACACGATCGAGGGCCTCACGGCGGGCGAGAGCTACACCGTGGCGCTGCCGGCGGCGAACTTCGACGAGGGCGGCCAGGGCGTCTCGTGGCTGTCGGCGTCGTTCATCAACGCCGTCGTCATCCTGTCGTACATCTGGATCTGGGCGGGCTTCGCGATGGTCATGATCGCGTCGGGCCTGTCGGCCATGGATCGCTCGCTACAGGAGGCCGCGCGCATGGACGGCGCGAGCGAGTGGAAGGTGTTCACGAAGATCACGGTCCCGCTGCTGGCGCCCGTGCTCATCGTCGTGATCGTCACGCTCATCATCAACGTGCTGAAGATCTTCGATCTCGTGTACGTCATCCCACCGGGCGCCTCGAAACCTGCGGCGAACGTCATCGCGGTGGAGATGTGGACGCAGTCGTTCGGCGGCGGCAACAACCAGGGCCTCGGCTCGGCGCTGGCCATCCTGCTGCTCATCCTCGTGCTGCCGTCGATGATCATGAACGTCCGCAGGTTCCGTCAGGAGAAGGCCCGATGACCTCCGCCGCAGCGCTCGGACTGGTGACGAAGAAGAAGACGGCCGGACAGCGCATCGCCGACGCCCTCGGCAGCACGATCGTCAACGTCGTGCTGATGATCGTCGCGCTGTTCTGGCTCATCCCGAGCATCGGGCTGTTCCTGACGTCGCTGCGCTCCGCCGGCGACAACGCGCAGTCCGGCTGGTGGACGGTGTTCACCAAGCCGGCCGAGCTGACGATCCAGAACTACGCCAACCTGCTGCAGAACCCCGACATCACGGGATCGATCTGGAACACGATCGTCATCGCCGTGCCCACGACGATCCTCGTCGTGCTGATCGGATCGCTCGCGGGCTACGCGTTCGCGTGGATGCAGTTCCCTGGGCGCGACTGGCTGCTCATCGTCGTGATCGTGCTGCTGGCCGTGCCCATCCAGGTGGCGATCATCCCGCTCGCCCAGCTGTTCGGCGCGCTCGGCATCTTCGGCAGCGTGCTCGGCGTCATCCTGTTCCACACGGCGTTCGGCCTGCCGTTCGCGATCTTCCTGCTGCGCAACTTCTTCACGGAGGTGCCGGGCGAGCTGATCGAGGCGGCCAGGATCGACGGCGCGGGGGAGTGGCGGATCTTCTTCACGGTGATGCTGCCGCTGGCGATGCCGGCGGTCGCGTCGCTGGCGATCTTCCAGTTCCTGTGGACGTGGAACGACATGCTCGTGGCGCTGATCTTCACGAACTCCGAGTCGATGCCGCTCACGGTGGCGATCCAGTCGCAGCTGCGTCAGTTCGGGTCGAACATCGACGTGCTCTCGGCGGGCGCGTTCCTGTCGATGATCGTGCCGCTGATCGTGTTCTTCGCCTTCCAGCGCTACTTCGTGCAGGCGATGCTCGCCGGCTCCCAGAAGTAGGAGGATCAGCCGCAGCCGAGGCGGTTCTGCACCGACCGCAGCGCGTCGATCTCGCGCTGCTGCGTGTCGGCCATCGCCTGGGCCGTCTGCCGCACGCGGGGCACGCTGCCCAGGTCGAGCTCGGCGGCGACCATCTCGAGGGCGCCGGTGTGGTGGCGGATCATCAGCTCGGTGAACAGGCAGTCGCCGGCCGTCGTGCCGGCCGTCTGCTGCAGGCGCGCGAGCTCGTCGTCGCTCGCCATGCCCATGGCGTCGCGCAGCTCGTCCTCGCTGGCCGTGGGCGTCACGGCGCCGCCGTGGTCGTGCTCGCTGCCCTGCATCCACGCCATGAGCGGATCGGAGCCGCGCTGCGGCAGCCCCCACTCCACAAGCCACCCGTACATCTCGCCGCCCTGGGCCTGCTGGCCCGTGGCGATGTCATAGGAGATCACGCGAAGCTCGTCGTCCTCGGTGGCGCGGTACTGGATCATCGCCATCTCCACGGCCTGCGCGTGATGCACCTGCATGTCGCGGGCGAAGCCGATGTCGGCCTCGTTCGGCGCGGTCACCGCGTCGAACGCCGAGAACCGGCCGGCCGCGAAGGCGACGCCGGCGACGAGGATCAGCGCGAAGACGACGAGCGGCCACTGCCGCCGCGGGCGGACGGCGCGCTCGTCGTCGGCCATGCGGCTCAGGCCTTCCCTGGGCCGTCCACCGCGCCCGAGCACGAGGCGCCGGGCTCCGGCACATCCTCGCTGCGCCAGTACTCCTCGAAGAACTCCGCGAGCCGCGGGTCGTCGGCCGCGTCTACCTTCAGCTGGGCGTTCCAGGCCTGGATGGAGACGGGCGAGTCCATGCCCTCGAAGGGGGAGAGGATCGCGTAGGTGCGCGGGGTGATCCCGCGCAGCGCCTCGATGTCGGCGTCGCTGACCTGCGCGGGGTCGTACGTCAGCCACACCGCGCCGTGCTCCATCGAGTGCGTGGCGTACTCCTCCTGCTGCGGCTCGGTGTAGATGCCGCAGTTCAGCCAGTACGGGTAGTGCTCGCCGCCGGCCGAGGGGGTCTGGGCGTACTCGACGTCGGTGCCGACCTCGACGTGCCGCGTGTCGTTGTCGAAGGTCTCGACGCCCGCGATCTCGGCGCCCGTGCCGCCGGCGGTGTACTCGGGGTAGCTCGGCGCGAAGACGTACGACGCCACGATCGCGCCCACCACGGCGAGGGCCGCGACGGAGCCGACCGTCCACCACACCAGCTTGCCGCGCTGACGCTTCTTGAGGTGCGTCTGGTACTCGGCGAGCTTCTCCTGGCGGCGCGCCTCGCGCTGCTGCTTCACGGTGAGCTGCTGCTCCGCCGCGCGCGCCGGGTTGCCGCTGGTGCCCTTGGTGCGGTTGTTCGATGCCACGCGCCCAGAATATGCGCACGCAAGTAACGGGAGGCTGAGAAGGCGCCGCCCATGCGCCGGTCGCGGCGCCGCGTCGCCCGGGGACACGGCAGGATGGGTGCGTGAGCGAGAACGCGGTCCCGCGGACGAGCCGGCTGGGCGTCGGGATCGGCGCCCTCGCGGCGGCGGCCCTGCTGGGCCTCGTCATCCGGCTCGCCGCGGGCGACGGGCCGCTGCCGATCGACTCGTGGTGGCGCGACGTGGTGCGCGCCGCGCCGGAGGGGCCGCTGCTCGGCATGTCGCACGCGCTCGACACGATCGGGGGCGGGCGCTTCGCCAACCTGTGGATCCCGCTCGGCCTGCTGCTGGTGCTGCTCGCGCTGCGGCGGCCGTGGAGCGCGCTCGCCTACGCCGTCGCCTCGCTCGGCAGCACCGCGATCGTCCACCTGGGCAAGGAGCTCTTCGCGCGCGTGCGGCCCGACGACATCCTCATCCACATCTCCTCCGCCGCGTACCCGTCCGGGCACTCGGCCTTCGCCGCGACGGTGGCCACCGCGCTGTGGGTGGTGTTCCCGCGCTGGTGGGTGGCGGCCCTCGGCGGGGCATGGACGGCCGCGATGGCGTTCTCGCGCACGCACCTCTCGGCGCACTGGCTCACCGACACAGTGGGCGGCGCGCTGACCGGCATGGGCGTCGTGCTCGTCGTCGCGGCGCTCCTCGCGCACCGGCTCGACGAGGAGCCGCACCCGCGCGGGGAGACCCGGCCGCGGGACCCGGCTCAGGCTCTGTGAATCCGCAAGTCTCTGTCGAATCCGGGCGCCCAGACGCGCGGATATGACACAGACTTGCGGATATGCGCACGTCGAGACGGGTGCGGGATCAGACAAGGCCGAGGGAGCGCACCTGCGCGGTCTCGTCCTGCAGCTCGGACGCCGAGGCGTCGATGCGCTCCCGCGAGAACGCGTCGACCTCCAGGTCGGGCACGATCCGCCAGTCGCCGTCGGCGGTCGTGACGGGGAACGAGCTGACGACGCCCTCCGGCACGCCGTAGGAGCCGTCGGAGAACACGGCCATCGACGTCCAGTCGCCCTCGCGCGTGCCGCCGAGCCAGTCGCGCGCGGCGTCGACCGTGGCGCTCGCCGCGGAGGCGGCGGAGGACGATCCGCGCGCCTCGATGATGGCCGTGCCGCGGTTCGCGACCGTGGGGATGAAGTCGCGCTCCGCCCACTCCCGGTCGCCGATCGCCTCGAGTGCGGGGCGGCCCGCCACGAGCGCGTGCGTGAGGTCGGGGTACTGCGTGGCGGAGTGGTTGCCCCAGATCGCCACGCGCGAGATGTCGGCGACCGGCGCGCCCGTCCTCGCGGCCAGCTGCGCGATGGCGCGGTTGTGGTCGAGGCGCGTGAGGGCCGAGAAGCGCTCGCGCGGGATGTCGGGGGCGTGCGACGCCGCGATGAGGGCGTTCGTGTTGGCCGGGTTGCCCGTGACGAGCACCCGCACGTCGTCGTCGGCGACCGCGCCCAGCGCCTCGCCCTGCGCGCGGAAGATGGCGCCGTTGGCCTCGAGCAGGTCGGCGCGGGTCATGTCGGCGCTGCGCGGGCGGGCGCCGACGAGCAGGGCGAGCTGCGCGCCGTCGAAGATCGCGCGTGGGTCGTCGCCGGTCTCGACGCCGGCCAGCAGCGGGAAGGCGCCGTCCTGCAGCTCCATGACGACGCCTTCGAGCGCCTTCAGCGCCGGGGTGATCTCGAGCAGGCGCAGCTCGACGGGCCGATCGCCCAGGCCGCCGGCGGCGAGTCGGAAGAGCAGGCTGTAGCCGATCTGACCGGCCGCGCCGGTGACCGCGATGCGCAGGGGCGTCATGACTCCGACGCTATCGCGGCGGGCGGTGCAGGGGAACCGGTTAGCGGGACAGCTGGCCGAGCGTGTAGGAAGGGAGCGCCTGATCGCCGGCCGTGAGGGTGATGTCGTCGTCCTCCGTCATCCACGACTCACCGGGGATCTCGATCGTCGCGACACCGGACTCGTTGGCGACTCCGATTCCACACTTGGTCAGTGCGACCTCGACCACGTCAGCGTCGAGTATGTCGACATCGAGCAGGGTGTCGGAGATCGTCGCGCGCACTTCGGTACCCGCGGGCGCCGTGACGACGAGCTTCACCGTGCCAGAGTTGCCGTTGCCGTTGTTGCGCTTCCAGCTCGACGCCGCGAGGTCGAGCGTGAAAGGAATCGCCGGCTCCGGCTGAGGCTCGGGATCCGGATCGGTCTCGCCGGGCGTCTCCTCGCCCGAGCCGTCGGGATCCTCCGGCGGCGCGACCGGCTCCTCCGGAGGCGTCGTGGGTGCCGGCTCCGGATCCGTGACGGCCGGCTCCTCGGACTCGACGGGATCGGCAGGCGCCTCATCCTCGGGCAGTGCGGCCGGCTGGGGTGCGGGTGCGGGCGGCGCGGCCTCGATGAGCACGGGCGGGGCGGGTGCGGGCTCGGGCGCGGGCTCGAGCGCAGGCGGTTCCGGGAGCTCCGGCTCGGGGGCCGGGACCTCGGGGTGCTCCTCGGTCTCGGGCTCGTCGGAGCCGTGCGCGGCGAGGGCGGCGTCGGGCTCGATCGAGGCGTCGGACGGGGCCGCGCTCTCCTCGATCGCGGCGGGCTCGCTCGTCGGGGCCGGAGCGCCGGGAACGACCGCGTTGGCGACGATCGTGCCGACGATCGCGATCGAGGCGACGCCGGCGACGACGAGGCCTCCGATGGTCCACGCCGATCCGGTCGTGGAGCCGCCGCTCGCCGACCCGGAGGAGGAGCCCGCGGCGCCCGCGGTCCCGGCACCCGCCGCGGCGAGGAGCGCGCCGGCGCCCTCGGCGGCGTGGCCGAACACCTCGGCGCCGTGGCCGATCAGGTCGAATGACCCCGTGGCCGCGCCGTCGACCACGCCGTCGGGCATCGCCATGAGGGCCAGGGGAGCGGCGCCGTCCTGCTGCAGCGACGCGAGGTAGCCCGCGGCCCCCGTGACGCCGACCGCGAGGGGCAGCAGCACGAGCACCAGGCGGCTGCCCACGTCGTGCGCCTCCGCGGCCACGATGGTGCAACGGGCGCAGTCGGCGACGTGGCGGTCGACCTTGCCGCCGTCGCGCGTGCCCAGGTTGCCGCGGGCGTGCGCGCCGAGGCGCTCGATCGTCCAGCGGCAGTCCGAGTCATCGCCGACGGCGGCGATGTGCGCCTGGATCCACGCCTCGCGCAGCCCCTCGCGCGCGCGGAAGGCCAGCTGTGACACGGCGGCGGGCTTCATGCCCAACAGCTGCGACACCGCGGCGGGCTTCATCTGCTCCACCTCGGTGTACCAGAGCACCTCCTGCCAGCGGCTCGGCAGCGAGCGGAACGCCGAGGTGGTGAGGCTGCGGTCGAGCGCCGCGTCGACCGCGTCCTCGCTCGTGGCGGGATCCTCGACCTCGTCCATCTCGTCCACCGCGGTCTCGCGGCGGGCGCCGCCCCACGCGGCGGCCGTGTTGCGGATGGCCGTGAAGAGGTAGGCGCGGAACGAGCCGGTCGGGCCGCCGCCGCGGCGGATCGCCTGGAAGATCTTGGCGTACGCCTCCTGCACGAGGTCGTCGGCGTCGAGCGACGGCGAGATCGAGCGGGCGGCGACGATCGCCGATCCGTAGTGCCGGCGCCACAGCTCGCCGAACGCGTCAGCGTCGCCCGAGCGCGACCGCAGGACGAGATCGGCGTCGGCCGTCGTCTCGGTCGGGTCCGTGTCGGGCACACGCATCACTCCATTGTGGTGTTCGCGGGCCGAGCCGCGCCAGTTTTCCCCAGATTTCGAGGGTTCCTCTGCGCTTCGCGGGTCGGATCCGGGAATCTCCGGAGATTTTCTCCGAACCCGCGTAATGAATCGCGCGGTGCGCGGTCTCATCCGGTGAGAGAGGCATGCGCCCGCCGACGTCGTCGGTGCGGCGTCCCGATCGGACGGAGCACTTCGGGGGAGGGGCTCGGTTCCGATCGGATGAGAGGGGCCCGGTGTTCGGGGGAACGCCGGGCTCCTCGTTCTGCCCCGGCGCATCGGCGCACGCGGCGGGCGTCAGACGCGCGCGCCGGCGGCCCACACGGCGCGCACCCGCAGCGACGCGTCCAGCAGCACGGCGTCGGCGGCGGCGCCGACCGCGAGCGAGCCGAGGTCGCCCCGGCCGATCGCCGCCGCGGGCACGGCGGTCAGCGCCGCGACGGCGTCGGGCAGCGCGGCGCCGAATCCCACGGCCCGGCGCAGCGCGGCGTCCTGCGTCAGGGTCGATCCGGCGATCGCCCCCGTGCCGCGGACGCGGGCGACGCCGCCGGTCACGTCCACATCGAGGGCGCCGATGGCATAGGCGCCGTCTGGCATGCCGGTGGCGGCCATCGCGTCGGTGACGAGGGCGACCCGGCCCGGCGCGGATGCGAAGAGCAGGCGCATGACGTCGTCGCGCACGTGCACGCCGTCGGCGATGAGCTCGAGCGTGACGCGCTCGTCGCGCGCGGCCACGGGGATCGGCCCCGGGTCGCGGTGGTGGATGCCCGGCATGGCGTTGAAGGCGTGGGTGAGGATCGTCGCGCCCGCCTCGATCGCCGCCGGCGTGGCGTCGCCATCGGCCGCGGTGTGCCCGATCGCCGCGGCGGCGCCCGCCGCCACGACGCGCCGCACGGCGTCGAGGCCGCCCGGCCGCTCGGGCGCGATCGTCATCTGCCGCACGGTGCCGCGACCGGCCTCGAGCAGCCGCTCGACGTCGGCGGGCGCCGGATCGCGCAGCAGCGCGGGATCGTGCGCGCCGTGGTGCGCGGGGTCGAGGAACGGGCCCTCCAGGTGCGAGCCCAGCACGCCCGGATCGGCGGCCGCGAGATCCGCGACGACCGCCGCGCGCGCGGCGAGCAGCTCGAGCGGGGCGGTCACGAGGGAGATCACCGCGCGCGTCGTGCCGTGCCGGCGGTGCAGGTCGCGGGCGGTGCGGATCGCGTCGGCGCCCTCGTCGAACGCCGCGCCGCCGCCGCCGTGGCCGTGCAGGTCGACGAAGCCGGGCGTCAGCACGGCGGCCGGGCCGGCCAGTGCCGCCGCGTCGACGACCTCGTCACCCGCCGCGACGATGCCGCGCCAGTCTCCCGATCCGGTCGCCGCGATGCGGTCGCCCTCCAGCCGGATCCACCCGTCCGCCGTCTCGGGCGCCCCCGTCACGAGGCGGGCGGAGTGGATCACGGTTCCCATGCGGAAAGCGTGCCACATCGGGCGGATCCGCCCCTTGGCAGCCGGCGCCGGTCCGTTATGATCGAGGGGTCGCGACTGGCGTTGAGGTGGGTCACCACCGGGGAGCGACCTGGACGGCATTCGACCGCGCGCCTGGGCCGAAGCGAACACCCGTAATCCGCCACGTCGTCTGGAGATCGCCATGACCGATCCGCTGTTCAACGCCCCCCTGTCCGAGGTCGACCCGGAGATCGCGCAGGTGCTGCAGCGCGAGCTCGACCGCCAGCGCGGCTTCCTCGAGATGATCGCGTCCGAGAACTTCGTGCCGCTGTCGGTGCTGCAGTCGCAGGGCTCCGTGCTCACGAACAAGTACGCCGAGGGCTACCCCGGCCGCCGGTACTACGGCGGCTGCGAGGAGGTCGACGTCGCCGAGGAGCTCGCCATCGCCCGCGCCAAGGAGCTGTTCGGCGCCGAGTTCGCCAACGTGCAGCCGCACTCGGGCGCGTCGGCCAACGCCGCCGTGCTGCACGCCATCGCCCGCCCCGGCGACACGATCCTGGGCCTGTCGCTCGACCACGGCGGCCACCTGACGCACGGCATGAAGATCAACTTCTCGGGCCGGCTCTACGACATCGTCCCCTACGAGGTCGATGCCGAGACCTCGATGGTCGACATGGACGAGGTGCGCCGCCTCGCGCTCGAGCACAAGCCGAAGGTCATCATCGCCGGCTGGTCGGCCTACCCCCGCCAGCTCGACTTCGCCGCCTTCCGCGCGATCGCCGACGAGGTGGGCGCGTACCTGTGGGTCGACATGGCGCACTTCGCCGGCCTCGTGGCGGCGGGCCTGCACCCCAGCCCCGTGCCGCACGCGCACGTCGTCTCTTCCACCGTGCACAAGACGATCGGCGGCCCCCGCTCGGGCTTCATCCTCACCAACGACGCCGACATCGCGAAGAAGATCAACTCGGCCGTCTTCCCCGGTCAGCAGGGCGGCCCGCTCATGCACGTCATCGCCGCCAAGGCGACGGCGTTCAAGCTCGCGGCGACCCCGGAGTTCCGGGACCGCCAGGAGCGCACGCTCCGAGGCGCGCGGATCCTCGCGGATCGCCTGACGCAGCAGGACGTGAAGGACGCGGGCATCACGATCCGCTCGGGCGGCACCGACGTGCACCTCGTGCTCGTGGACCTGCGCGACGCGGCGATCGACGGCAAGCAGGCCGAGGACCTGCTGCACGAGATCCGCATCACCGTGAACCGCAACTCGGTGCCGAACGACCCGCGCCCGCCGATGGTCACCTCGGGCCTGCGCATCGGCACGCCGGCGCTGGCCACGCGCGGCTTCGGCGACGCGGAGTTCACCGAGGTCGCCGACGTCATCGCGCTCGCGCTGCTGCCCGATCCCGACCTCGCGGCGCTGCGCGAGCGCGTGGCGACGCTCGCCGACGCGTTCCCGCTCTACCCGGGCCTCGAGCAGGCCGGCCAGGGCTACGCGGGCGTCTGATGGTCGCGCGGGTTCTCGACGGGAAGGCCGCATCGGCGGCGATCAAGGCCGAACTCGCCGAGCGGGTGGCGGCGCTCAAGGAGCGCGGTGTCGTGCCCGGCATCGCCACCGTGCTCGTCGGCGCCGACCCGGCGTCGCAGCTGTACGTGGGCATGAAGCACCGCCAGTCGGAGGCGATCGGGATGAACTCGATCCAGCGCGAGCTGCCCGCCGACGCCACGCAGGAGCAGGTCGAGGCGCTGATCGACGAGCTGAACGCCGATCCCGCCTGCCACGGCTACATCGTGCAGCTGCCGCTGCCGAAGCACCTCGACACCGACGCGATCCTCGAGCGGATCGACCCCGCCAAGGACGCCGACGGCCTGCACCCGACCAACCTCGGTCGCCTCGTGCTGAACGTGAACGCGCCGATCCACACACCGCTGCCGTGCACGCCGCGGGGCGTCATCGAGCTGCTGCTGCGCCACGACTACGACCTGAAGGGCAAGCACGTGGTCGTCGTCGGCCGCGGCGTCACGATCGGCCGCTCGATCGGGCTGCTGCTCACCCGCCGCGAGATCAACGCCACCGTCACGCAGGTGCACACGGGCACGGTCGACATGGGGCAGTACCTGCGCCAGGCCGACGTGATCGTCGCCTCGGCGGGCGTGAAGCACCTGATCAAGCCCGAGGACGTCAAGCCCGGCGCGGCCGTGCTCGACGTGGGCGTGACGCGCGAGGACGACCCCGCCACGGGCAAGCAGAAGGTCTACGGCGACGTCGACCCGGCCGTGGCGGAGGTCGCGGGCTGGCTCTCGCCCAACCCGGGCGGTGTCGGCCCCATGACCGTCGCGCTGCTCATGACGAACGTCGTCGAGGCTGCGGAGCGCGCCACCGCTTGACCCGGAATCCGGGGTGTACCCGGCGTAGGTAAGGCTCACCTATGCCGGGTGTATCCTGGGGGCGATGTCCGTTCACACGCACGAGGGCTCCGTCCGGGAGCACAGCGACGCCGCCTGCCGCGCCCCGCGGCACTCGCGCGTCCAGCACCTCATCACCGCCGACGAGTCGTCGCTTACCGAGCTCGAGACGCTGCTGGCGACCCTGCCGATCTGCTCCACCGGTCGCGTGTTCGTGGAGATCCCCGACGCGACGTGGGTCTGCGACATCCGCGTGCCCGCCCGCATGACGCTGACCTGGCTCGACCGCTCGGCCCGCACGGGGGCGCCCGGGACGGGCCGCGCGTGCCCGACCGGTCGCGCGCTCGCCCGCGCCGTCACGGCATGGGCCGACGAGATGATGTGCGACGAGGGCGATGCCACGCGCGTGCACCTGCTGGGCGGCTACCTCGGCACGGCCGACATCGTGGACCACCTCACCGAGCACCTCGGCGTGCCGGCGGACGCCATCCACGCGCCCGAGCGCTACCGGCTGCTCGCCCGCGACTGACGGGCCGGCGGGCGCTCCGCGCGCACGTAGCCGCCGTCCTCCAGCCCGGCCTCGATCTCGAAGCGATTGCGCATCGGATCGGTGCCGGCCAGCAGGTAGAGGATCGGCAGCAGCAGCCCGTAGCGGCGCCACTGCCGCACGTGCACGAGCTCGTGGGCGCGCACGCGCGCGCTCTCGGCGTCGCGGTGCGTGAGGTAGCAGCGGCCGACGCACACGCCGCCGCGCGCATGCGTCCAGCGCGGCATGCGGCGGAACACGAGCAGCTCGCCGTGGCGCTCGACCTCTCCCGTGCTCCACAGCCCGCCCCACGCGATGCCGAACGCGGTCGCGATGTGGAAGCCGGCGCGGCTGATCCACGAGTCGAGCAGGATGGACGGGATACGCCGGTCGAGCGTGCGGCCGTGCTCGAGGCGGAGCGCCGCGATCTCGCGCCAGTTGCCCGGGCGCGGCGGGGAGGGGAACGAGACGCTCACGCGAGCGCCCCCACGAGCCGCAGGATCGTGCCCATGTCGTCGACGGCGTCCGCCGGCGTCGCGGGCGCGAAGCCCGCGATCGTCGCCCCGGCCAGCGGCATCCGGGCGCGCAGCGCGCCGATCGCCGCCAGGAGCGCCACGGGCGAGAGCCCGAACGGAGCGGCCCGCGAGACGCCGGCGAGGTGGGCGGGATCGAGCACGTCCAGGTCGATGTGGACGAACACCCGCGTCGCACCCGTTGCCGCGACGGCCTCGGCGAGCGCTCCGGCGCCGGCCTCGATCTCGTCGCACGCGAGGCGCGCGAGCCCCGCCTCCGCGGCGTGATCCGCCTCCGCGGGCTCGAGATCGCGGGCGCCGGCGAGGATCACCCGCCCGGGCGCGATGCGCCCGGGCTCGAGGGCCAGGCCCGCGGCGCCGCCGCCCAGCACGGCGCGCAGCGCCATGCCCGAGAACGCACCGGACGGGCTCGTCTCGGGGGAGTGCAGGTCGCCGTGCGCGTCGAGCCAGACGACGGCGAGGTCGTCGGCGGCGAGGGCGTCGATGACGGGCACCGAGACCGAGCAGTCGCCGCCGATGACGATCGCGGGGGAGTCCTCCGCGGCCACGGCGGAGGCGATGCTCTCGCGCACCCGCAGCAGGGAGCTGGCGCGCTGCACGCCGGTCTCGAGCTGCTCGCCCGCCTCCAGCGGCACCGCCACGCGCGTGCAGGCCGCGCTCGGCAGGTCGCCGGCGATCGCCTCTGCACCGTCGACGAGCGACATCGCGCGCGTCGAGGGCGAACCCTGCCATTGCGGAACCACGACGAACCGGGCCATGGGGCCATTCTCTCCCGCGCGACGCGCGTTCGCCCCGCGTGGGCTCATCTTCGTCGCCCGGAGCCGCTTCGCGCCCGCCGCACACGCGACGGCGCCGCCCCGGATGATCCGGAGCGGCGCCGCGCGCGAGTGGGGGCGTCAGGAGGTGATGGCCTGCGTGTTCCCCGACTTGAGGGCGGCCAGGCGCGCCTCGACCTCGGTGAGCTGGCCCATGTCGTTCAGCTCATCGAACTGCGCGTCGAGCGACGACGCGGCGAGCTCGGCCTTGCCGGCGGCGAGCGCCTCCTGGCGGCGGATCTGCTCCTCGAAGCGGCCGAGGTCGCTCGTCGGGTCGAGCACGTTGATCGACTTGACGGCGTCGTGCACCTTGTTCTGGGCCTCGGCCGTCTTGGCGCGGGCGAGCAGCTCGCTGCGCTTCGACTTGAGCTCCTCGAGCTTCTGCTTCATGCCGTCGAGCCCGCCCTTGAGCTTCTCGACGACCTCGGTCTGCGCGGCGATCTGCGGGGCGACGGCCTTCGCGTCGTTCTCCTCCGCGATCTGGCGCTGCAGGGCGACCTTGGCGAGGTTGTCGAACTTCTCGGCGTCGGCGGTGTTGCCCGCCGCGCGCAGCTCGTCGGCCTTGCGGCTCGCCGCGAGGGCCTTGTTGCCCCACTCCTTCGCCGTCTCGAGGTCCTCGGCGTGGTCGCGCTCGAGCAGGCGCAGGTTGCCGATCGTCTCGGCGATCGCGGCCTCGGCGTCGGCGATGTTGTTCGTGAAGTCGCGCACGAGCTGGTCGAGCATCTTCTGCGGATCCTCGGCCTGGTCGATCAGCGCGTTCACGTTGGCGCGGATCAGGGTCGAGATGCGGCCGAAGATCGACTGCTTGGTCATGGTGGTTCCCTTCGTGGATGGTGCAGAGCGTCGAGTCGGTTCGTGAAGGTCTATGGCGAGTCTAGGAGCGCCGGCTATGGGTGCGCAGGACGAATTCGGCAGGTGGGACCGCTCGCTCGCGGAGGCGGATGTGCACCCGCGCCACGTCAGAACCTGCCGCCGCCGCGGCGCCCGCTGCGGCCGCCCGAGCGACCGCCGCCGAGGCCGCCGCCGCGCAGGCCGCCGCCGAAGCCGCCCCCGCCGAAGCCGCCGCCGAGCCCGCCGCCCCAGCCGCCCGAGCGCCGCGAGCCGCCGCCGGAGAGCAGGCCGCCGATGATGCCGCCGATGATCGCGCCGCCGATGTCGCTGCCGCCCGACGAGCGGTAGCCGCCCGATCCGCCCATCATGCCGCCGCCCATCATGCCGCCGCCCATCATGCCGCTCAGGTCGGACCGCGCCAGCTGCGAGGCCGACTCGGCCAGCTGCAGCGCGCGCTGCGCGTGCGGCAGCGCCTGCGCCGCGTCGGCGGCCTGCAGCGCCTCGGCGCGGGCGAGGGACGAGGCCGCCTCGGCCAGGCGCGTGCGCGCGTCGGCCCCGACGGCCCCGCGCCGCGCAGCGATGAAGTCCTGGGCGGCGGTCACCGCGCTGCGGGCCTGCAGGATCGTCTGGCCGAGCAGCTGCTGGGCCCGCTGGCCGTTCACGATGACGGCGTCGATCTGGTCGTTGGCGGCCTGCAGGTGCTGCAGCAGCACGCGTGGGCGCCGGGCGGAGCCCGACAGGTTCTGCCTGGCCAGCGCGATCGCCTGCTCGGTGGCGGCGATCGCGGGTGCCGCGTCGGCGGCGCCCGCGAGGTCGCGCGCCCTGGCCACGTCGCCCTCCAGCTCGGTCACGAGGGCGACGGCCTGTCGCTCGGCGGCCGTCAGCGTCGCGCCCAGCTCGGTGACGGCGCGCTCGAGGGCGACGGCCTGGTCGGCGGCCTGCTCGCCCACGACGATCGCGGCGGCCGCCTCGCCCGTGTCGCCCGCCGCCAGCAGCAGCTCGGCCTCCCTCAGCTCCGCCTCGGCCGTCGCCAGCCGGTCGCGGGCCTGCGCCGGGTTGTCCGCCACCTCCTGCAGGGCCTCCGGCGCGTACGTGGCGCGCAGCGACTCGAGGGCGGCGGCGGCGCGCTGGTCGGCGCCGGTCGCCGCGGTCAGCGCCCGCCGGGCGTTCTCGAGCGCGGCCGGCGCGTTGCGCTCCACCTCGCGCAGGGTGCGGAACGTCTCGGCCTTCTCCTCGAGCGACTGCGCGGCGGCCTCGCAGAGGCGCAGGATCTCCTCGTTCCACGCGCGGGCCTGCCTCTCGCCGTCCGGCTCGGCGTCGCCGAGGCGCTGCCGCAGCTCGAACGCCTTCGCGAGGTTGCGCTTCGCCGCCTCCAGTGCGCGACGGAACTCGCCCGTCGCGTCCTCGCCGAACTGGGCGATCGCGAAGCCCAGCTCCTGCTCGCTCGACTTGACGGCGTCGTCGGTGGCCACCAGCGCCGAGGCGGCGCGCTGCTCGAGCTCGTCGAGCGGCACGGCGCCCGGCTCCGCGTCGTCCCTGGCCCGCGATCGGCGCACGAGCCGCAGGATCAGCACCGCTCCGCCGATGAGGACGACGATCCCGATGATCCACGGGAGGGCACCCGATCCGCCCCGCGTCCGCTCCTCGACGGCGTCGGCCGCCGCATCCGCCACACCCGCCCAGTCGTCGGCGCGCAGGGGCTCCTCCACCGCGGTCTCGATGCGCGCGAGGTCGTCGTCGCTCAGGGGGCCCTCCAGGTCGGAGGAGACGTAGTACTGTCGGGCGTCCACGGCGATCGCCAGGAGGTACTGATCGGTGCCGAGCCCGTTCTCGGTCGCGACGGCGTCGGCCCAGGCGACACGGTCGCTCGGGGCGTCGAACTCGTCGACGTACACGATCCACAGGTCGATTCCCGTGTCCTCGCGCAACTGCTCGAGGCGCTCGTCCGCGGCGCGCTCCTCGGCGTCGGTGAGCGCGTCGACGGCGGGCAGGTCGAAGACGAACGAGTCGCCCAGGGTCACGGGCTCCGCCGCGCCCGCCGGCGATGCCGCCCCCATGAGCAGCGCCCCGGCCGCCACCGCCATCCACGTCGCCAGCCTGCGCATCGCGCCCCTCTCGCTCGGGGCGCGCCGGCTCTGCGCACGGCGGTCGCCCCGCCACGATCCTATTCACGGCCACGGACACGGGAAAGCGCGGCGGACGCGGCCCGGTCGGCGCCGACATCCAGGCGCGGGAACATACGCTGACAGGGATGGACGACAGGTACGGACCCGACGTGCTCGCGACCGGGTGGCGCGATCGCGGCACGAAGCAGGCCGAGCGCGTGCCCGCGCAGATCGACCTCGTGGTCGAGGTGGCGGGCGACGGCTTCACCGGCGCGATCACGCGCCGCGAGGGGCCGCACGTGGAGCTCGAGGACCGCAAGGGCCGCAGGCGGCTGTTCCCGCTCGGCAAGGGCTTCCTCATCGACGGCGAGCCGGTGGAGCTCGTCGCGCCCTCCGCCCAGCCCCAGGGGCGGCGGCGCACGGCGTCCGGCTCGTTCGCCGCGGAGGACCGGCGGGCGCGCGTCGCGCTGCCCAGCCGCATCCTCGTGGAGGGCAAGCACGACGCCGAGCTCGTGGAGCGCGTGTGGGGCGACGACCTGCGCGCCGAGGGCGTGGCGGTGGAGTTCCTCGAGGGCATCGACGTGCTGGACGACGTGCTGCGCGCCGAGCCGCCGTCGGCCACGCGCCGCTACGGCGTGCTCGTGGACCACCTCGTGCCGGGATCGAAGGAGCAGCGGATCGCGGATGCCGTGGCGCGCGGACCGCACGGAGCGCACGTGCGCATCGTCGGGCACCCGTTCGTCGACGTGTGGCAGTGCGTCAAGCCGCAGGCGCTGGGCATCGAGGCGTGGCCCGTGGTGCCGCGCGGCACCGACTGGAAGACGGGCATCTGCCGCGGCCTCGGCTGGCCGGCCGAGGACCAGGCCGACATCGGCCGCGCGTGGCAGCACATCCTCTCGCGCGTCACGACCTTCCGCGACGTCGAGCCGGAGCTGCTCGGCCGCGTCGAGGAGCTCATCGACTTCGTGACGGCGCCGTAGCGGGGATCGGGCGATGCGGACACGGCGGCAGCGGCTCGCGCTGCGCGGAGCGGGGGCGTCGTTCGCGGCGAACCTCATCGCCGCCGTCTCGCACACCCTCGGCGGCGAGGACGCGCCCGCGCCGCTCGTCGTGCTCGGCATGATGGCGCTGCTGTGGGCGCCGGCCATGGTCCTCATGGGGCACCGGCCGCGTGCCGGCCGCATCGGGGCCACCGTGATCGTCGCGCAGGCGGCGTTCCACTCGGTCTACGCCGCGCTCGGCTTCCCCACGGGCGGAGCCGCGGGGCACGCCGGCCACGCGGGGCACGGGGCGCCGCTCGAGCTGGGATCGCTTGGCCCCGGCATCGAGGTGAGTCCGCTCATGGTGGCCGCGCACGTCGCGGCCGCGGCCGTCACCTTCGCCGTGCTGATGTTCGGCGAGCGCATGCTGCGGGCGATCCTCGAGTGGACGATCGCGTCGCTGCGGGCGCGCCTCGCCGCTCCCCGGCCGCGGATCGCGCCGCGCCGCGGCATCGTCACCGGGATCGTGCGCGCGCCCCGATCCGGCCGTGCCTTCGCGCTCATCGGCCCGCGCGGGCCGCCCCTTCCTTCCCTCTGAATCCCCAACCATTCCGCGGTCCCGAGGGGACCGCGGGTTCCGCATGCTCAGAAGGAAGAACACATGAACACCCACCGCACCACCCGCCCCGTCGCCCGCCCGCTGCGCCGCCTCGGCGCCGGCGTCGCCGTCGGCGCCGCGCTCGTCCTCGGCCTGCCGCTCGCCGCCGCCGCCCACGTCACCGTCTCGCCCGAGCAGGCGACCGGCGGATCGTACGAGGTCCTCACCTTCGCGTTCAGCCACGGCTGCGACGGCTCGCCGACCACCGCGCTGCGCATCGAGATGCCCGACGGCGTCGGCGCGGTCTCGCCCACCGTGCAGGCGGGCTGGGACATCGCGCTCGAGCACGACGAGGCCGACGGGCTGCCGAGCGCCGTGACGTTCACGGCCGAGCAGCCGATCCCCAACGAGCTGCGCGCCGCCGTGCAGCTGCAGATGCAGCTCTCCGCCGACGCGGAGGGCGCCCTCGCGTTCCCCGTCGAGCAGCGCTGCGCCGAGGGATCGGTCTCGTGGAGCGAGATCGCCGAGGAGGGGCAGGATCCCCACGCCCTCGACGCGCCCGCCCCCGTCGTGGCGGCCGCGGCCGGGGACGACGCGCACGGCGCGCACGCGGAGGAGGAGGCGGCCTCGGGCGATGAGGCGGCCTCGGACGCGGCGGGCTGGGGCCTCGCGCTGGGCGCGGGCGGCGCCGTGCTCGGCGCGGCGGCGCTGGCGACGTCGATCGTGGCGCTGCGGCGTAAGTGATTTTCTGAGTCTGCGGGCGCATGAGCGCCCGCACGCTCGCTTCGCTCGCACAGTGATCGGTTTCTGTGGGAGGGCGCCCGATCGGTGACGCTCATCGGTTGCTGAGCGGAGCGGCGCAGCCGCGGAGATGAAGCGACCACCCCAACCGGTCGGCGGGCGCGGGCCGACTACCCTGGGAGGCATGCCCGACGCACCCCGATACCGCGATCAGCCCGTGTCGTTCGTGCGGCGGGGCGGGCGGATGTCGGAGGCCCAGGAGCGCGCGTGGGCCGAGCTCTCGCCCTTCTACCGCTTCGACGTGCCGCGCGATGCGGCGTCGACGTCGGTGCACCCGGACGCGGTGTTCGATCCGGCCACGGAGTTCGGGCGCGAGGCACCGCTCATCGTCGAGATCGGATCGGGCCAGGGCCACGCCATCGTGAACGCCGCGGTGAACAATCCCGGCACCGACTTCCTCGCCGTCGAGGTGTACGTGGGGGGACTCGCCCGCACCATGCTCGACGCCGACAAGGCCGGCGCGCGCAACCTGCGCGTGATCGAGGCCAACGCGCCCGAGGTGCTCGAGACGCTGCTGCCCGAGGGCTCCGCCGCCGAGGTGTGGATCTTCTTCTCGGATCCGTGGCACAAGAAGCGCCACCACAAGCGCCGCATGATCAAGGAGGGCTTCGGCGCCACCGTCGGCCGCGCCCTGCGCGACGGCGGCGTGCTGCGCCTCGCCACCGACTGGGAGGACTACGCGCTGCAGATGCGCGAGGTCATGGACGCCGCCGCCGAGTTCGAGCGCGCGTTCGACGGCGAGTGGGCCCAGCGCTTCGAGGGGCGCGCCATGACGGCCTTCGAGCGCAAGGGGATCGAGAAGGGCCGCGACATCCGCGACCTGGCCTACCGGCGCGTGCCCCGGCGCTGATGGGACACGTCGCCGCCGCGCCGCGCCCGCTCCTGTCGTGGGGCGTGCTCCCCGCGCTGCTCGTGTGCCTCGCGGCGCCGGCGATGTTCGTGCTCGAGTCGCGCCCGCTCGGCTACGCCCTGCTCGTGGCCGGGCTGGTGGCGGCCTCGACTCCATGGCTTCGCCATTCCGCTCGGCCCGTCTCGGCTCCCTTCGGTCGCTCGACGACCCGCGAGACGAACGGCTCGTCGACCGAAGCGGCGCAGCCGCGCAGCGGAGACGGGTTGAGCGACACTTCGACGTCGCTCAGTGCGGGTCTGCGCGAGTCGAAACCTCGCACGCCCTCCCTCGCGCGCGATCTGCTGCTCATCGCCCTCGGGCTCGTGTGCGCCTCGGCGATCCGCCTCGAGGCGAAGCTCGACGACCTCTCGATGCTCGCCTTCACGCTGGCGCTCGGGGGCGCGGTTGCCGTGCCGTACGTGCTCAGCCGCTTCGTCTTCCGCGATCACGCGATCCGCTTCCCGTGGCGCGGCGGCGGCCGCTGGACCGCGTGGCAGTGGACCTGGCTCGTCGCAGTGATCGCGCTGGGGTGGCTGATCCTGCCGTACTACTTCATCACGAGCGGCGTGTACCTCAACTGGCCCGTGGTGGACGACGCGAACCTCATCGCGCGGCTGTTCGTGGGCGTCGGGGCGGTGGGCATCTGGGACGAGCTGTTCTTCATCTGCACCGTCTTCGCGCTGCTGCGCCGGCACTTCCACGTCGCCACGGCGAACGTGCTGCAGGCGATCGTGTTCGTCTCGTTCCTGTGGGAGCTCGGCTACCGCGAGTGGGGCCCGGTCCTCACGATCCCCTTCGCCCTGCTGCAGGGCTTCATCTTCCTGCGCACCCGCTCGCTCGCCTACGTCGTGACGGTGCACCTGCTCTTCGACGCCGTCGTGTTCCTCGTGCTCGTGCACGCGCACAACCCCGGGGTGCTCGACCCCCTCTTCCTCGTCTGAGCCGGCCGCCCCGGCCCGCCGGATCGCGATCCGCTTCGCGCGCACCCTTTCGCCGGGCCGGATCGTCCCCCTAGAGTGACGCGCAAGGGGGCGGGACCCGCGGAACCAGGAGGACTGGGATGACGGCGGTTCAGGATCGGCGCACGACGGCGCGGCGCCATCGCGTGCCGCTGTCGAACTTCTGGGCCAAGGTCATCATGGCCGTTACCGGCTTGATCTTCACCGCCTTCGTGTTCGTGCACATGTACGGCAACCTGCACATCTTCCAGGGGCAGGAGGAGTTCGACCACTACGCGCACTGGCTGCGCGAGGTGCTCATGCCGCTGCTGCCGTACGAGGGCCTGCTGTGGATCCTGCGCGTCGTGCTGCTCGGCTGCCTCGTGCTGCACGTGGCGTGCGCGGTGCTGCTCATCGTGCGCGCGCGCCGCGCGCGCGGCCCGCACCGCCGGCGGGGGCTCTCGGGCGTCGACGCGTGGTTCGCGCGCAGCATGCCGATGACCGGCGTGATCATCCTGCTGTTCGTCGTGTTCCACATCCTCGACCTCACGCTCGGCGTGGCGCCGGCCGCCACCTCGGAGTTCGAGGCCGGATCGGCGTATGCCAACCTCGTCGCGAGCTTCCAGCGCCCGCTCGTGGCGGCGTTCTACGCGATCACGATGCTCGTCCTGTCCGTGCACGTCTTCCACGGGGTGTGGACGGCGGCGCACGATCTCGGCGCCACCGGAAAGCGGCTGCGGCAGATCGCGCTGTGGGTCGGCGGCGGGCTCGCCGTGGCGATCTGCCTCGGCAACGTCGCCATCCCGCTGCTCGTCCTGGGAGGAGTGATCGCATGACGACGACCGACACCGGCGCGCCGCGCGTGCGCCCCGCATCGGAGGCGCAGCTGCTCGACGGCCTGCGCTCCATCGGATCGGACATCGCCGGCCTCGTGCCCTCGGACGTGCCCGTGTCGGAGTACTGGACCGACCGCAAGCTGCACTACAAGCTCGTCAGCCCGCTGAACCGGCGCAAGTTCTCGGTGATCGTCGTCGGCACCGGCCTGGCGGGCGCCGGCTGCGCCGCCGCACTGGGCGAGCTCGGCTACAACGTCGAGGCCTTCACGTTCCACGACGCGCCGCGCCGCGCGCACTCCGTGGCCGCGCAGGGCGGCATCAACGCCGCGCGCGGCCGCAAGGTCGACAACGACTCGCTCGCGCGGTTCGTCAAGGACACCGTCAAGGGCGGCGACTTCCGCGGCCGCGAGCTGGACGCCTGGCGCCTGGCCGAGGAGAGCATCCGCGTCATCGACCACATGGACGCCATCGGCGCCCCGTTCGCGCGCGAGTACGGCGGGCAGCTGGCGACGCGCTCGTTCGGCGGCGTGCAGGTCTCGCGCACCTACTACACGCGCGGGCAGACCGGGCAGCAGCTGCAGGTGGCGGCCTCGCAGGCGCTGCTGCGCCAGGTGGCCCGCGGCAGCGTGACGCTGCACACCCGCACCGAGATGCTCGACCTCGTCGTGGAGGACGGCCGGGCCGCCGGCATCGTGGCGCGCAACCTCGTCACCGGCGAGATCACGGCGCACACCGCACACGCCGTCGTGCTCGCCACCGGCGGCTACGGCAACGTGTTCTTCAAGTCCACGCTCGCGAAGAACTCCAACGTCACGGCCGCGTTCCGCGCGCACCGCCGCGGCGCGTACTTCGCCAATCCCGCCTTCATCCAGTTCCACCCCACGTCGCTGCCCGTCTCGAGCGAATGGCAGTCCAAGACGATCCTCATGTCCGAGTCGCTGCGCAACGACGGGCGGATCTGGGTGCCCAAGCGCCCGGGAGACGACCGCGATCCGAACACGATCCCCGAGGACGAGCGCGACTACTACCTCGAGCGCCGCTATCCCGCGTACGGCAACCTCACGCCGCGCGACGTCGCCAGCCGCGCCGCGCGCGACGAGATCGTCGCCGGCCGCGGGGTGGGGCCGCTGCGCAACGCCGTCTACCTCGACTTCCGCGACGCGATCGGCCGGCTGGGCCGCGGCGTGATCGAGGAGCGCTACGGCAACCTTTTCGAGATGTACACCGACGCCACGGGCGAGGATCCGTACACGGTGCCGATGCGGATCGCGCCCGGCGCGCACTTCGCGATGGGCGGGCTGTGGAACGACTACGACCAGATGGCCTCGATCCCGGGGCTGTTCGTCGGCGGCGAGGCCGGGTGGGGGTATCACGGCGCCAATCGCCTGGGGGCGAACTCGCTGCTGTCGGCCTGCGTGGACGGCTGGTTCACGCTGCCGTACTCCGTGCCCAACTACCTCGCCGACATGCTCGGCGCGCCCAAGCCCGCGCTCGACGCCCCGGAGGTCACCGCCGCGGTCGACGACGCGAAGGCGGGGGTCGAGCGGCTCACGGCCATCGGCGGCACGCAGGGGCCCGACCGCTTCCACCGCCGCCTGGGCGACCTGCTCTACCAGCACTGCGGCGTGAGCCGCGACGGCGAGCTGCTCGCCGACGGCATCCGCAAGGTGCAGGCCCTGCGCGACGAGTTCTGGGGCGACCTGCGCGTGCAGGGATCGGCGGGCGGCTTCAACCAGGAGCTCGAGCGGGCCGGGCGCGTGGCCGACTACCTCGACATGGCCGAGCTGATGTGCCTTGACGCCCTCGACCGCGACGAGTCCTGCGGCGCGCACTTCCGCACCGAGCACCAGCATCCCGACGGCGAGGCCAAGCGCGACGACGACAACTGGCGGTTCGCCTCGGCGTGGGAGCGCGGCGCGGACGGCCGGTACATCCGCCATCAGGAGCCGCTCGAGTTCGCGAGTGTGCCCCTCCAGACGCGCGACTACAGGTAGGGAGCGACGGATGAGGCTGACACTGCAGATCTGGCGCCAGGACTCCCCGGCGGACGACGGGCGCTACGAGGACTACGTGCTCGAGGGCGCGGGGCCCGAGTTCACGCTGCTCGAGGCGCTCGACAAGCTCAACGACCAGCTCGTCGCCGAGGGGCGCGAGCCCGTCGCCTTCGACAGCGACTGCCGCGAGGGGATCTGCGGATCGTGCGGCATCACGGTCGACGGGCGGCCGCACGGGCCCGTCGAGAAGACCCCGTCGTGCCGCCAGCACCTGCGATCCTTCCCCGACGGATCCACGGTGCGCCTCGAGCCCTTCCGCAGCGCCGCCTACCCGGTGCTCAAGGACCTCGCGGTGGACCGCGGCGGGCTCGGCCGGGTGATCGAGGCGGGCGGCTACGCCTCGATCGACGCCGGCACCGCGCCGGACGCGGACGCCCACCAACTGACGCACGAGAAGGCGGAGTACGCGCTCGACATGGCAGCGTGCATCGCGTGCGGCGCGTGCGTGGCGGCGTGCCCGAACGGATCGGCCAACCTCTACGTCGGCGCCAAGCTGCTGCACCTGGCGACGATGCCGTCGACGAAGGCCGAGCGCTCCACCCGCGCGCGCGAGATGGTGCGCACGGCCGAGGAGGAGTTCGGCCCGTGCTCGCTCTACGGCGAGTGCGTGGACGTGTGCCCCGCCGGCATCCCCATCACCGCCATCGCGGGCGTCAACCGCGAGAAGCTCCGCCAGGTGCTCCGCGGCAAGGATGATTAGGTCTTAGGGTTGCTGATCGGTTGCACCGGACCGGTTGCTGAACGGAGCGCCGAAGGCGCGGAGATGAAGCGACCACCGCAGCCGTTCTGTGCTTGCTGTGGTCGCTTCATCTTCGTTCGCTGGCGCTCACTTCGTTCAGCAACCGACGGGGTCGCACTCCGCAACCGCGCGTACGCTTGCTCGCATGAGCGAGACGGTGGGCGCGCTGCTGGCCGAGCTGGAGGGCCTCGAGGACGCGCGCATGCGCGAGATCAACGAGCGCCACGGCGATGACCACGGCGTCAACCTGTCGAAGCTGCGCGCCGTCGCGAAGCGGGTGAAGACCGATCCCGAGCTCGCGCGCGAGCTGTGGGCCACCGGCCGCACGCCCGCGCGACTGCTGGCCCTGCTCGTCTCGCGCCCGAAGCAGTACTCGGCCGACGAGGTCGACGCCATGCTGCGCGAGGCCCGCGCGCCCAAGGTGCGCGACTGGCTCGCCAACTACATCGCCAAGAAGAGCCCGCACCTCGAGCAGCTTCGCCTGCGCTGGCTCGACGACGCCGATCCGCACGTCGCCGCGGCCGGATGGGCGCTCACGGGGTTCCGCGCGCAGAAGGACCCGGACGGCCTCGACCTGCCCGCGCTGCTCGACACCATCGAGGCCGAGATGCGCGACGCCCCCGCACCGCTGCAGTGGGAGATGAACTCCACGCTCGCGTACATCGGCATCGCGCACCCGGATCAGCGCGCCCGCGCGCTCGACATCGGCGAGCGGCTCGAGGTGCTGAAGGACTACCCGACGCCGCCGAACTGCACCTCGCCCTACGCCCCGATCTGGATCACCGAGATCGTGCGCAGGCAGGGCTGATCCCGCAACCCCCTCGCGGTCGCCGCCGCGCCCCGGCACCATGGGGGCATGGACGGCGAGCGGATGTATCGGATCCAGACCGGCGCGACCCCCGAGCGCACGTGGGCGGCCCTCACCGACCCCGTGCGGGTGCGGTCCTGGTACTACGGCACGTGGCCGCGCACGACGTGGCAGGTGGGCGAGCCCATCGAGTACGTGGACGAGGACGGCGACGTGCAGCTCGCGGGCGAGGTGCTCTCGTACGAGCCGCCGCGCTCGTTCTCGCACACCTTCGTCGCGACGTGGGACGGCGGCCGGGATGATCAGGGGATCCTGACGTGGACCGTCGAGCCCGACGACGCCGGCAGCCGCGTCACCCTCATCCACACGGGCGGTCACGGCGCTGAGACCGCGGAGGGATCGCAGCGGCTCGTCGAGGCGCTCGACGACCACCTGCGGCAGCCCGACGCCTGACCGCCGGGGTCAGGACGCGGCGCGCGCCGCGAGGATCGCGTCGAGGATCGCGTCGGCGACCTCCCGCTTCGAGCCGCCCGCGCGTGCGACGACCTCGCCACCCGCGTCGACGACGATCACCGCGTTGTCGCGCGCCTCGAAGCCGGCGGTCCAGCCCACGGCGTTCGCCGCGAGCAGGTCGGCGCCCTTGCGCTCGCGCTTGCGGCGGGCGCGCTCCACGAGCTCCTCGTCGTCGGACACCGTCTCGGCCGCGAAGCCGACGACGGTCTGGCCGGCGGCGCGATCCCGTGCGAGGCCCGCGAGGATGTCCTCGTTCTCGACGAGGCGCAGCTCGAGCCCGCCGGGGGCGGACTCCTTCGTGAGCTTCGTCTCGGCCACCTCGGCGACGCGGTAGTCGGCCACGGCCGCCGCCATCACGACCACGTCGGCGCCGTCGGCGGCCGAGCGCATCGCCTCGCCGAGCTCGGCGGCGGTCCCCGCCGTGCGCACCGTGATCCCCGGCCGCGCCTGCACGTCGGCGAGCACGGCCTCCTCGACGTGCGCCGCGACGAGCGTCACGTCGGCGCCGCGCTCGGCCGCCGCCAGGGCGAGGGCGGCGCCCTGCCGCCCGCTCGAGCGGTTGCCGATGAACCGGACCGGATCGATCGGCTCGCGCGTGCCGCCCGCCGACACGACGATCCGCAGCCCGGCCAGGTCCCGCCCTCCGGAGGACTCCGCGCCGTGCGGAGGAGCGGATCCGGCGTCGGCTGCTCCGATAGCGCCGTTCTCCTCCGCTGCGCCGCCGACCACTGCGCCCGGTGCGCCGCCGCCCGCCGGCCCGCCCGCCGCGCGCAGCAGCGCACCGAGCTCGGCGTGGATGCGCTCCGGCTCCGCCATCCGGCCGGGGCCGGTGTCGTCGCCCGTGAGTCGCCCGCTGTCGGGGCCGATGAAGCGCACGCCCCGCGACCGCAGCGTCTCGACGTTCGCCTGCGTGGCGGGGTGGCGCCACATCTCGGTGTGCATGGCGGGCGCCACCACGACGGGCGCGGTCGTGGCGAGCAGGGTCGTGCCGAGCAGGTCGTCGGCCAGGCCCGCCGCCATCTTCGCGAGCGTGTGCGCGGTCGCCGGCGCGATCACGACGAGCTCGGCCGCCTGGCCGAGGGCCACGTGCCGCACGCGCGGCACGTCGTCGTGCACGGAGATCGTGACCGGGTGGCGGCTGATGGCCTCCCACGTCGGCGCGCCCACGAAGCGCAGCGCGTTCTCGGTCGGGATCACGTGCACCTCGTGCCCGTCGGTCACGAGCAGCCGCACCAGCTGCACGGTCTTGTACGCGGCGATGCCGCCCGTCACGCCCACGACGATCCGCATGACTCCACCTTCTCGCATCCGCAGCCGCCGCGCATCGCGGCCCGCGGATCGGCGGCGTGCCTAGGCTGGGCACGTGTGCACCGTCGTGATCCGCGTCCCCGAGAGCGCCGCAGACCCCGTGCGGATGCTGGCCGTGCGCGACGAGGATCCCGCCCGCGCGTGGGATCCGCTGGGGGCGTGGTGGCCGGACCGGCCCGGCACCCTCGGCGTGCGCGACCGGCTCGCCGGCGGCGCGTGGCTCGCCGCGCGACCGGCGGACGGGCGCGTGGCCGTCATCGTGAACCGGGCGGGGGATCCGGCGCTGCCGCCGGAGCGGATCGAATCGCGCGGGGCGCTCGCGCTCGACGCCGTCGCGGGCCGGGCCGTGGAGCGGCCGCGCACGCGGGGCTTCCACCTCGTCGGGATCGACGGCGCGTCGGCGACCGTGACCACGTGGGACGGCGCCGCGCTGCGGCGCCGAGATCTCGGGCCGGGCACGCACATGATCGCGCACGACGAGCCCGACGATCCCGCCACCGCCCGCATCGCGGCGTGGCGCGGCGCCTTCGCGGCCGCGTCGACGGAGGGGGAGCGGTGGTGGGAGGGCTGGATCGGCGTGCTGGCCGAGTCCGCGGCGCTCGATCCGCGGGACGACCGGGCCATCATCCGCGACAACCGCCCGCACGGCTACCCGACGCTGTCGCTGCTCGCGTGCGTCGCGTCGGTGGCGCCGGGCGCGGCGGACGTGCGCTACGCCGAGCTCGCGCGGCCCGGCGCGTGGAGCCCGCTGTCGTTCGCCGCCGCGGTCTGACGGTTAGCGCGACTCGTCGGCCGCCGCGCGCGGCTTCTGCGGTGGCAGCAGCTTCAGGCCGACGACGGAGCCGACGATCCCGAGCAGGAAGACGATCTTCCACGGCGAGACGCTCTCGGCGCCCGTCGCCATCGCGTAGGCGACCGTGAGGGCCGCGCCCACCCCCACCCACACCGGGTAGGCCGTGCCGATCGGGATCCGCGTCGCGGCATATCCGAGCCCCAGCATGCTCGCCGTCAGCGCGACGAGGAACACCGCGGTCGGCGCGGGGCGCGTCAGCCCGTCCGAGAGGCCGAGCGCCGTGGCCCACACGGCCTCGGCGACCGCGCTGAGCAGCAGCACGAGCCACGCCACTCAGCTCACCGCCTTCAGGCCGACGATCGACGTCATGAGCAGCACGAGCAGCAGCACGCGCGCCACGCTCGCCCGCTCGCGCTTCGTGACGATCGCCCACGCGACCGTGAGGGTCGCTCCCACGCCCACCCACACGGCGTAGGCCGTGCCGGTGGGCAGCGAGGTCATCGCCCACGCGAGCCCGGCCATGCTGCCCAGCAGCGAGACGGCGAACAGGACGGTCGGCTTCCACCTGCGGAAGCCCTTCGAGGCCGACAGCGCCGAGGCCCACACGGCCTCGAGCATGCCGGAGAGGATCAAGACGAGCCACGCCATGGCGTGCGACACCCCTTCCGTGGCCGTCTTGTCGTGTGCGGGTACAGCTCCCTCGTCCGCGGATCCGGTGCCGGATCCCGCCTCTCACGGTAGCAACGGCGCCGCGCGAGGCTGCCCAGCCGCCGCCCAGGGCTGCATCAGCCAGGACCCATCAGCCGAGCGGCGGAGCGGCGCCCTCCCAGAGCCCGAGCACGGCCATCCACGCACCGCCGGCGATCGTCCAGATGAGGATGACGACGACCGACATGACGAACGCGGTGCGGAACCACTCTCCGACCTTCACGTAGCCCGATCCGTAGATCACGCCCGACGGGCCGGAGGCGTAGTGCGACAGAGCGCCGAAGAGGTTGCCGATGAAGCCGAACACGAGCGCGGCGAACATCGGCGGGGCGCCGGCGGCCACGGCCGCGCCGAGGAAGACGCCGTACATCGCGACGATCTGCGCGGTGTTCGAGGCGAACAGGTAGTGCGCGTAGAAGTACACGAGCGTGAGGATCGCGAAGGCGAACACCCAGGGCATGCCGCCGACGAGGCCGCTGACGAAGTCGCCGATCCACTGGATGACGCCGAGGCGGTTCAGGTGCTCGGCCATGCCCACGAGCACGGCGAAGAAGATGAACGTGTTCCATGCCGACCCGTTGCGGGCCATGTCCTTCCACGTGAGCACGCGCGTGACGAGCATGACGGCGATGCCGACGAACGCCGCCGTCGTCGCGTCGAGCTGGATGCCCGTGCCGAGCGCGCCGTTGACGGCATCCGAGATGCTCGATCCGAAGATCCACAGCACGAGCAGAACACGAGCACGGGCGCCCACCCGGCGCGCACCACGAGGATCACGGCGCCCACCGCGCCGCCGAAGCGACGCTCCGGGTCGGTCGCCAGGTCGAGAGCCCGTTCGATCCAGTCCTCGCGCACGCGGCGGATGACGCGCGAGACCCGCGTCTTGATTCCCGCCGCGGTGAGGAGCGGGCGGGCCTGTGCGCCGTAGACGAGCGTGCCCAGCGCGAGCCACGCCAGCGGCACGACGAAGCCGATGATCGCGGCGGCCGCGACCGCGAGCACCGCCGACCACAGCCACTCGAGCGAGTCGGCGAGCGAGGGCACGTGCAGCTCGACGCCCAGCCACCAGCGATCCAGCGCCGCGCCGATGCGGCGGGAATGCCACCAGTCGCCGAAGCCGAGCGTGCCCTCGCGCAGGACCGTGGCGCTCAGGAAGATCCACACCACCTCGGCGTAGCCCACGAGCAGGCGCAGCACGGCGCGCAGGCGCTCGCGGTCGCCAGGAAGGCGCCGCACGATCATGGTGAGCCCGCGTGCGGACGCGAACGCGACGGCGGCGGTGGCCAGCACATCGGCCGTCGTGCTGCCCGCGAGGCGCGAGGCCACGTCGCCCTCGCCGTCGATCACGCTGTACGCCACGCCGAGGCCCATCGTCAGGGTGTCCTCGTAGAGGAAGCCGTAGTGCTCGTAGATGACGAGGAACGGCAGGATCACGGCGGCGCTCGCGATGAGGAGATCGGTGAACGGCCGCCCGCTCGACGCGCGAGCGCGCATGACCAGCAGCGAGGCGACGATCGTGACGAGCTGCACGAAGACGACGAGTGACATCACGAGCCGGCCGAGCACGCCGGACACGAGCGATGCGTCCACGGCCCACAGCAGCAGGTAGTGGCGCGAGACGACGGCCGCCAGCGCGAGCAGCAGCAGCGCCGGCCAGTGCCGCCCGATGAGCCGCCCGGCGTCGGCGATCATCCGCCAGCCCGCGTGGAGCACGCCCTCGGGGCGGGTGGCGACGGCGTGCTGGCTCACCCGGTCAGGGTATCGGCACGGCGGCACCCTCCCCGGCTGGTATCCTCGTTGAGCCTCCATAGCTCAGGGGATAGAGCGTTGGTTTCCGGTACCAAAGGTCGCAGGTTCGAATCCTGTTGGGGGCGCCAACCTCGAAGGGACCGTCGCGAATGCGGCGGTCCCTTCGAGGTTGTGCGAGACCATCAGCGGGTCCCCACGGCCCGAGGCTCCAGGCGTCGCGGATGCGACGTCTGGAGAGGCCCGTGGAGGCGTGGGGGCGCCAACCTCGAAGGGACCGTCGCGAATGCGGCGGTCCCTTCGACGTTGTGCGAGACCATCAGTTGGCCCCCGCGGTGTCACTCCTCCGCGAGAGGTTGCGGCGCAGATTCAAAAGAGAATCACTCCTCGACCGCCTCGACCGTGACGGGCGGGGCGTAGGGCCGCAGGGCCGCCGCGACCTTCTCGGCGAGGTAGGCGTGGCCGGCGTCCGAGGGGTGGTTCGCGCCCTTCTTGGAGGTGTCGATCACCTCGAGGTAGTTCGCGTCCGTGATCCAGCTCTCCGCGATCGGCGAGACGTAGGGCCAGTCGCGCTGGGCGGCGAGATCGGCGAGGTCGCGGTCGATGCGGGCGGTCGCGGGCTCCACCGGCAGCACCTGGGGCGCGGGGCCGAGCACGACGATCGTCGTGTCGGGGTAGGTGGCCGACAGGGCGTCCCACGCCGCGGCCACGGCGTCGCGGTACCCCGTCTCCGGCAGGCGCCGGTCGTTGATCGATCCCTGCACGAGGACGACGTCGGGGGCGAGCGACGGGTCGAGCGCGGCGATGCGCTGCCCGAAGGTCGTGCCGTACCAGCCCGTCTTGAGGTAGCCGCTGCCCGGTTCGCCGTCGACCACCATCTCCCAGCCGCCGACGGCCGCCAGGCGATGCGCGTAGCCGAGCTCGGGGCGGGTGGCCGCGGCGCCGTACGTCCACGAGTCGCCGATCACGAGCACGCGAGGAGCCCCCTCGTGGGCGCCGTCGACGACGACCGCTTCGGCGGCGAGCGGCTTCGCCTCGCTCGCGGGCGTGCGCGGGCGCGTCACGATGAGCGTCGCCACCAGCACGACGGCGGCGAGCGCGGCGAGCAGGACGAGCACCGTGCGGATCGGGTGAGCCTCGGGGCGCATGGGGTCGAGGATAGGCGCTCGAGGTGGCCGGCACGTGAGCAGGCCGTCACGGTGCCGTAACGGTCGCTCAGGCGCCGGTGATGCGCGGATGGGACGATGGAGCCATGGATGCGGGAGAGCTGGTCGAGCTGGACATCACGGGCGTGGCCCACGGCGGCGTCTTCGTGGCGCGCCACGGGGCCGACGGCGATGCGCCGGGCCGCGTGGTGTTCGTCTCGGACACGGCGCCCGGCGAGCGCGTGCGCGCGCAGATCACCGAGGTGAAGAAGACCTTCGCGCGCGCGGTGACGGTCGATGTGCTCGAGGCATCGCCCGATCGCGTGCCGCACGTGTGGCCGCAGGCCGACGTCGCGGTCGCGCCGGAGGATCGGCCCGGCGGTGCGGACCTCGGTCATCTCGCCCTGCCGGCCCAGCGCGCGCTGAAGGCGCGGGTGCTGCGCGAGGCGTTCGAGCGCTTCGCCGGTCTCGAGGTCGACGTGCCCGTGCGGGGCCCCGAGGGGGTGCTGGGCGCCGATCACCCGGAGGCGGCGGCGACGCTCGACGGCACGGGCTACCGCACCCGCCTGAGCCTGCACGTCGACGACGAGGGTCGGATCGGCCCCTACGCCGCCCGCTCGCACCGCGTCATCGAGGTGGGGGAGCACCCGCTCGCGGCGCCGCGCGTCGCCGAGGTCGCCCTCGCCGTGCGGAAGGCGCCTCCCGGCCGCCTGGATCTCGTGCTGCCGGCGGACGGCGTCGTGCGCACGATCCGCCGGCCCGACCGCAAGGATCGCCGCGCGCCCCGCCCCGAGCCCGAGGTGGTCGCGGAGTTCGTCGGCGAGCGCGAGTTCCACGTCGATGCGGGTGGCTTCTGGCAGGTGCACCGCGCCGCGGCCGCGACGCTCGATCGCGCGGTGCGCGACGCGCTGGGGGAGCTGTCGAGCGACGCCTGGCACCTCGACCTCTACGGCGGGGTCGGGCTGTTCGCCGCCGCGCTCGGCGAGCTGGCCGCGCCCGCGCGCCTCACGACGGTCGAGGCGGACGAGCGCGCATCCGCGCACGCCGGGGACAACCTCGCCGACCTCGGCGTGGAGGCGGTGAACATGCGCGTGGACCGGTTCCTGTCGCGCCTCGACGCCCAGGCGAGCCTGCTCGATCGCGAGATGCTCACGCGCGGCGTGGCGCTGCTCGATCCGCCGCGCTCGGGGGCGGGGCGCGACGTGGTGGCACGCCTCGCGGACCTCGGCCCCTCGCGCATCGCGTATGTCGCGTGCGATCCGGTGGCCCTGGCCCGCGACGTCGGCTGGTTCCGAGAGCTCGGATACGAGCTGGCGTCGCTGGATGCGTTCGACCTGTTCCCGCACTCGCACCACATCGAGGCCGTCGCCGTCCTCGCGCGCTGAGCGACAGCGCCCGCGACCCGGCCGGGCTGGTCGCCGCGCCCGCATGCCCTAGGCTTCGATCATGATCCGCGTGGCCCTCGTGGACGATCACGAATCCGTTCGTCTCGGACTGGAGGCGTCGATCCGTCGTGCCGAGCAGGAGGTCGTCTTCAGCGGCGCGACGGTGTCGGAGTACCTCGCGAGCCGGGCGTCCGAAGGCTGGCCCTCGCCCGATGTCGTGCTGCTCGACCTCACGCTGGGCGACGGCACCACCGTCACGGAGAACGTCGTGCGGCTGGCCGCCGACTCGGCCGTGATCATCCACTCCGTCGCCGACCGCCCCGCCGCGGTCCGCGAGGCGCTCGCCGCCGGGGCCGTGGGGGTCGTGAGCAAGTCGTCGCCGATCGACGAGGTCATCGACGCGATCCGGGCCGCCGCCCGCGGTGAGCCCCTCAACAACGTCGAGTGGGCCAGCGCGGTGGAGGGCGATCGCGCCTTCGCCGACGCGCAGCTGTCGAGCCGCGAGCGCGAGGTGCTGCGGCTGTACGCCGCCGGGCTGCCGCTCAAGGTCGTGGCGGACCGGCTCGGGGTGGCCTACTCCACCGCCAAGGAGAACATCACCCGCGTGCGGGTGAAGTACACGGAGGTGGGCCGCCCGGCGCCCACCAAGGTCGATCTGCTCAAGCGCGCGATGGAGGACGGGTTGGTCGAGCCGGCCGGGGAACCCGGTGCCCGATAGCCAGAGGATCGTCGAGGAGGCCTGGCGGCACATCCCCCAGGTGTCCTCCCCTCGCGAGACGCCCGGCCGCTTCACCCGCGCACGCTTCGAGCGCATCCTGCAGGTGCTCACGGGCGTGGGCGGCGCCGTGCAGGGCACCCAGGCGCTCATCGTCTCGCTGACGGACGACGACCCGAGCGATCCGCTGCTGCTCGCGGCCGTGTACCTGCCGCTCGCCCTCATGATCGTGGCGTGCCTGTCCGGCTTCGGCGCCCGCATCGCGGCCGGCGCCTTCGCGGCGCTGTTCCCCGTGCTGATGGTCGCGTGGGCCGTCACCGACCCCGGCCCGTCCGAGCCCCCGCTGCAGCCGGCCCCGTTCTACCTGCTCACGGTGGCCTCCGCCGCGGGGGTGGTCGCCTTCCCGCCGCACTGGCAGATCGTGCTCGTCGCCGGCATCCACTGGCTCTGGGCGAACATCCGCCTCATCAGGGGCGGATGGTCTCTGGAGGCCTGGGAGTCGACGGTCTACGACGTCTCCATCGCGCTGCTGCTCGGCATCCTCGTCGTCGTGCTCGCGTGGATGTACCGGGGGATCGCCGGCGGCGTGGACGAGGCGCGCGCGGAGGTGGTCGAGACGTTCACCGCCGCGAGCGTGGCGGAGGCGGCCGAGAGCGAGCGCGTCGAGATCGCGGCCCTCATGCACGACAGCGTGCTCGCGGCGCTGCTGGCCGCCGAGCGTGCCGACACGCCCCGGGCGCGGGAGCTCGCCGTCGCGATGGCCAGGGAGGCCCTCGGCCGCCTCGCGAACGCCGAGAGCGACGATCCGGAGGGCAGCGACGAGGAGGTCTCGGCGGAGTGGATCGCCGCGGAGCTCGAGCGGCGGGCGGCCGAGTTCGGCATCGAGCTGCGGGTGGCCAGGGCGATCGCCCCGGACGCGGGCGCGATCCCGGGGCGGCCGGCCCGGGCGGTCGCGCTCGCGGCCACGCAGGCGCTCGCGAACGCCGTGCAGCACGCCGACGCCGCGGGGCTGGCGGTCGGCATCCGCGCCGACGACAGCGGCGTGGCGGTGTGGGTCGAGGACGAGGGCCCCGGCGTGGACTTCGACGCGATCGAGGCCGACCGGCTCGGCATCCGCGGATCGATCATCGCCCGCATGCCGGCCGTGGGCGGCAGCGCCGACATCCGCACCGGCTCGCACGGCACGACCGTGACGGTGTCGTGGCGCGCGCAGGAGGAGCCGTCGTGACCGTCCGCCGCGTCATGTACGGCCTCGTGTTCGCCTTCACGGCGTACTTCCTCGTGCGCGGCCTCATCTGGATCCCGCAGTCGCCCCTTCCCGTCCTGCAGGCCGCCGCGGTGCTGCTGTGGCTCGTCGCGGCTCTCGTCGCGCTGCTGTCGCCGCCGTCGCCGGCGCGCTCGGGCGGCGAGGATCTCGCCTACCCGCGGCCCCTGCCGCTGTGGGTCGCGTTCGCGGTGCTCGCGGCGTGCGCGGCCGTCGCGCCGCTGTCGTTCCGCGCGAGCGGCGACAGGATCGAGAACCTCGCCGCGGCGGGAGTCTTCGGCGCCGTGGGCATGGTCCTCACGATCGTGTGCGTGCGCCGGCGCCCGCTGCTGGCCTGGATGGGGATCGGGGTGCTGGCGGCGGAGGCCGTGACGGCCATGGACGTGGCCCTCGTGCTGCAGCGCGGCCTGCTCGGCTCGATGCTGTGGGTCGGGCTGGCGCAGCTGCTGATGTGGTTCACGGATCGCGCGTACCGCGACACGGCGCGGCTCGCGCGGCTGCAGCAGGCGTCGTCCGCCTGGCAGGCGGCTCAGGAGGCGCGGCGGTTCGAGCGGCGCCAGCGCGTGCAGTTCGCGCTGCTCGTGGCGGGGCCGGTGCTCACGCGCGTCATCGAGACCGGCGGCGCGCTGGACGAGACCGAGCGGCTGCGGGCGCGCCTGGCCGAGGGCACGCTGCGCGACGAGATGCGCGCGCCGCGGCTGCTCGACGACGAGGTGCGGCTGGCGATCCGCGGGGCGCGCGAGCGCGGCGCCGCCGTGACGATCCTCGACGAGAACCAGCTCGACGACCTCGACGAGGCGGCGATACGCCGGGTGCGGTCGGAGCTGGCGGCGACCCTGCGCGGCACGAGCGCCGCGCGCATCATCGTGCGCACCTCAGCGGACCCGCGGGTGGCCGTGACGGTGGTGGGGAGGCGCGCGGCCGGCTCCGGCCTGTCGGAGGAGGACGCCGTCGAGCTGTGGCGGGAGATCCCGCGTCACCCGGAAGCGGAATGAGAAGGGCCCGGGGCGGCGATGCCGCCCCGGGCCAGTTGCGGACCGGTTACCCGAAAACCGTCCGCGGAAGCCGGTCTGCGTCGCCTACCCTGGGGCTTCGCACCGGCCAACGCTTCTTGCGTTTCCATAAGAAGTATCTCCGGGCGCGAGCGGCGACGTCTGTAGGAAGTTTGGGGGACACCCGCGTAATTACACGGGGAGAACTGCCCATCCAATGCCCATCAGGTACCCACTATCTGCCCGGGTGGTGCCGGGATCAGCCGGCGAAGCGGCCCCAGCGGGCGCCGGCGGGCGGTCGGCGCCGGAGCCGCCGCGAGCGCGTCCAGGCCTCGCCGGCCGGCTCATCGGCCGTGGCCGCGTCCGCCTCCTGACGATACGCCGCCGGGATCACCGCCGCCAGTGCCGCGACGTCGTCCTCGGCGGGCCGGCCGCGGACGATCTCGACGCGCGGCAGCGCGCGGGCGTCGTTCTCGAGCGGATCGCTCACAGCGGGATGTTCCCGTGCTTCTTCGGCGGCCGCTCCGCGCGCTTGCTGCGCAGGGAGCGCAGTGCCTTCGCGACCGCCACGCGCGTCTGCGCCGGCTCGATGATGCCGTCGAGCTCGCCGCGCTCGGCGGCGAGGAACGGCGAGGCCACGTTGTAGGTGTACTCGTTCGCCAGGCGCGTGCGCACGGCCGCCACGTCCTCGCCCGCCTCCTCGGCGCGCTTCAGCTCGCCGCGGTAGAGGATGTTGACGGCGCCCTGGCCGCCCATCACGGCGATCTCCGCGGTGGGCCACGCGAGGTTGATGTCGGCGCCCAGCTGCTTGGAGCCCATCACGATGTACGCGCCGCCGTAGGCCTTGCGCAGGATGACCGTCACGAGCGGCACGGTCGCCTCGGCGTACGCGTACAGCAGCTTGGCGCCGCGGCGGATCACGCCCGTCCATTCCTGGTCGGTGCCCGGCAGGTAGCCGGGCACGTCGACGAGGGTGACGATCGGGATGGAGAACGCGTCGCAGAAGCGCATGAACCGGGCGGCCTTCTCGCCCGCCTCGATGTTGAGGGTGCCGGCCATCTGCGAGGGCTGATTGGCGATCACGCCGACGGTGCGCCCCTCGACGCGCCCGAAGCCCACGACGATGTTGGGGGCGAACAGCGGCTGCACCTCGAGGAACTCGCCGCCGTCGACCACGCGCGAGATGACCTCGTGGATGTCGTACGGCTGGTTGGGGGAGTCGGGCACGACGCGGTTGAGCGCCCGGTCGGAGTCGGTGGTCTCGAACTCGAAGCCCGCCTCGTAGACCGGCGCGTCCGACATGTTGTTGTCGGGCAGGTATCCGATGAGGGTGCGCGCGTAGTCGAGCGCGTCGTCCTCGTCGTCGGCGAGGTAGTGCGCCACGCCCGAGCGGGTGTTGTGCGTGTAGGCGCCGCCGAGTTCCTCCATGCCGACGTCCTCGCCCGTGACGGTCTTGATGACGTCGGGGCCCGTGACGAACATCTGGCTCGTCTTGTCGACCATGATGACGAAGTCGGTGAGTGCGGGGGAGTACACCGCGCCGCCCGCGGCCGGGCCCATGACGATCGAGATCTGGGGGATCACGCCGGAGGCGGCCGTGTTGAGCCGGAAGATCTCGCCGTACTTGCCGAGCGCGACGACGCCCTCCTGGATGCGCGCCCCGCCCGAGTCGAGGATCCCGATGATCGGCATGCCGCCGCGGAGGGCGAACTCCATGATCTTGACGATCTTCTCGCCGGCGACCTCGCCGAGCGACCCGCCGAAGGTGGAGAAGTCCTGGGCGTACACGGCAACGTTGCGTCCGTGGATCGTGCCCGTGCCCGTCACGACGGAGTCGCCGTAGGGTCGCGACCTGTCCATGCCGAAGGCGGTCGTGCGGTGGCGCACGTACTCGTCGAACTCCACGAAGCTGCCGGGGTCGACGAGCAGCTCGATGCGCTCGCGCGCGGTCATCTTGCCCTTGGCGTGCTGCTTCTCGCGGGCCTTCTCCTCCGACTGGGTCACGGCCTCCGCGTAGCGTGCGCGAAGGTCGGCGATCTTGCCGGCGGTCGTCGAGAGATCGGGTTCGGTCACGTGTTCCACCCTAACGACGGCCCCCGCCGCACCCTTGGAGGCCACACACAACGCCTGCCGGGATCCTGTGTCCGCGGCGAACAGGGCCGCGGGTCAGGCGGGCCGCACGTGCACGACGTCGCCCGCCGAGACCGCGCGGGGCCCGTCCGCGGCCCGCACGACGAGCCGCCCCGCCCCGTCGATCGCCTCGGCCCGGCCGCGCAGCGCGGACCCGTCCGGCAGCGACACCGACACCTCCTGGCCCAGGGTGACGCACGCGCCCGAGACGGCGGCGTGGGCGCCGGAGGCGAGCGCGTCGCCGTTCGCGTCGGCCAGGCGCGCAAGGCCCTCGTCGAGGGCGCGCAGGTAGTCGGCGAGCAGGCGATCCTCGTCGCACGAGGCGCCGAGTGCCGCGAACGACGTGGCGGTGGGCACGGGCAGCTGTTCGGGCGCCATCGCCGTATTGATGCCCGACCCGACGACCACGAGGGACGGATCGGCGGTGCCCTCGGCCAGGATCCCGCAGATCTTGCGCCCGTCGACGAGCACGTCGTTCGGCCACTTCGCCCCCACCGCGTGGGTGGGCAGCTGCGCGCGCACGGCCGCCGCCATCGCCGCGCCCGCGAGCAGGGGGATCCACCCCCGCGCCGGCAGCGGGATCCGCTCGATCCGCAGCGCGACCGACACCGCGAGCGATGCGCCCGCGGGTGCCTGCCACACGCGATCGAGCCGGCCGCGGCCCGAGCGCTGGTCGCGCGTGACGAGCACGCTCAGATGGGCGGCCTCGCCGCGCCCGGCCGCGCCGACGAGATCCGCATTCGTCGATCCGGTGTGCGCCACCTCGGCGATCCGCGCACCGGTCGCCGTCGTCCTCTCCCACGCCATGCCGCCAGCGTACGCGGGAGGAGGCGGCGCCGATCCGCGCCATCTGGGTGATTCGCGGCGGCGGGTGTCGCCGGCAGGCGGCAGACTGGACCCATGACCATCGCCGGACGCGTCGACACCCCGCCGCCCGGCGTGCCCGCGCCCGAGGAGCTCGTGGTGGCCCGCTTCCGCCGTTCGGGCCGGAGGCTGTTCTGGTCGGCGCTGCTCGTCGTCGTCGTCGCGGGCGCGACCGGCTACCTGTGGGGCAACCTGCCCGAGCCGTTCGAGGACTGGATGCTGGCCGCCGCGGCCGCGGCCCTCGTGCTGCTCGGCGCGATCCTGCCGTGGATCGCGTGGCTGTCGCACCGCTACACCATCACGACGCGGCGGGTCATCGCCGCCCGCGGCCTGTTCTCGCGCTCGCGCGCCGAGCTCACGCACGCCAGGGGCTATGGCATCAACACGCGCCGCGGCCCGCTGCAGCGGCTGTGGGGCACCGGCACGCTCACGCTCGCGGACGGCATGGAGGGGCGGATCGTGCTCGCCGACATCCCGAGCCCGCGGCTGGTGGCCGAGGTGCTGACCGATCAGATCGAGGTGAACCAGATCCTCGCGCACCGCGACGCGGTGCAGACCGGCTCCGGTCCCACGGTGTGACGGCGCGGCCCCGCCCTCGATGAGAGGATGGGAGCCGACGATCGGAGGAAGCATGTCGCTGCGTGTCGGCGTGATCGGCGGGGGCCAGCTGGCCCGGATGATGATCGCCCCGGCGGTCGAGATGGGGATCGATCTGCGGGTGCTCGCGGAGGCCGAGGGCATGTCCGCCCGCCTGGCCGCCACCGCGGTGGGCGATTACCGCGACGAGGCCGCCGTGCTGGCCTTCGCGCGCGACGTCGACGTGATCACCTTCGACCACGAGCACGTGCCTCAGCCGGTGCTGCGCGCGCTCGTCGACGCCGGCGTGCCGGTGCACCCCGGGCCCGACGCGCTGCGCTTCGCGCAGGACAAGCTCGAGATGCGCGCGCGCCTGGCCGAGCTCGGCGCCCCGCAGCCCGACTGGGCGGCGGTGCGCGATGCCGGCGAGCTGCAGGCGTTCCTGGACGACCACGGCGGGCGCGCGGTCGTGAAGACGCCGCGCGGGGGCTACGACGGCAAGGGCGTGCGCGTCGTGTCGCGCGCGGACGAGGCGGCCGACTGGCTCGCGGACTTCGCGGGCGAGCCGATCCTCGTCGAGGAGCTCGTGTCGTTCGCGCGCGAGCTCGCGCAGCAGGTGGCCAGGCGCCCCTCGGGCGAGATGGTGGCGTACCCCGTGGTCGAGACCGTGCAGCGCGACGGCGTGTGCAGCGAGGTCTTCGCCCCCGCGCCGCGAGCGTCGGAGCGCCTCGTCGAGGTCGCGGCGCGGCTGTCGAAGCAGATCGCGGACGGCCTGGGCGTGACCGGCATGCTCGCGGTGGAGCTGTTCGAGACGGACGACGAGCGGATCCTCGTCAACGAGCTCGCGATGCGCCCGCACAACAGCGGGCACTGGACGCAGGACGGCGCCGTGACGAGCCAGTTCGAGCAGCACCTGCGGGCCGTGCTCGACCTGCCGCTGGGCGACCCGTCGCCCGTGGCGGAGGCGGCCGTCATGGTGAACATCCTGGGCGGACCGCAGGGCGCGGAGATGACGGATCGGATCGCCGCGGCGGTGACGGATCACCCCGGCGCGAAGATCCACACCTACGGCAAGGATCCGCGCCCCGGCCGCAAGGTGGGCCACGTCAACGCCGTCGGCGAGCTCGACGACGCGGCCTACACGGCCCGCGCCGCCGCCGCCCACTTCGCCTGACGCCGACGGGCATGCTGGCCCCCGACCTGTTGCTGACGAGTCCACAAGTCTGTGCTAAGTCCGGCCGTTTGCACGCCCGGATTTAGCACAGACTTGCGGATATGCGGCGACTGCTCCGAAGCCCGGAATACCCCCGCGGCATCCGCCGTTAGACTGGAGTGGCCGGGCCGCAGCAAACCCCGGGCTCCAACATCTGCCGCTTCGAGCGGACCACGCGCCGAGAGGCGTTTCTGCGGCCCGGTTCATCGTCTCCGCGCGAGGCGCGCGCCGTAGGCTCTGACCATGACGTTCCGCCTCGCGTACCTCATCGACACCGTGCCGGCCGACGATCCGCGCACGGACTTCTCCGGCACCTTCGCGCCGATCGATCCCGACGCGCCGGCGCTGAGCGTGAGCGACCTGAGTTCCAACCGCGGCGACGGCATCTTCGAGTCGATCGCGGTCGTCGACCGCCACCCGCAGGAGACCCGCCCGCACCTGGAGCGTCTCGCGCACTCGGCGCGGCTGAGCGACCTGCCGGCGCCGAATCTCGCGCAGCTGCGGGCGGTGGTCGAGGAGGCCGCGGCGCAGTGCCCGCCGGGGGAGTGCACGATCCGGCTGCTCATGAGCCGCGGCGTGCAGCACGGCGGTCCCGGTCAGGGCATCCACGGCCCCACCGCGTGGCTCACCGCCGCGCAGGCGCCCGACAGCACCGCGGCGAGGGAGAACGGCATCCGCGTGGTCACGCTCGACCGCGGCTACGACAGCGGCGCCGCGGCCCGCGCGCCGTGGCTGCTGCTCGGGGCCAAGACGCTGTCGTACGCCGTGAACATGGCGGCGCTGCGCGAGGCCCGGCGGCGCGGGGCGGATGACGCGGTCTTCGTCACGAGCGACGGCTACGTGCTCGAGGCGCCCACGGCCACCGTGATCCTGCGCCGCGGCGACACCTTCCTCACCCCCGAGCCGACCGGCGGCATCCTGCAGGGCACGACGCAGCTGAGCGCATTCGACTGGCTCGAGGAGAACGGGCACCCCACCGGATACGAGCACGTGCCCGTGGCCGCGCTGCGCGACGCCGACGCCGCGTGGCTCGTCTCGAGCACGCGCCTGGCCGCGCCCCTCACACACGTCGACGGCCGTGAGCTCCCGGTGGATCGGGACCTCACGGCCGCCCTGAACGCCTACCTCCTCAGCCCGCGCGACTGAGCGCCGCCGAGGAGCGGGGGATCACCCGAAGCGGCCGGAGACGTAGTCCTCGGTCGCCTGCACCGACGGCGTGGTGAAGATCTTCGTCGTCTCGTCGTACTCGATGAGCTTGCCGGGCTTGCCCGTGCCCGCGATGTTGAAGAACGCGGTCTTGTCGCTCACGCGCGAGGCCTGCTGCATGTTGTGCGTCACGATCACGACCGTGAAGTCGTTCTTGAGCTCGGCGATCAGCTCCTCGATCGCGAACGTCGAGATCGGGTCGAGTGCCGAGCACGGCTCGTCCATGAGGATCACGTCGGGCGACACCGCGATCGCGCGGGCGATGCACAGGCGCTGCTGCTGACCGCCCGAGAGGCCCGAGCCGGGCTTGTCGAGGCGGTCCTTGACCTCGTTCCACAGGTTCGCGCCCTGCAGCGACTTCTCGACGAGGTCGTCCTGGTCGCTCTTCGACATGCGGCTGTTGTTCAGCAGCACGCCCGCCAGCACGTTCTCGCGGATCGACATCGTGGGGAACGGGTTGGGGCGCTGGAACACCATGCCCACCTGGCGGCGCACGAGCACGGGGTCGACCCCGGGGCCGTACAGGTTCTTGCCGTCCATCAGCACCTCGCCCTCGACGCGCGCGCCGGGGATGACCTCGTGCATGCGGTTCAGGGTGCGCAGGAAGGTCGACTTGCCGCAGCCGGACGGGCCGATGAAGGCCGTCACGGTGCGGGGCTGGATGTCGATCGACACGCCCTCGACGGCCAGGAAGTCGCCGTAGTAGACATTCAGGTCGTTGACTTCGATGCTCTTGGACATCTGGGGGTTCTCTCTCTCAGCGGGAAGCTCGGGCGGCGGCTCAGCGGCCGGTCATCTTGGGGGCGAAGGTCTTCGCGATCAGGCGGGCGGCGAGGTTGAGCACCATCACGATGAGGATGAGCGTGAGGGCCGACGCCCAGGCGCGCTCGATGAACGCGTCCGCGGGCAGTCCGGGGTACTTCGCCTGCATGTAGGAGAACACCGGCAGCGTCGCCATCTGGCCGCTGAACATGTTCAGATTCATGCTCTGCACCATGCCGACCGTCAGCAGCAGCGGCGCGGTCTCGCCGATCACGCGGGCGACGGCCAGCATGATCGACGTCGTGATGCCGGCGATGGCGGTGGGGAGGACGACCTTGACGATCGTGAGCCACTTGGGCACGCCGAGCGCGTACGCCGCCTCGCGCAGCTCGTTCGGCACGATCCGCAGCAGCTCCTCCGAGCCGCGCACGACGACCGGGATCATGAGCACCGACAGGGCGAGCGATCCCATGATGCCCATGCGCGTGCCGGGGCCCACGATGAGCGCGAACACCGAGTAGATGAACAGACCGGCGACGATCGAGGGGATGCCCGTCATCACGTCGACGAGGAACGTGATGCCGCGCGCGAGCTTCTTGCCCTGGCCGTACTCGACGAGGTAGATCGAGGTCATGAGGCCGATCGGCACCGAGATGATCGTGGCGCCCAGGGTGATCAGGAGCGTGCCGTAGATGGCGTGGACGGCGCCGCCGCCCTCGCCGACGATGTTGCGCATCGAGAAGCTGAAGAACTCGCCGTCGAAGCGGGCGAGGCCGTTGACGACGACGGTGAACAGCAGCGAGACGAGCGGCAGCAGCGCGATCACGAAGGCCGTCGACACGAGGGCCGTCATGAGGCGATCCGTCGCGTGGCGGCGGCTCTCGGCGACCGACGAGATCACGAAGATCAGCGCCATGTAGAGCAGCATGCCGACGACGAGCGTCATGGCGATGTTGAAGTCGGCGGGGTCTCCGCCCATGTTCAGCAGCGCGAAGACACCCGCGGAGACGACGAACGATCCGGCGAGCAGCGCCCAGGGCGCCCACTTCGGGAGATGACCGGCGGTGAGGCTCTGCGGCGCGGCCACGGCGGCGGCCGGGGGCGTGGCGGTGGTGGTCATGTCAGTTGGCTCCCGAGAACTCGGCGCGGCGCGAGACGACCCAGCGGGCCACGAAGTTGACCGCGAAGGTCACGATGAACAGGACGAGGCCCGCCGCGATCAGCGTGTTCACGCCCTCGTCGTGCGCCTCGGGGAACAGGAGCGCGATGATCGCGGGGATCGTGGTGGGGTTCTCGGGGTTCAGCAGGTTGAAGGTGACGATGCCGAGCGGCGACAGCACGAGCGTGACGGCCATCGTCTCGCCGAGCGCGCGGCCGAGGCCGAGCATCGCGCCCGAGACCATGCCGCTGCGGGCGAACGGCAGCACGGCCATGCGCACCATCTCCCAGCGCGTGGCGCCGAGGGCGAGGGCGGCCTCCTCGTGCAGCTTGGGCGTCTGCAGGAAGACCTCGCGGCAGATGGCGGTCATGATCGGCAGGATCATCACGGCGAGCACGAGCGAGGCGGTGAAGATCGTCTTGCCGGTGCCCGACGGCGTGCCCGAGAAGATGGGGATCCAGCCGAGATACTCGTTCAGCCACCGGTAGAACGGCACGAGCATCGGCGCGAAGGTGAGCGCGCCCCACAGGCCGAACACGACCGAGGGGACCGCGGCCAGCAGGTCGATGATGTAGCCCAGCACGCCGGCCAGGCGGCGCGGCGCGTAGTGCGAGATGAACAGCGCGATGCCGATGGCGAGGGGCGCCGCGATGACGAGCGCGATGATGCTCGACCACAGCGTGCCGAAGACGAAGGGCCACACCCACGACAGGAACGGCTGGCCCTCGAGGATGTGGTTGCCCGAGGTGTCCGGTCGGAAGGCCGGGATCGCCTGGATGATGAGGAACAGCGCGACGAGCGCGAGGGTGACGAGGATGATGATGCCCGCCGCCAGCGCCGTGCCCGAGAAGATCCTGTCGCCGGGCCGCATCACGGGCTTCGGCGGAGCGGACGAGGGGGCCTCAGCGGGCCCCGTCGTGGTGGTGGTCATCGGAGCGGCTCCTCGAGTGCTCTGGGTCGGGCGGGAGATGAGGGGTGACGCGCGGCGGTGCCCCCGCGTCCTTCCCGAAGGGAAGGATCCCACGGGAAGGAGCGCGAGGGCACCGTTGCGGTCAAGCGATCGGTCGGATCACTCGGTGACGATGGCGTCGATCGCGGTCATGACCTGCTCGCGCAGGCCCTCCGAGATCGGCGCGTTGCCGGCGACCTCGGCCGAGGCCTCCTGGCCCTCCGCCGAGGCGACGTACTCGAAGTACGCCTTGACGAGCGTAGCGACCTCGGGGTCCTCGTACTCGACGCAGCCGATGAGGTAGCTCACCAGCGCGATCGGGTAGGACTCGGCCGGAGCCGAGGCCGGGTCGACGGCGAAGGCGAGGTCCTGGGCCTCGCGGCCCTCCTCGAGCGGCGAGGCCTCGACCAGGGCCGACGCGGCCTCGGCGGAGTACGCGACGTACTCGCCCTCGACCTCGACGGCGACCTGGCCCAGCTCGCCGGCCTGCGAGGCGTCGGCGAAGCCGATGTAGCCGTTGCCCTCGGTGATCGCGGAGACGACGCCCGAGGTGCCGTCGGCGGCCTCGCCACCGAGGTCGCTCGGCCACTCGTCGCTGGCCTCCCACGTCCACACGTCGGGAGCGGTCGACTCGAGGTACGTGGTGAAGGTCTCCTGCGTGCCCGAGGCGTCGGCACGGTGCACCGGCACGATGGCCAGGTCGGGCAGCTCGGCGTCGGGGTTCTGCTCGGCGATGGCCGGGTCGTTCCAGTTGGTGATCTGGCCGGCGAAGATGCCCGCGATCGTCGCGGCGTCGAGGTTCAGCGTGTCGATGCCCTCGAGGTTGAACGCGACGGCGACGGGGGAGATGTAGACGGGGATCTCGACGATCGAGTCCGTGGCGCACGAGCCGAAGCCGCCGGCGGCGATCTCCTCGGCGTTGAACGCGCGGTCGGAGCCGATGAAGTTCGACGAACCGGCCTGGAAGTTCTCGCGGCCCGTGCCCGAACCGGTCGAGGTGTAGTTGACGGTGGCGTCCGGGTTGATGCCCTGGAAGCCGGCGACCCAGGCCTGCTGAGCGGCCTCCTGCGACGACGCGCCGGTGGCCTCGATGGTGCCGCTGAGCGACGACTCGCTGGGGGTGCTGCCGCCGCCGGCGTTGTTCGGCTCGTTCGCGGCGCAGCCGGCGAGCGACAGAGCGGCGACCGCGCCGAGGGCGGCGATGCTCGAGAAACGGGTGATCTTCACTGTGTATCCGTTCGATCGGTGATCAGGGATGCCCTTCGGGACTTTCAGGGCACACCGAGACGCTAGGACCGTGTGCTTAAGAGACTGCGGTCTGCAGGTGAACGGAAGGTGAACAACCCTGGGCGCGCGCTTCATGGTCGTGATCTCCGTGTGATCTTCGCGCGGCGGCAGGCACGCGGGACATCCGTGACGTGGCCCGCTGTCGGATCGGTTCCCGCGTCAATATGCTCCCACCATGGCGAAGACGACCAAGCCGGAGCGCAAGGCGTTCGAGGCGCTCGACGAGGCGGCGCGTGCCGCGAAGAAGGCCGAGAAGGCCGCGAAGGACCTGTCGGGCAAGCGCGCGAAGAAGGTCGCGGCGCTCGCGGAGGCGGCGCGCGAGGTCGCGGAGACCGGGGCGAAGAAGGTGCGCAAGCACCCGAAGCGCGTGCGCGCGAAGGCCGAGGACGCCGTTGAGGCGCTCGAGAAGGCGGCGAAGAAGGCGCGCGCGAAGGCCGAGCGCGACGCCGAGGCCCCGCGCGCCGAGGCGGAGGCGCTCGCGGCGGTCCGGGGCCTCCCGAAGGACGACGCCCCGCAGGCGCCAGCCGTCGCGGCACCGGCGGACGGGGAGCTGGCAGGGCTCACGGTGGCCCAGCTGCGCGAGCGGGCGCGCGCGACCGGCCGGCCCGGCTACTCGCGGCTCACCAAGGCGGGGCTCATCGAGTTCCTCGGCGGCTGAACGCCCGGCGCGCTCAGACGGACGGCGCGTGCGTCTCGATCGCGGCGATGCCCGCCTCGGGCGCGCCGGCGTTGATGTGCGCGACCGAGAACGAGCCCGTGGCGAGCGCCGCGGCCTCGTCGAGGGCGGAGGTCCGCCTCGTCCCCGTCGCGCGGGCGAGCTCGTCGAGGACGACGGGCAGGACCGGACCGTGCGTGCAGAGCACCGCGGGCTTGCCCGACGCGAGTCGCTTGCCCACGATCGTGCGGACGTCGGCGAGGCCGTCCTCCCACGCGTCCTGACTGATCGCGTCGGTCTCGGTGATGCGCGTGTCGATCGCCCTCGCCAGCGGCGTGACGGTCTGCACGCATCGCGTGGCGGTGCTCGAGACGATCTTCTTCACGCCGAAGGCACGCAGGCCCCCGACCACGGCCTTCGCCTGCTCCCGGCCCTTGGGAAGGAGCGGCCGCAGGTAGTCGGCGCGCTCCCAGTCGCCGCGCGGCACCGCCTTGCCGTGTCGCAGGGCCACGACGGGGAAGGTCGCCCGCACGCCGTCGTCGAACAGCGTGAGGAAGGTCTCGAGGATCTCCTGGTCGACCGGATAGCTCAGCCGCGCCATGGCCTGCCGCGGCCCCGCCCACTCCACGGCCGAGATCTCGCGGTTCGGCACGAAGGTGCTCTCGCGGAGGGCGCGGTCCTTGGCGCGGATCGCCCAGTAGTGCACGACCTTCCGCCGGCCGCTGGCCAGCGTGTAGTTCGACACGCCCAGCGGCACCCCGAGCGCCGCGCGGACACCCGTCTCCTCGTGGACCTCGCGCGCCGCCGTCTGCGCGAGCATCTCGCCGGGCTCGACCTTGCCTTTCGGCAGCGTGACGTCGCGGTACTTCGTGCGATGCACGAGAGCCACGCGCAGTCGGCCGTCCGCGACGCGCCAGAGCACGCCGCCGGCGGCGTAGACAGCCCGTTCGGTCACCGCGTCGCCCTCGGCTGCCGCCGCCGCCGGATGATGTTCATGGTGCGGTCCTGCAGGTCGAGCAGCGGGCGACCGTCGGCGTCGCGGTGGTGCCGGGTCCAGACCGCATCGGGCCCGAGGTGCCAGGTCGCGGTGCCGTCGTCCATCGCGAGATCGAAGAACGCCATGAGCTCGCGCACATGCTTGGGCGTGGTGACCTTCACGAGCGCCTCCACGCGGCGGTCGAGGTTGCGGTGCATCATGTCGGCGCTGCCGATGTAGACCTCGGGCGAGCCGTCGTTGTCGAACGCGAAGATGCGCGAGTGCTCCAGGTACCGGCCCAGCACGCTGCGGACCGTGATGTTGTCGGAGACGCCGGGCAGATCCACGCGCAGGCTGCAGATGCCGCGCACCCAGACCTCGACCTTCACACCTGCCTGGCTGGCGCGGTAGAGGGCGTCGATGATCTCCTCGTCCACCATCGAGTTGACCTTGATGCGCACCCGCGCCGGCTTGCCCGCCAGCGCGTGGCGGCGCTCGCGCTCGATGAGCTTCAGCAGACCCTTGCGCAGGTGCAGCGGTGCGACGAGCAGGCGCTTGAACTTCTTCTCGATCGCGTAGCCGCTCAGCTCGTTGAACAGGCGGGTCAGGTCGAGGCCGACCACGGGGTCGCACGTGAACAGGCCGAGGTCCTCGTAGATGCGGCTCGTCTTCGGGTTGTAGTTGCCGGTGCCCACGTGGCTGTAGTGGACGAGCTCGCCCTTCTCCTGGCGGATCACGAGGGCCGCCTTGCAGTGGGTCTTCAGGCCCACGAGGCCGTAGACGACGTGCACGCCGGCCTTCTCGAGCTGGCGCGCCCACTCGATGTTGTTCGCCTCGTCGAAGCGCGCCTTCACCTCGACGAGCGCGAGCACCTGCTTGCCGTTCTCGGCCGCGTCGATCAGCGCCTTCACGACCGGGCTGTCGCCCGAGGTGCGGTAGAGCGTCTGCTTGATCGCGAGCACGTGCGGATCGCGCGCCGCCTGCTCGAGGAAGGCCTGCACGCTCGTGGCGAAGGACTCGTAGGGGTGGTGCACGAGCACGTCGCCCTTGCGGATCGCGGCGAACACGTCGGCCCTGGCGTGCTTCGAGTCGGCGTCGAGCGGCTGCAGCGCGAGCGCCGTGACGGGCACGTGCTTCTTGTAGCGCAGGTCGGGGCGATCCAGCCTTCCCAGCTCGAACAGCGCGCGCAGGTCGAGCGGCGCCGGCAGGCGGTACACCTCCTGCTCGGAGATGTCGAGCTCGTCCAGCAGCAGCCGCAGCGTGACGTCGTCCATCTCCTCGGTGATCTCGAGACGGATCGGCGGACCGAAGCGGCGACGCAGCAGCTCCTCCTCGAGCGCCTGGATGAGGTTCTCGGACTCGTCCTCCTCGATCACCATGTCCTCGTTCCGCGTGAGGCGGAACGCGTGGTGATCCAGCACGTCCATGCCGGGGAAGAGGTCGCTGAGGTTCTCGGCGATGAGGTCCTCGAGCGGCAGCATGCGCACCCGCTCGCTGAGGGGATCGCGCTCGGGCACCCGCACGGTGCGCGGCAGCATGGGCGGCACCTTCAGGCGCGCGAACTCCTCGCGCCCGGTGCGGGCGTTCCGGATCCGGATCGCGAGGTTCAGCGACAGGCCCGAGATGTAGGGGAACGGGTGCGCGGGATCGACCGCCAGCGGCATGAGCACGGGGAACACCCGCGACTGGAAGTACTCGTACAGCTCGGCCTTCTCGTCGCCGTCGAGGTCGTCCCACGTCACGAGCGAGATGCCCTCGTCCGCCAGGGCCGGCTTGACCTGCTCGTGCCACACCGCGGCGTGCCGGGCCTGCAGCTCATGTGCCTTGTGGCTGATGCCCTCCAGCACTTTGGCCGGGGCCGTGCCGATGTTGCTCGGCACCGCCAGGCCCGTCACGATGCGGCGCTTGAGCCCCGCCACGCGCACCATGAAGAACTCGTCGAGGTTGCTCGCGAAGATCGCAAGGAAGTTGGCGCGCTCCAGCAGCGGCACGTCCGGGTCCTCGGCCAGCTCCAGCACGCGCTGGTTGAACGCGAGCCAGCTCAGCTCGCGGTCGGTGTAGCGGCCGTCGGGCAGGTCGGACTCGTCGAACTCGACGAGCTCGTCGAAGTCGTCGTCCGCGTCGCCCAGACCGGTGTCCACGATGGTCGTGTCGCTCATCCCCCCATCCTGGCACTGCGCGGTTTCCCGGAGGTGAACGGAACGGAGCGTGTCAGCGCGCGGTCAGCGCTGCGTCGCCTCCGCCTTGGCGGGCGGCAGCTGGTCGTCCTCGTACACGTTGAAGCGGTACCCCACGTTGCGCACCGTGCCGATCAGCTGCTCGAGGTCGCCGAGCTTGGCGCGCAGCCGCCGCACGTGCACGTCGACCGTGCGCGTGCCGCCGAAGTAGTCGTAGCCCCACACCTCGCTCAGCAGCTGCTCGCGCGTGAACACCCGCGAGGGGTGCGTCGCGAAGAAGTGCAGCAGCTGGAACTCCTTGTAGGTGAGGTCGAGCGGCTTGCCGTGCACCTTCGCCGAGTACGACGACTCGTCGATCGTGATGCCGGAGGTCTGCACGCGCCCCGACGGCTGCTCCGTCGTCTGGCGCCCCACCGCGAGTCGCACGCGCGCATCGACCTCGGCCGGCCCGGCCGTCGACAGGATCACGTCGTCCACGCCCCAGTCGCTCGAGACGGCGGTGAGCCCGCCCTCCGTGACGACGAGGATCAGCGGGGCGTCAAGTCCCGTCGTGTTGAGGATCTTGCACAGCGATTTCGCACCCACGAGGTCGATGCGCGCGTCGACGAAGATCACGTCGGCGTTCGGGGCGTTCACCAGCTGCGCCGGCTCGGCGGGGATCTGGCGCACCCGGTGGCTCAGCAGCTCGAGGGCGGGCAGGACCGCTCCGCCGCCTTGGGCGGAACTCAACATGAGCAGCTGGGCCAAGCGAACGTCCTTTCCGGGCGGCGGGGTCCCGCGCCGGGTGCACCCATAATAGGCCGTCCTGAAAGCGGCCTGTGACGACGCTGCGCCTTGCCGCACCGGCCCGGTCGGCGGATGCGAGAGAATGGGGTGCATGACGACGCCCGCGCTCGCCCCCCGCTCGCCCGTCGGCGCGCTCGCGATCACGTGGGTCTTCGCCGTGCTGGCCTCCGTGGCCGTCGGACTGTTCGTCCCCTACGACCTGCGCTTCGCATGGATGGCGATCGCCGCCGGCGGCACGCTCATCGTGGCGTTCGTGGCGAACCTGTGGTCCGGCCGCGCCGAGGGCTTCATCGTGCGCACCGCCGGCTCGGTGCTCGGCGGCCTGCTGCTGATGGGCTTCATCTCCCTCGGCTTCGCGCTCGCGGCGATCGTGCCTTCTTTTTAGAAGAGACTGCGCGCGCTCGGGCACTGTTCTTTTCAGAAGCGTCTGCGCCGCTCGGGCACCCGCTGCGCGGGTGCCGCTCGCGTGCTCGCGCCGGCGCTTCCGCGCCGGCGAGGCGGCGCTTTGCGCCGCGGGACGGCCGCATTGGCGGCCGCACGCTCGCGCTTCGCGCTGTTTCTTTTCAGAAGCGTCTGCGCCGCTCGGGCACCCGCTGCGCGGGTGCCGCTCGCGTGCTCGCGCCGGCGCTTCCGCGCCGGCGAGGCGGCGCTTTGCGCCGCGGGGCGGCCGCATCGGCGGCCGCACGCTCGCTTCGCTCGCACCGTGATCGGTTTCTGTTGAGCTGTGCCTCATCGGTTGCTGAACGGAGCGCCGCAGGCGCGGAGATGAAGCGACCAGCGCAACGGTCGTCGTCCGGGCGGCGCAACGGGGCGGCGGGCGGGACGGAGTAGAGTGGGGGCATGGATCTCGTCGCCCTCGAACTGTTCTTCGTCGGACTGCTCGGTCTCGCGAGCCTGGCGATCGCGTTCATCTCGGGCGCGGTCATTGTGAACCTCTTCCGCGGCCAGCGCTGACCCGCCGCCGGTCCGCGCGGCGCCGATCCGGCGCCCCGGAGCCGGCCCCGCGCCGTGCCTGGGCGGATACGCTGGAGGCACCATGATCGAGATCCCGACCGACCTTCCGGCGGACATCGTCCCGCTGTCCTGGCTCCTCGGCGTGTGGGAGGGAAGCGGCGTCATCGACTACGCCGTCGGTGACACGCGCTACCAGGGCGAGTTCACGCACCGCGTCAGCTTCAGCCACGACGGCGGCGGCTACCTCAACTACTCGGCCACCGCGATGCTCGCCGCCGACGGCGACCGCCCCTCGCAGCGGCTGAACGCCGAGACCGGGTTCTGGCGCCTCGCGCGCCCCGCCGTCGCGGCCGACGCCGGCCCCGCCCTGCTGCCCGCGCTCGAGGACGCCGCGCCGCGCACGGCCGACGACGTCGAGACCCTGCGCAACGCCGAGGGCGGATTCGACATCGAGGTGTCGCTCGTGCACTCCGACGGCGTGAGCGAGCTCTACGTCGGCGAGGTCAAGGGCCCGCGGATCGACCTCGGCACCGACGCCGTGATGCGCTCCGCCAGCACGAAGACCTACGCGGCGGCCACGCGCATGTACGGCCTCGTCGACGGCCACTTGCTGTGGGCGTGGGACATCGCGGCGCTGGGGCGCGAGCTCGGCTCGCACGCCTCGGCGCGACTGGCCAAGGTGCAGTGATGGACGAAGGTGCCGCCGTCGACCCGCTGCGCGCCGGGATCGCCGAGCACGCGCCCGAGTGGGTGCGCACGCACTACGGCGATCCGATGCGCGAACAGCGCACCCTCGCGCGCGGCGAGGCGGCCGCGCCGCTCGGCGACCGCGCCGTCGTGGGCGTCTCGGGCGAGGACCGCCTGAGCTGGCTCGACTCCATCACCTCGCAGCAGGTGGCGGCCCTCGCGCCGGGGCAGAGCACCGAGCTGCTGATCCTCGACCCGCAGGGCCGGATCGAGCACGCCGCCGCCGTCGTGGACGACGGTGCGACGACGTGGCTCATCGCCGACGCCCCCGACGCCCCCGGCCTCGCGAAGTGGCTGACCATGATGCGCTTCCGCTCGCGCGTGCAGGTCGCCGCCCGCGACGACCTGCTCGTCGTCGGATACGTGCCGGGCGGATCCGCCGAGTCGGCGATCCGCGAGGCGGCGGACATCGTGTGGACGGATCCGTGGGGCGGCGTGACGCCGGGCGGATGGCAGTACGCCGCCGTCGCCGAGCACCCCGGCGCCGAGCGCGCGTGGTGCGAGGCGCTCGTGCCGATCAACGGGGCCGAGGCCGTGCGCGCGCTGCCGCTGGCCGGCACGATCGCCGCCGATGCGCTGCGCGTGGCCGCGTGGCGCCCGCGCTGGAACGGCGAGGCCGACGAGCGCGCGATCCCGCACGAGGCCGACTGGCTGCGCACGGCGGTGCACCTGAGCAAGGGCTGCTACCGCGGCCAGGAGACCGTGGCGAAGGTGCACAACCTCGGCCACCCGCCGCGCCGCCTCGTGATGCTGCACCTCGACGGCTCCGACAGCGTGCTGCCCGCGCCGGGCTCCACCGTGTTCACGGGCGAGACCGAGGCCGGGCGCGTCACGTCCTCGGCGCTGCACCATGAGCTCGGCCCCATCGCGCTCGCGCTCGTCTCGCGCCGCACGCCCGGCGACGCGGCGCTGGAGGTCGAGGCCGAGGGCGTCCGGATCGCCGCGGCGCAGGAGATCATCGTCCCGGCGGACGCGGGTGCCACCGCCGACGTGCCGCGCCTCACGCGCCTGTCGCGGCGGCCGCTCGCGCAGGACCGCTGAGCGCCGCGCGACACCGCCCCGTCACACGCGGCCGATAGCCTCGAGACGTGGCCGAATCCGATCCGCTCACCCAGGTCGTGCCCGCGCGGTGGCACTCCGGCTACCGGCCGCGGGCGGGCCTCGTGCGGCTGCGGGACTCGTGGGCCGCGATCACGCAGATCGTGGCGGCCACGACGGCCGCGTTCGTGCTCGCGCACGTCCTGTTCGGCCACGAGACGCCGCTGCTCGCCGCGACCGTGACGATCTCGAGCCTCGGGCTGCTGCGCGACGCGCGGCCGTCGAAGGTGCTGCAGACGGTCGCCGGCATGCTCACGGGCATCGCGATCGCCGAGGTGCTGCTGCTCGCCCTCGGCCCCGGATGGTGGCAGCTGGCGATCGCGCTGGCGGTCACGCTCACCGTCGGCCGGTTCCTGTCGCCGTCGCCGCAGTTCCCGATCTCGGCCGCCGTGCAGACGGCGATCGCGTTCATGCTGCCGCTCGGCCAGTACCCGGGCGAGCGGCTGCTCGACGGCGCGATCGGCGGGGCGCTGGCGTTGATCGTGACCTCGCTGCTGCCGCGCAACCCGATGCGGGCGGTGGTGCGCGACGCGCGCGAGGTGTTCGACGGCTTCGACCGGGCGCTCGCGCGGGTGGTGCAGGGGCTGCGCCGCGGCGACCGGCTGCGCGCCGAGCGCGGCCTGGCGCGGGCGCGCGAGCTGCAGCAGCCCGTGCAGGTGTGGGCGTCGTCGCTCGAGTCGGGGCAGGCCATCTCGCGCATGTCGCCGTTCCTGCGCGGCCGGCGGCAGGAGCTGGCACGGCTGCAGGCCATGCAGCAGGCGATGGATCTCGCCACGCGCAACCTGCGGGTCGTGGCGCGCCGCGTGCACTACGCCGTCGACGACGGCGAGCCGCGGCCCGAGCTGGCCGACGTGCTCGCCTCCGTGCAGCGCGCCGCCGCGCTCGTGTCGACGGCGGTGGACGATCCGGATCGCGACGGCGAGGCGCGGGCGGCGCTGCGCGAGATCGCCGCCACCCTCGATCCCGCCGCCCTGCTGCCGCGGGCACGGCTGGGCGACCAGAACGTCGTGGCCTCGCTGCGGCCCATGGTGGTCGACCTGCTCGTCGCCGCGGGCGAGCCGCGCGACGCCGCGGCACGGGCCCTCCCGCGCGTGTGACGGCGGCCGGGGCGACCGCGCGTGTGAGCCTCAGGCGGGCGCGACCGCGCTCCACGGCACGGTGAGCTCGCCGAGGCGCCAGCGGGCGCGCGTGCCCTCGACCGGCCAGCCCGCCGCCCGCAGCGCCGCCGCCATCGCGAGCCAGCGCTGCACCGGCCCGAACACCGCGTGGCCGGCGGCGCGCTCCCACTCGGCGTCGAGCGCCGCGAGCCAGGCGTGCACGCGCTCGCCCGGCACGTTGCGGTGGATGAGCGCCTTCGGCAGGCGCTCGGCGACGACCGAGGGGCGCTCCAGCCCGCGCAGCCGCAGCGAGACCGTGAATCGCAGCGGGCGCCCGTCGGCCGCGACGTCGACCCACGAGGCCACGCGCCCGTTCTCGTCGCACGTGCCCTCGACGAGCACGCCGCCCGGCGCGAGTCGCGCGGCCATCTGCGCCCACGCGGCGGGCACGTCGGCCTCGTCGTACTGCCGCAGCACGTTGAAGGCGCGGATGACGGCGGGTCGCCGCGGGGCCGGCACCTCGAAGCCGCCGCGCGCGAAGACGACGCGCGCGGCGGGGGAGAAGATCGTCTCGCCGCGGCGCGTGCGCTCCAGCTGCCCTCGGGCGGTCGTCACGCGCTCGGGGTCGAGCTCGAGGCCGAGCACGTCCGCCCCCGTCCCGGCGCGGTGCAGGCGCGCCTCGAGCTCGAGGGTCGTGACGCCGTTGGCGCCGTAGCCCAGGTCGACGACGAGCGGGTCGGGCGCGGCGCGCAGCGCCGGCAGCTGCGCGATCCAGCGGTCGACGCGGCGCAGCCGGTTCGTGCCGGTGGTGCCGCGGGTCGGGCGACCGATCACCTGAGTCCCCGCGCGCACCGCACCATCCTGCCCAGTCGTCGGTGAACGGAAGCCGAACGGGCGGGTGTGCGACGGCCTCACGGCCTAGCATGGGCATCATGACGTACACGCTGATCCTGCTCCGCCACGGGCAGAGCGAATGGAACGAGAAGAACCTCTTCACCGGATGGGTGGACGTGCGCCTGACGGAGAAGGGCCGGGCCGAGGCGCGGCGCGGCGGCGAGCTTCTCAAGGAGCAGGGCGTGCTGCCGGACATCCTGCACACGTCGGTGCTGAGCCGCGCGATCCAGACCGCCGACATCGCCCTCGACGCGGCCGACCGCCTCTGGATCCCCGTGAAGCGGTCGTGGCGCCTGAACGAGCGTCACTACGGCGCGCTGCAGGGCAAGGACAAGGCGCAGACGCTCGCCGAGTTCGGCGAGGAGAAGTTCATGGAGTGGCGCCGCTCGTTCGACGTGCCGCCGCCTGCGATCGACCCGGCCGACGAGTACGCGCAGACCGACGACCCCCGCTACCAGGGCATCGACGGCGAGCTGCCGGCGACCGAGTCGCTCAAGATCGTCATCGACCGCATGCTGCCGTACTGGGAGGGCGAGATCGTGCCCGACCTGCGCGCCGGCAAGACGGTCATGGTCGCGGCGCACGGCAACTCGCTGCGCGGCCTCGTGAAGCACCTCGACGGGATCGGCGACGACGAGATCGCCGCGCTGAACATCCCCACCGGCATCCCGCTCGTCTACGAGCTGGGCGAGGACATGAAGCCCACCGGTCCCGGCCGCTACCTCGACCCCGAGGCCGCCGCCGCCGGTGCCGCCGCCGTGGCGGCGCAGGGCAAGAAGTAGCACCCGGCCCCGCAACGCGGAAGGCGCCGCTCCCCGAGGGGGCGGCGCCTTCCGCGTTGCGGGCGGGGGTCAGGCCCCGGGCTGCTGCTGCTCGCCGCCGTCGCTCCAGTCGCCGGCGGCGAGGTCGCCCGAGCCGCTCCAGTCGCCGGTCGCGAGGTAGACCATCTTCTTGGCCACGCCGACCGCGTGGTCGGCGAAGCGCTCGTGGTAGCGGCTCGCCAGCGTGGCGTCGACGACAGCGGCGGTGTCGGCGGCGGTCTGCGCGCTGAGCACCTTCTCGAACACCGAGGCGTGCAGCTCGTCGATCTCGTCGTCGGCGTCGCGGATGGCCGCGGCGATCGCGACGTCCTGCGTGCGCAGCAGCTCGGTGAGCTGGCGCGCGACCTCGACGTCGCGGGCGCCCATCTGCTCGAAGGTGCTCTTGAAGCCCTTCGGGATGGCGCGCTCCGGGTAGCGCATGCGGGCGAGCTGCGCGATGTGCTCGGCGAGGTCGCCCATGCGTTCCAGCGAGGCGCTCGTGCGCAGCGCGGCCACGACGATGCGCAGGTCGCGGGCGACCGGCTGCTGTATCGCGAGGATCTCGACCGCGAGCTCGTCGAGCGCGAGGGACTTCTCGTCGATCAGCGCGTCGCCCGCGATGACCTCCTCGGCGAGGGCGACGTCGCTCGTGCCGAACGCCTTGGTCGCCTTGTCGATTGCGACGGTGACGAGCTCCGCGATCTCGACCAGGCGCGACTGCACCTCTTCGAGGGACTGGTGGAAGACTTCGCGCATCGGTGGGGACCTTTCGTTCGGGTCGTGTGCCGGCACGCGCGGAGACCTCCGCATGCGCACCGCTCACGATTCTCGTCAGCGAAGGTTAACGGATGGTGACACGGCTGGGAACACTCGCCCGCGGGGTCACCGCCAGGTGCACATCCGGTGAACTCGTCGGCGCGGGGCGTTCTACGCTGTGGGCATGGATTCCACGCAGCTCGTGCTGCTCGCCCTGCTTCTGGGGGTGCTCATCGGCGGCGGGATCACGCTGCTGATCGTGTGGGCGATGCGCGTGCGCGAGCGGCTGATGCGCGAGCACCGCGGGGCGCTGCCCGAGGGCTTCACCGCCGTCCTGGCGGCCATGGACGAGGCGGCCGCGGTCGTGGACGCGTCGGGCACGGTCGTCGAGGTGTCACTGCCCGCCGGGGCGCTGGGCTTCCACGCGGGCACGCCGCTGGCCACCCAGGGCCTGCGCGACCTGCTCAAGACCGCGCGCGCGGCGGGCACGGCCGTGGAGTCCATGCGCCTGCGCACCGGATCGCTCAAGGGGCAGGAGCGGCTCATCTCGGCGCGGATGTCGCGCATCACCGAGCGCTGGTACCTGCTCATCGCGCGCGACCTGTCGGAGCGCGAGCGCCTGGAGCAGATGCGTCACGACTTCGTCGCCAACACGAGCCACGAGCTGAAGACCCCGGTCGGCGCGATCACGCTGCTGGCCGAGGCCATCGACTTCGCCGCCGACGAGCCCGACGAGGTGCGCCGCTTCGCCGCGCGGCTCACGGCCGAGGCCGAGCGGCTGGGCCAGCTGACGGGGCGCATCATGCACCTGTCGCGGCTGCAGGCCGCCGACGAGCTCACCGACATCGGCGACGTGGCGATCGACGAGGTCGTCACCGCCGCCGTCGAGTCCAACGCCGTGCAGGCCGACTCCGCGGGGGTCGAGCTCGTGCGCGGCGGCGACCGCGGCGTGTTCGTGCGCGGCGACGCGCAGATCCTCATCGAGGCCGTGGGCAACCTCATCGCCAACGCGATCGCCTACTCGCCGCGCGCCTCGCGCGTCGGGGTCGGCGTGCGCGCCGACGAGGAGGCCGTCGAGATCGCCGTGACCGACCAGGGCATCGGGATCTCCGAGGCCGACCAGGAGCGCATCTTCGAGCGCTTCTACCGTGCCGACCAGGCCCGCTCCCGCCGCACCGGCGGCACGGGGCTCGGCCTGTCGATCGTCAAGCACGCCATCTCGCGGCACGGCGGCGAGATCCGGCTGTGGTCCCAGCCCGACCGCGGCTCGACGTTCACCATCCGCCTGCCGCGGACGGACCCGCCGGCGCCCGATCCGGAGGCCCGCCCGACATCCCTCGCCCGCAAGCCGGGCCGTTCCCCCAAGAAGGAGAAAGCATGACTCGCGTGCTCCTCGTCGAAGACGAGCCGGACCTCGCCGATCCGCTGGCGTACCTGCTGCGCAGGGAGGGCTTCGAGGTCGAGATCGCGGAGGACGGCGATGCCGCGCTGACGGCGTTCCGCGAGCGTGGCGCCGACATCCTGCTGCTCGACCTGATGCTCCCCGGCATGCCCGGCACGGAGGTCTGCCGCCAGGTGCGCACGACGTCCGGCGTGCCGATCATCATGCTCACGGCCAAGGACAGTGAGATCGACATCGTCGTGGGCCTCGAGCTCGGCGCCGACGACTACGTGACCAAGCCCTACTCGGCCCGCGAGCTGCTCGCCCGCATGCGCGCCGTGCTGCGCCGCGCGCAGCAGGATGAAGCCGACCTCGAGGAGCGCGTGCTGCAGGGCGGGCGCGTGACGCTCGACATCGACCGGCACACGGTCGCGATCGACGGCGAGCCGATCAGCATGCCGCTGAAGGAGTTCGAGCTGCTCGAGGTGCTGATGCGCAACGCGGGCCGCGTGCTCACGCGCGGGCAGCTGATCGACCGCGTGTGGGGCAGCGACTACTTCGGCGACACGAAGACGCTCGACGTGCACATCAAGCGCATCCGCTCGCGGATCGAGGAGCATCCGAGCGAGCCGGTCATGCTCGTGACGGTGCGCGGCCTCGGCTACCGCTTCGAGGCGTCCTGACCGGATCGCGTGCCGGCACGAGAAAGGCGCCCCCGCTCTCGCGGTGGGCGCCTTCGTCGTGTGCGGCCGGTCACTCGGAGGGCGCGAGGCCCTCGAGGTACTCCAGCGTCTCGTCGAAGACCTGCACCTGCGTCTCGATCGGCTCGCCGCCGGCGTTGAACACGATCGGCATCGTCGCGCCGGCCGGGGTGTCGATGTTCTCGAGGAGCAGCGGCTCCTCGTCCACGCCCAGGCTGACGGTCGATTCGGCCGGCACGGTCAGCTCGCCCGCGCCGCCTCCCCAGTCGAGCGAGACGGACTCGCTCGCGTCGCTCGTGTTCACGATCGTCGCGACGAAGCCGCCGTCACGGCCGTCCTCGTCGGTCACGACGAGCGCGTTGAGGATCTCGACCGGCGAGTCCTCCGGCAGCGGCACGTTCACGCCGTCGGAGGGGGAGTAGTCGATGGTCGTCGCCTGCGGGGTGATGGCGGCGCAACCGGCCGTGCCGAGCACGACGAGGCCGCCGAGAGCGAGGGACGCGAGAGTGCGCGAGTTCACGGATCCTCCAGGTGGTGCGGGACAGCCGCCGGACGGCGGGCCCTGTCGTTCAGTCTAGAGGGTCGCGCGGAAGGCCCCGTCAGGATGGGGAGCTCGCGGGGCGCGGCTGGGAGCGGCGGAACCTTAGTGCATGCCGGGCTGTGATATCCTGAAGAACGCCGAAAGGATATAAATCTATGCTTTTTGAGGTTGGCGAGACCGTCGTCTACCCCCACCACGGGGCCGCGACGATCACCGAAGTCAAGACTCGCAAGATCAAGGGCGAAGAGAAGGTCTACCTCAAGCTGAACGTCACGCAGGGCGACCTCGTCATCGAGGTTCCCGCCGAGAACGTCGACCTGGTCGGCGTCCGCGACGTGATCGGCCAGGAGGGCCTCGACAAGGTCTTCGAGGTCCTGCGTGCCCCGTTCACCGAGGAGCCCACCAACTGGTCGCGCCGCTACAAGGCGAACCTGGAGAAGCTCGCGTCGGGCGACGTGATCAAGGTGAGCGAGGTCGTGCGCGACCTGTGGCGCCGTGACCAGGACCGCGGCCTCTCGGCCGGCGAGAAGCGCATGCTCGCCAAGGCCCGCCAGATCCTGACGAGCGAGCTCGCGCTCGCCGAGAAGATCGACGAGGAGAAGGCGGCCGCCCTCCTCGACGAGGTGCTCGCGTCCTGAGCCGTCGCGGTTCGCGCGAGACGCGATCCAGACCACACCGCCGGGTGTCCGCAAGGGCACCCGGCGGTACGTTTATGGGGTGACCGAAGTCCTCGCGCCGCGCATCGCGGTGATCGTCGTCGCCGCCGGATCGGGAACCCGCCTGGGTGCGGGCGCCCCCAAGGCGTTCGTGGGGCTCGATCGGCACACGATCCTGCGTCACGCGCTGCGCGGGGTGTTCGCCGGGCCTCTCGCCCAGGTCGTGGTCGTCGCGCCCGCCGATCGCGTGGGCGAGGCGCTCACCGACGCGACGGAGGCGGCCGGCGATCGCGCGCAGCTCGTGTCGGTCGTGCCGGGCGGCGCGACCCGCCAGGAGTCGGTCTCCGCGGGACTGGCGCGGGTGCTGCCGGGCATCGAGGTCGTGCTCGTGCACGACGCGGCGCGCGCGCTCACCCCGCCCGCCGTCTTCGACCGCGTGATCGACGCGATCGAGCGCACCGGCTGGGGAGCGGTGCCGGTGCTGCCCGTCATCGACACGATCAAGCGCGTGGAGGGCGAGCGGATCACCGGCGTGGTCGACCGCGCGCAGCTCGGCGCGGCGCAGACGCCGCAGGGGTTCCGCCGCGAGGTGCTGGATGCGGCGTACGCCGCCGCAGACGGCGAGTTCACCGACGACGCCGCGCTCGTGGCCGAGGCGGGGCATCCGCTCGCGGCCGTGGAGGGCGACGCCCTCGCCTTCAAGATCACCACGCCCGCCGATCTGGAGCGGGCGCGCGCGCTCGTGGCCGACTCGCCGGTGGAGCCGGTCGGCGGTGGCGGCATCGTGATGGGCGACGGCGCGACGGTCTCCGGAGCGTCGGGATCGTCGGACGCGGCTCCCGCGCTCGCGGCGCCGCGCGTGGGTCTGGGCACCGACGTCCACGCCTTCTCGGACGGCGGCACGCTCTGGCTCGCCGGCCTGGAGTGGCCGGGGGAGCCGGCGCTGGCGGGGCACTCGGACGGCGACGCCGTGGCGCACGCCGTCGTCGACGCGCTGCTGTCGGCGGCGGGCCTCGGCGACATCGGCTCGCGGTTCGGCACCGAGCGGCCGGAGTTCGCCGGCGCCCACGCCGACGCCTTCCTCGCCGAGACACACCGCCTCCTCGGCGAGGCCGGATGGACGATCGGAAACGTCGCGGTGCAGATGCAGGCGCAGCGCCCGCGCTTCGCCGCGCGCCGCGCCGAGGCGCAGGCGGCGCTGTCGCGCGCGCTGGGAGGCGCGCCGGTCTCCGTCTCGGCGACGACGACCGACGGCCTGGGCTTCACGGGCCGAGCCGAGGGCGTGCAGGCGCTCGCCGTCGCCCTGCTCCTGCCCGCCGCCTGATTCCGCTCAGGCCTCGAGGGGGATCGGGCTCGGGTCGCGGGGAGGGCGCGAGCCCCAGGCCAGCAGCGCGAGGCCGGCACCGAGCAGGATGAGGCCGGCGACGGCGAGCGGGGCCAGCTGCTCGCGCAGCACGACGAGCCCGAGAACGCTGGCCGTGAGCGGCTCGGCGAGCGTCAGGGTCGCCGCCGCGGCGGCGCTGAGACCGCCAAGCCCCCACGTGAACAGCGCGTAGGCGATCGTGACGGTGCCGATCCCGAGCCAGACCGCCATGACGAGACCGCGCGGATCGCCCAGCCACGACAGGTCGCCGCCGAGCAGCAGCGGGATCGCCAGCACGGCGGATCCGCCGCCCATCGCGCCGACCACCGTGAACGGGTGCCAGCCGTCGTCGAGCAGGCGGCGCTGCGCCACGGCGAGCACGGCGAACGAGGCGCCGGCGCCGATCGAGCCGAGCACGCCGAGCGGATCGGCCGCGACCCGGCCGCCGCCTCCCACGCCGAGCAGGATCACGCCGACCGTCGCGAGCCCGGTCGCGGACATCCAGGTGGCGCTCGGCACGCGGCGGTGCAGCACGCCCTCGATCACGCCGGCGATCACCGGCGCCGAGCCGAGCGCGATGACGGTCCCGGCGGCGACGCCGTTGCGGGCGGTGCCGAGGAAGAACAGCGGCTGGTACGCCGTGAGGCACACCGCGGTGACGGCCAGGAGCGCGGCCGGCCGCGCCGTGAGCCGTGGGCGAGCGTCGCCGGGCGAGCGGCGCCGCCGCAGCCACGCGGCAGCGGCCGTGAGCGCCGCGAGCACGGTGCCCCCGATGACGAGCCGCGACCCGCCGACCGTGAACGGCGTGGTGCCGTCCGGGCCCAGCGCCTGCGCCGTGCCCGTCGTGCCGAAGAGGACGGCGGCGGCGAGGACGGCGATCACGGGCACCACACCGTTCTATCCCACGCGTGCGACGGATGTGTGTCGCCGTGTCCCGACCGTAACGTTCAGCGCGCGGTCAGTAGTCTTGTGTGGTGACTCTCCGGCTCTACGACACGCGCGCCCAGGCGCTGCGCGACTTCGCGCCCCTCGACCCGGGGAACGTCACGATGTACGTCTGCGGGCCCACGGTCCAGTCCGGGCCGCACGTCGGCCACCTGCGGGGCGCGCTCGCATTCGACGTGCTGCGCGGCTGGCTCGAGTACCGGTACGGCCGCGTGACGTTCGTGCGCAACGTCACCGACATCGACGACAAGGTGCTCGCGAACGCGAGCGACGCCGAGCCCTGGTGGGCGCTCGCCTACCGCATGGAGCGGGAGTTCGACGCGGCATATGCCGCGATCGGCATCCAGCCGCCCACGTACGAGCCGCGCGCCACCGCCTCGATCCCGCAGATGCAGGAGCTGATCGCGGAGCTCATCGCGCGCGGCCACGCGTACGCCGCGGCGGGGGACGTGTACTTCGACGTGCGCTCGTGGCCCGAGTACGGCTCCCTCACCCGCCAATCGGTCGACGACATGGACGACGCCCCCGACGCCGATCCGCGCGGCAAGCGCGATCCGCACGACTTCGCGCTGTGGAAGGGCCGCAAGGCCGACGAGCCCGCCGACGCGTCGTGGGAGTCGCCGTGGGGCCCCGGCCGCCCCGGCTGGCACATCGAGTGCTCGGCGATGGCGCGGCGCTACCTCGGCGCCGAGTTCGACATCCACGGCGGCGGCCTCGACCTGCGCTTCCCGCACCACGAGAACGAGCTCGCGCAGTCGCACGCCGCGGGCGACCCGTTCGCCCGGTACTGGATCCATAACGGCCTCGTCACGGTCGAGGGCCAGAAGATGTCCAAGTCGCTCGGCAACTTCACGCTCGCGCGCGACCTGCTGGCCGCCCGCCCCCCGCACGTCGTGCGCTACGCGCTGCTGGCCGCGCACTACCGATCCAGCCTCGACGTGTCCGAGCGGGCGCTCGACGAGGCCGCGGCCGCGCTCGACCGGGTCCACGGCTTCCGCTCCCGGGCCGAGCGGGCCGGGATCGCCGCCGACGCGGGCGGACCGCTGCCGGCGGCGTTCGAGGCGGCCATGGACGACGACCTCGGGGTGCCGCAGGCGCTCGCCGTCGTGCACGAGACCGTGCGCGAGGGCAACACGGCCCTCGACGCGGGCGACGCGGCGGGCGTGTCCGGCGCGCTCGGCGGCGTCATCGGCATGCTGCGCATCCTGGGTCTCGACGCGCCGGCGCGCGAGGGTGGCGCATCGGGCGCCGCGGAGGCGACGCTCGACACCCTCATGACCACCCTCATCGCCCAGCGCGCCGAGGCGCGCGCGGCGAAGGACTGGGGCACCGCCGATCGGCTGCGCGACGCGTTCGCCGCCGCCGGCATCGCCCTCGAAGACACACCAGACGGCACACATTGGAGCATCGATGGCTAAGCCCGGACGCCCCGGCGCGAGCAGGGGCAAGAAGAAGGGTCCCACCAAGGGCACCGGCGGTCACAACCGCAAGTCGCTCGAGGGCCGCGGACCCACGCCCAAGGCGGAGGACCGCCCGTACCACAAGGCGCACAAGGCCAAGGCGCTCGCCGAGCGCGCCGCGGCGAAGCGGCCGGTCGCCGGTCGCACCCCGCAGCGCCGCCCGAACGACGACAACGAGTACGTCACGGGCCGCAACTCGGTGCTCGAGGCGCTTCGCGCCCGCATCCCCGCCACGACGTTCTACATCGCGCAGCGCGTGGAGATGGACGACCGCGTCAAGGAGATGCTGTCGATCGCCGACAAGCGCGAGATCCCCGTGCTCGAGGTGACGCGCCCCGAGCTCGACCGCATGGCCGGCTTCGACGGCGTGCACCAGGGCGTGGCGCTCAAGGTGCCGCCGTACGAGTACGCGCACCCGCAGGACCTGCTCGAGCGGATCGTCGACGCGGGGGAGACGCCGCTGCTCGTCGCGCTCGACGGCGTGACGGATCCGCGCAACCTCGGCGCGATCATCCGCTCGGCCGCCGCCTTCGGCGGCCAGGGCGTGATCCTGCCGCAGCGCCGCTCGGCGGGCGTGAACGCGGCGGCATGGAAGACGAGCGCGGGCGCCCTGGCGCGCATCCCCGTGGCGATGGCGTCGAACCTCACGAGCACCCTCAAGGACCTCAAGAAGCAGGGCGTGTTCGTGCTGGGGCTCGACGGCGACGGCGACGTGTCGCTGCCGGAGCTGCAGCTGGCCGACCGCCCGATCGTCGTCGTCGTGGGCAGCGAGGGCAAGGGCCTGTCGCGCCTCGTGACGGAGAACTGCGACCAGGTGGTGTCGATCCCGATCTCGGCGGCCACGGAGTCGCTCAACGCGGGCATCGCCGCCTCGGTCGCGCTCTACCAGATCGCCACCACCCGCGCCGCCCAGCAGTAGCGAACCGTCCCCTCGGTGAGACAGCATTCTCGCGCCGAGACAGCGTGCACGCGCCGCTGTCTCGGAGCGCAGCTGCTGTCTCGCGGGTCGGATCAGGCGGTCGCGGCGCGCTCGTCCGGGCGCGGCTCCCAGCGCTGGGCGTAGCGGGCGAGGGGCTGCATGGCCGTGAGCAGCTCGGCGCCGCGCGGCGTGAGGCCGTAGCGCACCGTGACCGGCGTGGTCGGCTCGACGGTGCGCGCCACGAGGCCGATCTGCTCCAGCTCGCGCAGCCGCACCGACAGCATGCGGTCGGACAGGCCGTCGACCATGCCGCGGATCTCGCGGAAGCGCGTGGCACCGCGGCCGATCGCGAGCAGGATCGCGCTGCTCCACCGGCGGCCGATGAGCTCGATCGTGGCGGTGGCCCTGCGGCACTCCTCATCGTCGATGAGGGGCCAGGCGGAGGACGAGCGCGCGGGAGAGGTCACCTACGAATAGTAAGCCGCTCACGGGGCTGTTGAGGTCGATCGGGCCAAGGCCGAGGCTGGAGGCATGCCCGACTATGGCCACCCCCTCCGCTTCGGCACCTTCATCACGCCCCGCAACGCGCCGCCCGAGCGCCCCGTCGAGCTCGCCGTGCGCTCCGAGAGCCTGGGCTTCGACCTCGTCACCTTCCAGGACCACCCCTACCAGCCCGGCTTCCACGACACGTGGACGCTGCTGACCTGGGTCGCCGCCCGCACCTCGCGCATCCACGTGTCCGGCAACGTGCTCAACCTCCCGCTGCGACCGCCGGCCGTGCTCGCGCGGTCCGCCGCGAGCCTCGACCTGCTCTCGGGCGGGCGCTTCGCCCTGGGCCTCGGCGCCGGCGGCTTCTGGGACGCCATCGAGGCGATGGGCGGGCGGCGCCTCACGCCTGGGCAGGGCGTCGACGCGCTGAGCGAGGCGATCGACATCGTCCGCGGCATCTGGGACGCGCACGGCCGCGGGCCGCTGCGCGCGGGCGGCGAGTGGCACCGCGTCGACGGCGCCAAGCGGGGGCCGGCTCCCGCCCACGAGATCCCGATCTGGCTCGGGGCCTACAAGCCGCGCATGCTGCGCCTGACCGGGCGGAAGGCGGACGGATGGCTGCCGAGCCTCGGCTACCTCGAGCCGGGAGCGCTCGCCGCGGGGAACCGCGCCGTGGACGCCGCCGCCGAGGACGCGGGACGCGACCCGCGCGAGATCACGCGGCTCCTCAACATTCCGCCGCAGGTGCCCGCCGAAGAGCTCACGAGGATGGTTCTCGAGGACGGCGTGAGCGTGTTCATCGTGGCCAGCGACGACCCCGCGACCCTGGAGCGCTTCGCCGGCGAGGTGGCGCCCGCCGTGCGCGAGGCGGTCGAACGCGAGCGCGGGGCACGGGGCGTCGTGACGACCGGTCGCGTCCGCGGCGCGGCCGCGCGATCGCTCCGCAAGCCGGGCATCGCGTACGACGACGTGCCCGCCTCGCTCGCCGATGTCGCGATCGAGCCGGGCGATGCCGCGTACGGGCGCTACCGGTCGACGTACCTGCGCGGCGCCGAGCCCGGCCTCGTCCTGGCGCCGCGCTCGGTCGACCAGCTGCGCGACGCCGTCGGCTTCGCGCGCGAGCACCGCGGCGTGCCGCTCGGCGTGCTGAGCGCCGGGCACGGCATCTCGGGCCGCTCGATCAACGACGGCGGCCTTGTGCTCGACGTGAGCGGCTTCGACGAGATCGCGCTGGTCGACGCCGCGACGGGGCGCGTGCGGATCGGGCCCGGTGCCCGCTGGGCGGATGTGGCGCGCGCGCTCGCCCCGCACGGCCTGGCGATCTCCAGCGGCGACTACGGCGGCGTGGGCGTCGGGGGACTGGCGACGGCGGGCGGCATCGGCTGGCTGGCGCGCGAGCACGGCCTGACGATCGACCGGATGCGCGCGGTGGACGTGATGCTGGCCGACGGCCGCCTCGTCCACGCGAGCGAGACCGAGGAGCCCGACCTGTTCTGGGCGATGCGCGGGGCCGGCGCGAACTTCGGCATCGCCGTGTCGTTCGAGTTCGACGCCGTGCGCGTGGGGCGGGTCGGCTTCGCGCAGCTCGTGTTCGAGGTCGACGACACCGCCCGCTTCCTGCAGGACTGGGGCGCGTACATCGAGGGGGCGGATCGCGCGGTCTCGGGCGAGGTGATCCTCTCGTCCGCCGGAGCGGGCGGCCGCCGCGCCGCCCAGGTGCTGCTCGTCGTCGACAGCGACGACCCCGAGCGGATCGTCGCCCATCTGCAGCCGATCGCGCAGCTGGCGCCCCTCGTCGATCAGTCCGTCGCCCTCATCTCGTACGACCAGCTCATGACGTCCTTCGCCTCGGACGGACCGCAGCAGGGCCGGGGCGAGCCCGTGTCGCGCTCCGGATTCGTGCGTCACCTCACGCCCGAGTTCGCCGCGGCGGCGCAGGAGATCCTGGATGCCGGAGCGAGCCACTTCTTCGCGATCCGCGCCGTCGGGGGAGCGGTCTCGGACGTGCCGGCCGACGCGACGGCGTATGGATGGCGCGACGCGGGGTTCTCGGTCGCGGCGTTCGGCTCGCCCCGCTCCGGGCTCGATGAGCGCTGGGGGCGGCTGGTGCCGTTCTTCGAGGGGCTGTACCTCAGCTTCGACTCGACCATGCCGCCGCCGGTGGATCGGGCGTTCCCGCCGGCCCACCTGCGCCGGCTGCGGGAGCTGAAGCGCCGCTACGACCCCACCGGCCTGTTCCGCGACAACTTCTTCATCGATCCCACGGCCTGATCGTCAGACGGATCAGACGGTGTCTCGCCAGTCGCGCTCGGGCGACATCGTGCCCTGCGGGGCCGTGACGGCCTCGGTGGGCGGGCCCATGATCGTGGCCTCGTCGCGGCGGTGGCGCAGCACGTTCTCGATGTAGCTCGAGAGGGTCTCGGCCAGCGGCACCCACTGCTCGCGCTGCTCGGAGATGAGCCAGCGATGCTCCAGCACCTGGTGGAACACCTCGGCCGGCTCGAGCTTGGCGCGCAGCTCGATGGGGATCGCGCGGACGACGGGCTCGAACACGCGCGTCAGCCACTCGTGGGCGGCGATCTCCTCCTCGTCCTCGCCCCGATCCGTGCGGACGCGGTACTCGTCGAGGTCGTTGAGCAGGCGGCGGGCCTGGTTCTCCTGCACGTCGAGGCCGGTCAGCCGCAGCAGGCGGCGCTGGTGGTGCCCCGCGTCGACGACTTTCGGGGTGATGGAGATGTGCGCGCCGTCCGGCGCCGTCTGGATGGCCATCTCCCCGATGTCGAAGCCGAGCTCGTTCAGGCGCCGCACGCGCTCGGTGATGCGCCACGACTCCGACATGTCGAACGACTCGGGCGCCGTCAGCTCGGCCCACAGCGAGCGGTACGCCGAGACGATGCCGTCCGCGATCCGGACCGCGTCGACATCCTCGTCGATCCGCCCGCTCGCGGCGAGATCCATGATCTCGCCGGCGATGTTCGTGCGCGCCAGGTCGAGGTCGTGCTCGCGCTGGCCCTCGCTCAGCTCCGTGCCCCCGGCGCCCTCGTGCAGCTCGGCCGTCTCGGCGTCGACGAGGTACGCGGCGAACGAGCCGGCGTCGCGGCGGAAGAGCGTGTTCGACAGCGAGACATCGCCCCAGTAGAAGCCCACGTTGTGCAGGCGCACGAGCAGCAGCGCCAGCGCGTCGACGAGGCGGGTGAGCGTGTCGGGGCGCAGCGTCTGCGTGAACAGCGCGCGGTAGGGCATCGAGAAGCTCAGGTGCGCGGTCACGAGTGCGGCGGGCAGCGGATCGCCGGAGGGCGTCGTGCGCCCGGCGATCACGGCGACGCGGCGCACGCAGGGGATGTCGAGCCGCTGCAGGGCGCCGAGCATCTCGTACTCGCGGCGCGCCATGTGCTCCGTCGTCTCCTTGACGGCGACGACCTGGCCCGACAGCTCGCTGAACCGCACCACGTGGCGCGAGATGCCCTTCGGCAGCCGCACGATGTGCTCGCGGGGCCACTCCTCGAGCGGCGTGCGCCAGGGCAGCGCGAGCAGCTGGGGGTCGATCTCGCTCGCCGTGATGCGGAGGGAATCGGGCATCGCCAGTCCTGTCAAGACGCCGCGACGCGGGCCGGCCATCGGGCCGGCCCGCGCCGTCGTGATTCGTTCCGGATCAGACCGACGCGGCGACCGCGGCCTCGGTCAGACGCGCGCCCGTCTCGATGTCGAACACGTGCACGTGGTGCGGCACCGGGGTGAGCGTGACCTTCTCGCCGGCGTTCGGGTGCGTGCGGCCGTCGACGCGCGCGACGATGTCGGTGCGCTTGCCCTCGATCTCCGAGTGGCCGTACAGGTAGCCGTCGGCGCCGAGCTCCTCGACGAGATCCACGATCACCTCGAGGCCCTCGCCGGTGGCCGGGCCCACCTGGATGTCCTCGGGGCGGACGCCGACCGTGACCTCGGAGCCGTGCGCCTTGGCGAGCGCCGCCGCCTCGACCGGCACGACCTTCGAACCGAAGCGGATGCCGCCCTCGGCGATGTCGGCCGGGAAGAGGTTCATGGCCGGCGAGCCGATGAAGCCCGCGACGAACACGTTCGTCGGCTTCTCGTAGAGGTCGCGCGGCGTGCCCACCTGCTGCAGGACGCCGTCCTTCAGCACGGCGATCCGGTCGCCCATCGTGAGCGCCTCGGTCTGGTCGTGCGTGACGTACACCGTGGTGACGCCCAGGCGGCGCTGGAGCGAGGCGATCTGCGTGCGGGTCTGGACGCGCAGCTTGGCGTCGAGGTTCGAGAGCGGCTCGTCCATGAGGAACACCTGCGGCTCGCGCACGATCGCGCGGCCCATCGCCACACGCTGACGCTGACCACCCGAGAGGGCCTTCGGCTTGCGGTTGAGGTACGGCTCGAGGTCGAGCAGCTTGGCCGCCTCCTGCACGCGCTTGGCGCGCTCGTCCTTGTTCACGCCGGCGATCTTGAGCGCGAAGCCCATGTTCTCCGCCACGGTCATGTGCGGGTACAGCGCGTAGTTCTGGAACACCATCGCGATGTCGCGGTCCTTCGGCGGCACATCGGTGACGTCGCGGTCGCCGATGAGGATGCGGCCGTCGTTGACCTCTTCGAGGCCGGCGAGCATGCGCAGCGAGGTGGACTTTCCGCAACCAGAGGGGCCGACCAGGACGAGGAACTCGCCGTCGCCGATCTCGAGGTCGAGCTTGTCGACCGCGGGGCGCGTGCCGCCCGGGTAGACGCGCGTGGCGTTGTCGAACGTGACGGATGCCATGTCATTTCTCCTTCACCGGCAGGTACGTGCCGGACGATCCGTAGTGAATGGAACGGCGAGCGTGCCCGCCGCGACCCGCCTTTGGGTCGCCCTCAGTATGGCATGCGGGCGTGTCGCCTGGGGAGAATCCGCGGCGGGCCAGGACGAGCGCGGCGCGATGCGGAGGCGGCCGGGGAGAGCCGGAGGAGCGCATTCCCAGGCCGCGGGACTATCCTCTGGAAGGTTGTGGAGGCCGCACCCGCGGCGAGGGAGGACCATGTCGAGCGACGAGACGTCGAACGCGCCGGCACCGGACGAGCGCCCGGACGGCGAGCCCGTCGACCCCGCCCAGGCGCCGGACGCTCGGGAGGCAGCCGAGACGCCCGCCGAGGTGAACCGCCGCGAGGCGCTGCGCGCGAAGGCGAAGCAGGTCTCCGCGCGGCAGACGCGACGGCGCCTGCTGACGCGCGCCGGCATCGGCGTGGGCGCGCTCGCCGTGGTCGCCGCGGCCGCGATCGCGATCACGAACACGGTCGTGCCCGAGGTGACCTCGGAGACCCGGGTCCCGGCCGGGTTCGTCGACGGCGGCTTCTCGGTGAACGGCCGCGACCTGTCCGCCATGATCGCCTCGGCTGAGGCGACGCCCACACCTACCCCCACGCCGACCGAGCAGGCGGAGCAGACGCCCGAGACCGAGCCGGTGCAGATCCGCGTCTACGTGGACTACCTCTCGGCCGAGTCGGGCGAGTTCGAGCGCGCCAACGCCGCGCGCCTGGCGCGCTGGGTGGAGGGCGGCACCGTCTCGCTCAGCTACCACCCCGTCGCGCTGCTGACCCCCAAGTCGAACGGCACCAAGTACTCGCAGCGTGCGGTCGCCGCGGCCGCGTGCGTCGCCACCCATGCGCCTGACGCCTTCCCGTCGTTCAACCACGCGCTGCTGCTCGACCAGCCCGAGCCGGGCACCGCGGGATACACGGACGAGCAGCTTGCCGACCTGGCGGTCGCGGCCGGCGCCGCCAACGAGCGCAACGTGCGCGAGTGCATCGAGCTGGCCCCGTACCTCGACTGGGCGCGCGAGACGACGGCCCAGGCGCTGGACGGATCGCTTCCCGGCACCGACGACGTGACGCTCACGGGTGCCCCGCTGATCCTCGTGGACGGCGAGGTGTACGTCGGGTCGCTCGACGATCCGGCCGAGTTCACGCAGTTCGTGCTCACGGTCGAGAGCGACGCCTACCTGTCGACGCCCACGCCCACCCCGACGCCGACCGAGAGCGCGACGCCGTCCGAGTGAGGCCGACGGCGGGCACCCTAGGATGGATCCCGCGCCGGCTTAGCTCAGTTGGTAGAGCACCGCTCTTGTAAAGCGGGGGTCGTGGGTTCGAGCCCCTCAGCCGGCACCTTCTGGCGCATCACCGCAACAACCGCGGCTTCGAGCGTCCTGATCCGGGCCGGCTGGCTCGCGCTGCTCACAGGCATTCTCATCCCCACCGGCGCATCGCTGGGTGCGTTCTTCCTTCACGCGCTCAACGAACGCTGCATGCAGCCGAAGCTGTGGGGGTTCGCGCCGCTTGTCTACAGCTGCGGCGAACCGAACTGGCTCGAGTCGGCGGTCGGCTGGACGGGCACGGCCCTGACGCTGGCGGGACTTGCGGCAGCGGTGACGACGGTTGTCGCCGTCGCGGCCGTCGGAGGCCTGAAGCGAGCGGACGGCATCCACCTAGTGGCTACGACGCTCGCCGTCTGCCTTGCGATCGGGGTGGTCCTTGCAAGCCGGCCGGATCAGCGCGCCAACCTGGGCGGCGCGTGGATCTACCTGGCGTCGTTCGCGGCGGTGAGCACGCTCACCGTGGTCGGCGCGCTCGGCGGGATCATCCGAGCACGAGTGACGCGGCTGAATTCGAAGCGCGGGATGAGGTCGCACCGGAACGGCTGCTGAACGTCAGCGGCCGAAGGGACGCGGAGATAACGATCACCGCGATCCGCGGGCTCAGGCGTCGTCGGTGTCCCAGCCGGGGCCGGCTGAGCCCGCCGGGTACTCCTCGAGGGGCACGCGGCCGTCGCGCCAGGCCTTCAGGATCGGCTCGACGATCCGCCACGACTCCTCGGCCACGTCGCCGCGCACCGACAGCAGGGGGTCGCCGTCGAGGATGCCCTTGAGCACCTGGCCGTAGGGGAGCAGGTCGCCGGGCTTCTTCTCGGTCTCGAGCACGCTCTGCTCGAGCGTGAACGCGTCGCCGCTGCCGTTCATCGTCACCGCCAGCGCGACGTCGCCGGTCATGAGGTCCATCGTGATCTCGTCCGGGCGCGGCGTGCCCGTCAGGCCCTCGATCGGCTCGACGGGGCGCATCCGCACCGTCACGGTCGTGCGGTCCGCGGCGATCGCCTTGCCCGAGCGCAGGACGAAGGGCACGCCGCGCCACCGGGGCGTGTCGATCTCGCACGTGATCTGGGCGAGCGTCTCGGTCTCGCGGCTCGCGTCGACGCCCTCCTCGTCGGCGTACGACGGCAGCTCGCGCGATCCGACCTTCCCGGCGGTGTACCGCGCCCGCCGGCTGTCGGCGACCGGATCCGCGACGCGCGTGCTGCGCAGCACCTGCGCGATGTTCGAGCGCAGCTCGACCTCGTCCAGGCGCGGGATCGGCTCCATCGCGACGAGCGCCATCACCTCCAGCAGGTGGCTCTGCAGCATGTCGATGAGTGCGCCGGCCGCGTCGTAGTAGCCGCCGCGGCCCTCGAGGCCCAGCGTCTCGTCGAAGACGATCTCCACCCGCTCCACGCTCTCGCGCTGCCAGGCGCCCTCGAACATCCGGTTCGCGAAGCGCATGCCGAGGATGTTCAGCACCATCGACATGCCGAGGAAGTGGTCGATGCGGTAGATCTGCGTCTCCGGCACGAGCTGCGCCAGCAGCCGGTTGAGCCGGCGGGCCGAGGCCTGGTCCGTGCCGAACGGCTTCTCGAGCGCGAGCCTCGTGTCATCGGGCAGATCGACCTCGCGCAGCGCCTCGCAGGCGGAGATCGTCACGCTCGGCGGCAGCGCGAAGTAGATCACGGGGGTGTGGCGGCACTCCGCGAGCACGCGCCGCAGATCGTCGGCGCTCGTCGCGTCGGCGCGGATGTAGGTGGCCGACTCGAGGATGTCGGGCGGGCCGTCGCCGCCGCCCTCGACCTTCGCGAAGCTGTCGGCGATCAGCCGGCGCCAGTCGTCGTCGCTGCTCTCGCCGGTGCTCGCGCCGATCACCTGCACCTCGTAGTCGTGGCGCACCAGCAGGCTCGCCAGTCCCGGCAGCAGCAGCCGCTCGGTCAGATCGCCCCCGGCTCCCAGGATCACCATGCTCGCGCTCGGCCCGCCCATGCCCCGAGGCTAACCGCCGCCCGGTGCGCGCGTCGAGGGGTTGCCGGGGCGAGGGCCGAGGGGTTGCCGGGGCTCGGGCCGAGGGGTTGCCGGGGCGAGGGTCGCCGACGCGGCAGGCGGGGCGGGATGCGGGCGTAGGCTTGATCGGTGACCGTCGCTCCTCCCGCCGCCCGCTCCTGGATGCCGGCGGTGCTCGCGATCGGAGGCGCCGTCGCGGTCGGCGTGCTCGCCGCCCTGCAGGCGCGCATCAACGCGCAGCTGGGCGTCGCGCTCGACGACGGACTCGTCGCCGCCGTCATCTCCTTCGGCAGCGGGCTGGCGATCCTGCTCGTGCTCAGCGCGCTGCTGCCCGCCGGGCGCGCGGGCATCCGCTCGCTCCTCGCGGCCGTCCGATCGGGCGCCGCGCCGTGGTGGATGCTCATCGGCGGCGCGGCCGGCGCCCTCACCGTCGCGACGCAGGGCCTCACGGTCGCGATCATCGGCGTCTCGCTGTTCACGGTCGGCATGGTCGCGGGGCAGACGCTCATCGGGATCGTCGTGGACCGCATCGGCTACGGGCCCGCGGGCGTCACGGCGGTGACGATGCCGCGCGTGATCGGCGCGGCGCTCGCCCTCGTGGCCGTCGCGTTCTCGCTCGGCGGCGACGCGGTCTCGCGCGCCCCGCTGTGGATGCTCGTGCTGCCGCTGCTCGTGGGATTCGCCGTGGCATGGCAGCAGGCGACGAACGGCCGGCTGCGCGCGGCGGTCGGCTCGGCGCTCGCGGCCACGACCGTGAACTTCGTCGGGGGCACGGCGGTGCTGGCCGTGGCCGCCCTCGTGCACGTCGGGGTGGTGGGCGCCCCGGAGCCGCTGCCCGCCGCGCCGTGGCTCTATCTCGGCGGCGCGATCGGCTGCGTGTACATCTTCATGAGCGCCGCGCTCGTCGCGCGCACGGGGGTGCTGCTGTTCGGGCTCGCCTCGGTGCTGGGCCAGCTGCTGGGATCGGTCGTGCTCGACGCGATCTGGCCGCCCGAGGCGCCCGCCGCGGCGTGGCAGTCCGCCACGACCGTCGCGCTCGCGTCGATCGGCGTCGTGATCGCGGCGGTGCGCTGGCGCCGGCGCCACGCGGCCGGCGCGCCGGCTACTCCGGCAGCCGAGTGAGGAACGCCTCGGCGTCGATCGTCTTGCGGTGGCCGCCGCGCTCGCCCTCGGGCTTGCCGCCCACGTAGAGCCAGCCCAGCAGGCGCTCGTGCTTCTCGAGGCGATGCGCCTTCGCCACGGCCTTGCTGCGCGTGTAGTGGCCGGTGCGCCAGATGACGCCCCATCCGGCCTCGTCGAGCAGCAGGCTGAGCGTGTGGGCGACGCCGGAGGCGACGGCCTCCTGCTCCCACGCCGGCACCTTCTCGCTCGCGCGGATGCACGCGACGATCGCGATCAGCAGCGGCGCGCGCAGCGGCTTGGTCGAGGGCTCCCGCTCGTCCTGCGCCTTCGCGATCGCGCGGCCCAGTCTCTCGCGATCCGCACCGCGCAGCTCGATGAGCCGCCATGGGCGCAGGCCGGAGTGATCCGCCACGCGCGAGGCGGCGGCCACGAGCTCCAGCAGCTCCGCGCGGGTGGGCGCCTCGTCGGTCACCTTGGAGTACGAGCGCCGGGCGCGCACCGCGTCGCGGGCGGGATGCGCCGAGTCGGCGCCGGCGGCGCTCACGACTCGGGCGTGAAGTCCAGGGCGATCGAGTTCATGCAGTAGCGGTCGCCGGTGGGGGTGCCGAAGCCGTCGGGGAAGACGTGCCCCAGGTGCGATCCGCACTTCGCGCAGCGCACCTCGGTGCGCACCATGCCGTGGCTCGTGTCCTCGAGCAGCTCCACGGCCTCGGGGCGCACCGACTCGTAGAAGCTCGGCCAGCCGCAGTGGGAGTCGAACTTCGTGCCGCTGACGAACAGCTCGTTGCCGCACGCCGCGCACGCGTAGATGCCCGCGCGCTCCTCATCCAGCAGCTCGCCCGTCCACGGGCGCTCGGTCGCCGCCCCGCGGAGCACCGCGTACTGCTCCTCGCCGAGCTCGGCGCGCCACTCGTCCTCGGACTTCTGCACTTCGTAGGCCATGCCTCAAGGGTACGCGGATCGGGGGTGCCGGGCGCGTGAGAGGCAGACTGTGACGCATGGATCCCGAGGTCGCCGCCGTGCAGGAGCGCTACGCCCGTTTCGCGCGGGATGAGGCCCCCGGCCGCAGCGCGCTGTACGCGCAGTGGGCGGCGGGCGTGGCCGCCGACGAGGCCGTGGCCGCGGTGCTCGCGCGGCTGGACCCGCCCCACCGCCAGCCGCCGCTCGTCTTCGCCGTGACGCGCATGCTCGGCGCCGCCGAGGGTGACTATGACGCGTGGGCGCGCTTCGTCCTCTCGCACGCGGATCGCGTGGTCGCCGAGTGCGCGGCGCGCGGCATCCAGACGAACGAGCCGGGGCGGTGCGCGCCGCTGCTGTACGCGTTGCAGCGCGTACCGGGGCCGATCGCGCTGCTCGAGATCGGCGCGTCGGCCGGGCTGTGCCTCTACCCGGATCGCTACGCGTACCGCTTCCGCAGCGACGACGGATCGGTGCGCGAGGTGGGCAGCGGAGCCTCGGTCGTGCTCGACTGCGTGCTGCGCGGTGGGACGCCCGTGCCCGGGGCACTGCCGGAGATCGTGTGGCGGGCGGGCATCGACCCCGCGCCGCGCGATGCGGCCGACCCCGTCGACCGCGACTGGATCACGGGGCTCGTCTGGCCGGGCGAGCGCGGCAGGGCCGCGCGGATCGCGGCGGCCCTCGACATCGCGGCGGCCGACCCGCCCCTGCTCGTTGCGGGCGACGCCAGTGCGCCGGGCGCGCTCGAGGCGCTCGCGGCTCGGGCGCCCGCCGGCGCGACCCTCGTCGTGACGACCCCCGGCGTGCTGCCGCACGTGCCGCGCGCGGCGCGGGAGCGCCTCATCCGGCAGATCCGCGCGCTCGATGCCCGCTGGATCACGCTCGACGCTCCCGGCCTGCACGACGCGTGGACGCGCCGGCCCGATCCCGACGGCTGGGACGGCTTCGCGCTCGCGCTGGACGGGGAGATCCTGGCCGCCGCCGACCCGCTGGGCGCGTGGATCGAGGAGCGCACGCCGTAGGGGTCCTCGGCCGATCAGCCGCCCGTGCGGTGCGCCTCCTGGGCGACCCGAGCACGCCGCCTACCGTGGAGGACGTGGCACTGACCGAGACCGACCGCGCGATCCTCGCCTTCGAGGCGGAGTGGACGAGGCATGCGGGTGCCAAGGAGGAGGCGATCCGCGCCACCCTCGGCATGACGCCCGCCCGCTACTACCAGCTGCTGGGTCGGCTCATCGACACCGCCGAGGCTCTCGAGCACGATCCGCTGCTCGTGAAGCGCCTGCGCCGCGTGCGCGACGAGCGCCTCGCGCGCCGCGCCGCCCTGCACGCCTGACGCGCGGAACCGGAGACCGCGGCACTCAGAATCGGCGTCGCGGCGCCGGGTAGCATCGTCGGGTGCCGAACGAGACGTACCCCCGCGATCGCTTCGACGACGTGCCGCGACAGCGCGACCGCGTCGGCGCGCACCGCGCGGAGAACCCGCGCCTGCGGGTGGGCGTGGCGCTGCTCTGGGCCGGTGTCAGCGCGGTCGTGCTCTTCTGCGTGGGGGTGGTGACGTTCCTCGCGCTGTCACAGCAGCAGCCGGACGTCGTCGCGGGCCCAGACCCCGTGCCCACGGTCGAAGCCGTCGTAGACCCCTCCTACCAGGTGCTCATCCTGAACGGGACGGCGTCGCAGGGCATCGAGGTGCGGGCCGAGGAGCAGCTCGTCGCGGCCGGCTGGAACGGCGACGACGTCTCGGCGAGCGCCTCCAGCGCGACGGACATCCCCGAGACCGTCGTGTACTACGCCGCGCCGGAGCACGAGGCGGCCGCGGCCGGCGTCGCGGAGGCGCTGGGCGGCGGACGCCTCGAGGAGAGCACCGCGTACGTCGCCGACGCGGAGACGAAGGTCGTCACGGTGGTGCTCGGCCTGGATCGTGTTTCCGCCGGGTAAACGTTCGGCATCGCGCATGTCAAACCTGCTCTGAACCCTCTCGCCCGCGTGTGGCGCGTGGCTACGCTGTCGCTGTCGATCCCCCGCAGCACCAGGAGAGTTCCAGCATGACCCAGGGCACCGTCAAGTGGTTCAACGCCGAGAAGGGGTACGGGTTCATCACCGTCGCCGACGGCAGCCAGGACGTCTTCGTCCACTACTCCAACATCGAGATGGGCGGTTTCCGCGTGCTCGAGGAGGGGCAGGCCGTCGAGTTCACCGTCGGAACCGGCCAGAAGGGCCCGCAGGCGGAGGCCGTCCGCCCCGTCTGACCCTCCCTCATCCCGCAACGCCCCGGACCCCTCGGTTCCGGGGCGTTCCCGCGCGCCGGGAGCCCGCGCCACGCGGCTTGCACTCCCTGGGGTCGAGTGCCAGAATGGCGTTAGCACTCGCAGGATTTGAGTGCTAAACCCATACGCCTACGTCCGGGAGGGACGACACACACATGGCAAAGATGATCGCTTTCGACGAGGAGGCCCGGCGCGGCCTCGAGCGCGGCCTCAACCAGCTGGCCGACGCCGTCAAGGTGACGCTCGGCCCGCGCGGTCGCAACGTCGTGCTCGAGAAGAAGTGGGGCGCTCCCACCATCACGAACGACGGCGTCTCGATCGCCAAGGAGATCGAGCTCGACGACCCGTACGAGAAGATCGGCGCGGAGCTCGTCAAGGAGGTTGCGAAGAAGACCGACGACGTCGCCGGTGACGGCACGACGACGGCGACCGTGCTCGCCCAGGCGCTCGTGCGCGAGGGCCTGCGCAACGTCGCGGCCGGTGCCGACCCGATCAGCCTGAAGCGCGGCATCGAGAAGGCCGTCAAGGCCGTCACGGACGAGCTGCTCGCGAACGCCAAGGAGGTCGAGTCGAAGGACCAGATCGCCGCCACCGCGTCGATCTCGGCCGCCGACCCGGAGATCGGCGCGCTCATCGCCGAGGCCATCGACAAGGTGGGCAAGGAGGGCGTCGTCACGGTCGAGGAGGCCCAGGCGTTCGGCACCGAGCTCGAGCTCACCGAGGGCATGCGCTTCGACAAGGGCTACCTGAACCCCTACTTCGTCACGGACCCGGAGCGCCAGGAGGCCGTCTTCGAGGACCCGTACATCCTCATCGCCAACCAGAAGATCTCGAACATCAAGGATCTGCTGCCGGTCGTCGACAAGGTGATCCAGTCGGGCAAGGAGCTCGTCATCATCGCCGAGGACGTCGAGGGCGAGGCCCTGGCCACGCTCGTGCTGAACAAGATCCGCGGCATCTTCAAGTCGGTCGCCGTGAAGGCCCCCGGCTTCGGCGACCGTCGCAAGGCCCAGCTGCAGGACATCGCGATCCTCACCGGCGGCCAGGTCATCACCGAGGAGGTCGGCCTCAAGCTCGAGAACACCGAGCTCGACCTGCTCGGCCGCGCGCGCAAGGTCATCGTCACGAAGGACGAGACGACCATCGTCGAGGGCGCGGGCGACGCGGGCCAGATCGAGGGCCGCGTGACCCAGATCCGTCGCGAGATCGAGAACACCGACAGCGACTACGACCGCGAGAAGCTGCAGGAGCGCCTCGCCAAGCTCGCCGGCGGCGTGGCCGTCATCAAGGCGGGTGCGGCCACCGAGGTGGAGCTCAAGGAGCGCAAGCACCGCATCGAGGACGCCGTGCGCAACGCGAAGGCGGCCGTCGAGGAGGGCATCGTCCCCGGTGGTGGCGTGGCCCTCATCCAGGCCGGCGCGACCGCGTTCGACAAGCTGCAGCTCCAGGGCGACGAGGCGACCGGTGCGGGCATCGTGCGCATCGCCATCGAGGCGCCGCTGAAGCAGATCGCGCTCAACGCCGGCCTCGAGCCGGGCGTCGTGGCCGCCAAGGTCGCCGAGCTCCCCGCCGGCCAGGGCCTCAACGCAGCCACGGGTGAGTACGTCGACATGTTCGGCGCGGGCATCATCGACCCGGCGAAGGTGACGCGCTCGGCGCTGCAGAACGCGGCGTCGATCGCCGGCCTGTTCCTCACCACCGAGGCCGTCGTCGCCGACAAGCCGGAGAAGAACCAGCCGGCGCCGGCCGACGCCGCGGGCGGCATGGACTTCTGATCCACTCCCCGCGAACGGCCCCTCCTCGGAGGGGCCGTTCGTCGTCTTCGGCGCGGGTCAGCGGAACATGGCCATCGCCGCGTGCTCGGTGTCGGCGTAGTGCGTGCCGGCGGCGCGCAGCGACTCGCCGAGCGCCGCGAGCGCCTGCTCCACCTGCGCCTGCACGGCGCGCCACTCCTCGGCGCTGGACTGGAAGGCCCCCGCGGCCATGCCGGTCCACGAGCCCTGCAGGTCGCGCAGCTGGGCCTGCAGGGTGGCGGTCTCTGCCTGCAGGCGGCCGACCGTGCCGCCGACGGCGGCGGCCTTCTCCATGACGATGTCGCTGTCGACGGTGTAGACGGGCATCCGATCCTCCTCGGGTCTTCGGTGATTCTGTGGGGCTCGTCGGTGGTGACGGGTCGGCATCGACGCTACGGGCGCGGGTCGCGACGCGGAGCGCGCGTGCCGGATCCGTGGACGGATGGCGCCCGACCGCCGCCTGTGGACGAGCCCGGTCGGTCGTCGCCGTGCACGCGCGGGAGTGAGCGCCTCCGCGGCGGCGGCGCGCCCCGCGCGCGTAGGCTTGTGCGGTGGCCAAACTGTACTTCCGATACGGCGCGATGAACTCGGGGAAGTCCACCGCCCTGCTGCAGGCGGCCTACAACTACGAGGAGCGTGGCCAGGCGGTGCTGCTGGCCAAGCCGGCGATCGACACGAAGGGCGCGGATCAGATCGAGTCGCGCCTGGGCGTGACGCGCACGGTCGACTTCCTGATCGCGCCGGACGCCGACGCGCGCGCCCTCTTCCGCACGCACCGCGAGCGGGTCCGCGCGGCGGTGGACGACGCGCTCATCCCCGGCCGCCCGCGTGACGTCGCGTGCCTCCTCGTGGACGAGGCGCAGTTCCTCACCTCGCCGCAGGTGGACGACCTGTTCCGCATCGCGGTGGAGGACGGCATCCCCGTCATGGCCTACGGGATCCGCACGGACTTCCGCACCGCCGCCTTCCCGGGATCCGCTCGCCTGCTGGAGATCGCGCACTCGCTGGAGGAGCTGAAGACGATCTGCCGCTGCGGACGCAAAGCGCTGTTCAACGGCCGCGTCGTGGGCGGGCGGTTCGTGTTCGACGGTGATCAGGTGGCGATCGACGCCGCCACGGCCGCCGTGCGCGACGACCACTTCGTCACCTACGAGTCGCTGTGCGGCGCCTGCTACCTGGAGGAGTCCGGGGGAGCGCTCGGCGCGCGCTGACGCGCGGGTGCGCGCCCGCGACGGCCGTAGGCTGGGGGCATGCGAGTACTCCTTGCCGGCGGCGCCGGATACGTCGGGACCCACACTGCGATCGCCCTCCTCGAGGCCGGCCACGAGGCGGTGCTGCTCGATGACCTCACGAACACGAGCGGTGTCGTCACCGAGCGGATCCACCAGATCACCGGAAAGCGCGCCCCGCTTGTCGCCGGCAACGCCGCGCACGTGGAGGACGTGGAGCGGGCGTTCGACGAACACGGTCCGTTCGACGCGATCATGCACTTCGCGGCCAAGAAGGCCGTGGGCGAGTCGGTGCAGAAGCCGCTGCTGTACTACCGCAACAACCTCGACACGACGTACACGCTCATGAAGGTGGGCCTCGAGCGCGGCATCACCTCGTTCATCTTCTCGAGCACCGGCACGGTCTACTCCGATCCGGCGGACCTGCCGTTCACCGAGGAGGCCACGCGCGACCTCGTGCACCTGTCGAACCCGTACTCGAAGTCGAAGCTCATGAACGAGGTCGTGCTCGCCGACGTGCAGCGCGTCAACCCCGAGCTGAACGTCACGCTGCTGCGCTACTTCAACCCGGTCGGCGCGCACGAGTCGGGCCTGGTGGGCGAGGACCCGAAGGGCATCCCCAACAACCTCATGCCGTTCGTGGCGCGCGTGGCCGTGGGATCGCTGCCCGAGATCAACGTGTACGGCAGCGATTACGACACCCCCGACGGCACGGGTCTGCGTGACTACATCCACGTGGTCGACCTGGCGCAGGGGCACGTCGCGGCGCTCGAGAAGGCGCAGCCCGGGCTGGTGGCCTACAACCTCGGCACGGGCAGGCCCGTGAGCGTGCTCGAGCTGATCGCCTCGTTCGAGAAGGCCGTGGGGCGCGAGCTGCCGAAGGTCATGGCCGAGCGCCGGGCGGGCGACCTCGCCGCCACCTACTGCGACCCGTCGAAGGCGCAGCGGGAGCTGGGCTGGGCGGCCACCCGCACGATCGACGACATGACGCGCGACGTGTGGAACTGGCAGCAGCGCAATCCGCGCGGCTACGACGGCTGACCCGTCGGGGCGGGCGCGGGACCCGGTGCCCGCCCCGCGTCAGGCGCGCGGCGGCAGGGTCGGGATCAGGGCGTCCAGCTTGTCGGCGGTGTCCTGCCAGCCGGTGACCGAGACGCACGCGACCTCGCCCATCGCGAGCACGGGGTAGTCGTTGCCGTCCGGATCGAGGCGGTCGCCGTAGAAGAGCATGTCCGACAGCGCCACGCCGGTCTGCTCGGCGAGGCGGCGCATCCCGTATGCCTTGTCGATGCCCTTGCGCGTGATGTCGACCGACGTCGATCCGCCCGAGCGCACCTCCAGGTCGGGCACGCGGGCCGCGACGGCGTCGCGCAGGGCGGACTTCTTCGCGCCCGTCGGGTCCCACGCGCGCTTGGCGTCGACCGGCGCGGCCTGGCCGAGGGCCGAGAACGTGATCTGCGAGCCGCGATCCTCCAGGATCGGGCCCCACGTGTCGCTCTCCCAGTAGCCCAGGCGCCGGGCCTCCTCCTCGACGGCGACGAGCGCCCGCTGCTTCTCGTCCTCGGTGAGGTCCTGCGCGTACAGCACGGCGAAGTCGGTGCCGTCGTACCGGAAGTACTGCGTGCCGCAGGTCGGCAGCAGGTGGACGTGCTCGAGCGCGCCCGGCGCGTGCGGCAGGCGCTCGACCAGCTGCGAGCGGAACTGCCCGATCTGTCCGCCGGAGATCACGGCGACCTCGACGCGGTCTGCGAGCCGGATGAGCAGCTCGCCGATGCGCGCGTCGATGGGGCTCTTGGAAGGGGCCAGGGTGTCGTCGAGGTCGAAGACGACGACTAGCGGGGTCTTCTCTGTCACCCCCCAAGCCTACGTGTCCGTTCGCGCCGGTTCGGGCACCGGTTCGTCGCAGCCCGCGGCATCAGGTAGACTTGCAGGGTTGCAAAACGGGGTGTGGCGCAGCTTGGTAGCGCGCTTCGTTCGGGACGAAGAGGCCGCAGGTTCAAATCCTGTCACCCCGACGTAAATGACTGAGGGACCCGCCGAAAGGCGGGTCCCTCAGTCATTTGCTCGCGGTGACCAAGGCGGGTACCCGCCGCCGAGGCTCCGCGCAGCGCGAAGCGATGCGTGGAGAAGCGGTGGGTCGCACCCCGACGTAAATGACTGAGGGACCCGCCGAAAGGCGGGTCCCTCAGTCGTTTGATCGCGGTGATGAAGGCGGGCCCCGCTCGCCGGAGGCTCCGCGCAGCGTGAAGCGGTGATCAGACGCGCGGAGCGAGGGTGAGGAGCGAGGCCTCCGGGCGGCACGCGAAGCGCACCGGCGCGTAGATCGAGTGGCCGAGCCCGGCGCTGACGTTCAGCGGGACGGAGCGCCCGTCGTGCGTCCACGTCGACAGCCCGCGCACCTGCGAGAGCGGCAGATCGCAGTTTCCCACGAGGGCGCCCACGAACGGCACACGCACCTGGCCGCCGTGCGTGTGGCCGGCGAACAGCATGTCGGCTCCCGCACCGGCCAGGGCGCTCAGGATGCGGCGGTAGGGCGCGTGCGTCACGCCGATGGTCGGACCGTCCCCGCCGAGGGCGGCGAGCGCGGCGAGGGTGTCGTCGACGCGATCGCTGCCGTGGTGGGCGTCGTCCGTTCCGGCGAACCGCAGGTCCGATCCGGCCACGGTCATGCGGACCGCGGTGTTGTCGATCCGCCGCCAGCCCAGCTCATCCGACAGATACGCGTCGAGCGCATCCGTGTCGAGCCGCGTGGGCTCGCTGTGCCGCCGCGACGGCCCGGCGAGGTACTGGAACGGGTTCTTCGGCGTGGGCGCATAGAGATCGTTCGAGCCGTGGACGAAGACGCCTGGCACGCCCGCGAACGGCGCGAACGCCGCTCGGATGCCGCGGAGACCGTCGGGGTGTCCCAGGTTGTCTCCGGTGTTGACGATCAGATCCGGCCGCAGCCCGGCGAGCCGGGCGATCCAGTCCTGCTTGCGGCGCTGCCACGGCGCCATGTGCGCATCCGAGAGGTGCAGGACGCGGATGGGGCGGGCGTCGGGCTCCAGAATGCGCACGACGTGGTGACGCACCGTGTACAGGTGGCGCTCGATCCCGACGCCCCACGCGGCGGCGAGGGCGCCGGCGGCGGCACCGGCGCCCACGACGCCGGCGACGCCGCGGGTGAGGCGGCCGATCATGCGAGGAGTCCGATCATTCAATCGTCGTCGTTGCCGCCGCCGTTGTTGCCGCCGCCGTTGCCGCCGCCGTTGTTGCCGCCGCCGCAGTCGTCGGCCTGGTAGTCGACGGTCACGCGCGTGCCCGGTGCGACGAGCTCGTCCGCCGCGGGCGCGGTGCCGGTGGCCTTGCCGCTGCCGGCGCCCTTGGCCTCCGAGCAGGAACCCCGCGCGGGGTCGAGGCCGGCCGACTGCAGGGCGCCCAGCGCCGCCGCCACGGCCGCGCCCGCCACGTTCGGCACGCGCACGCCCTGCCCGTTGCTGGGGCTGATGGTCACGACGGTCCCCACGGCGACGCGTCCGGCGCCCGGCTCCTGCGTCTGCACGGTGCCGTCGGGCTGGTCGCCCGTGACGGGCTCGCCGACGTTCGCGTCGAAACCGGCGGCGCTCAGGATGCGCGTGGCCTCCTCGACCGTCTTGCCCGTGACATCGGGGAGGTCGGCCATCGGCGTCACGAGCAGGTTGCGGTCCGCCTCGGGGAACGGGTCGCCGCCGTACTTCGCGTTGGCCGCCGACTGCAGCGCCGGCGCGATCCTGTGGCGGATGTCCGACAGCCTGATGCCGTTCGCCCACTGGCGCGACATGCTCTTGCGCACCCACTGGCCGTTCTCCTGCACGGAGTCGACGTTGCCCACCCAGACGGCGGTCGCGACCTTGGTCGACGACTCCACCATGAAGGTCTGGTCGTCCTCGTGCGTGCCGGTCTTGCCGATGAGCGGGACGCCGTCGCGGGTGTTCGATGTGTAGCCGGTGCCTCCGGGCTGCATGACGCCCTGCAGCACGTGCGCCGCCGTGGCGGCGACGTTCGGCTCGATGACCTTCTCGCAGTTGGGCTCGGGCACGGGCTGCTCGACGCCCCCGGAGTCGACGACGCGGTCGATCGCGATGGGCTCGCAGAGCACGCCGCCGTTGGCGACGGCGGCGTAGGCGGCCGCCATGTCCATCGGGGCGATGTTCTTCGACCCGAGCACGTCGTAGGGCACGTTCGTCTTGGTCACCGACTCGCCGTTCGCCAGCGTCACGCCCATCCGCTCGGCGACCTTGTTGATGTCGCAGATGTCGAGCTGCTCGGCCATCGCGAGGTAGCCCGTGTTGAGCGAGTCGCGCGTGAACGTCATGGGCGTGCCGTAGTACCCGCCGCTGCCGCCGTAGTTGCCGATCTGGCCCGTGTCCTTCGCGGACGGCGAGATCTGGCCGCAGGCCTTCATCCTCGAGAACGTGTGCTTGGTGCCGTTGAGGCGCTGGTTGACGGACTTCCCCTTCTCGAGCCAGTCGATCAGGGTGAAGAGCTTGTACGAGGAGCCCACCTCGAAGCCCGTGGAGGCGCCGTGCGCTGCATCCGCGGCATAGATGATGGAGGTCTTGCCGGGCTCGTCGCTGTTCTCCGTGAACTCCGTGTTCTGCACCATCGCCAGGATCCGGCCGGTCTGCGCCTCCAGGGAGACACCCGTAGCGCCGAAGTTCATGCCGTCGATGTGGCTGGGAGCCCAGTCGCGCATCGCGTCCTCGCCGGCGCGCTGCACGCTCAGGTCGAGCGTCGTGTAGATGTCGAGGCCGCCGCGCTGCAGCTTCTGCGCGCGCTCCGTCGGGGTCGCGCCGAAGGCCTCGTCCGTCAGGATGACCGACCTCACGTACTGGCAGAAATAGGCGGACCCGCCGGCCGCGCGACAGCCCTGGTCCGTGGGCGTGATGTCCGGCACGATCGGCTCTTCCGCCGCCTCGTCGTGCTGCTCCTGCGTGATCTTGCCGTCCTCGAGGAGGCGCTTGAGCACGTACAGCTGGCGGCCCTTGGTGAGCGAGTAGCCGTCGGCCTCGCTGTTGATCGGGTTGCCGTCCCTGTCGACGGTCGATCCGTCGCGCATGTCGATGCGGTAGATGTTCGGGTTCTGGACGACGCCGGCGAGCACCGCCGCCTGGCCGACCGTGACATCCTTGGCGCTCGTGTTGAAGTAGTAGCGCGCGGCGGCCTCGATGCCGTACGTCTGGCCGCCGAAGTTCGCGATGTTCAGGTACCCGAGCAGGATGTCGTCCTTCGAGTACTCCTTCTCGATCGCGATGGCGTAGCGCATCTCCTGCAGCTTGCGCTCATAGCCCTCCACGCCCTCGGAGTTGGTGTGCTTCATGAAGCACTCCCGCAGCTCCTCGTCGTCCGCGGCCTCCTGCTCGCACTGCTGGATGAGCACGTTCTTCACGTACTGCTGGCTGATGGACGATCCGCCCTGTGTGGTGCCGCCGGAGGCGTTGTTGAGCAGGGCGCGCGTGGTGCCGATGAGGTCGACGCCGCCGTGCTCGTAGTAGCGCGGGTCCTCGCTCGAGAGGATCGCGTCGTAGATGTGGCGCGAGACCTGGTCGTACTCGACCGGCTGGCGGTTCTGGTCGTAGAACGTCGCCAGCTGCACATCGTTGCCGGCCTCGTCCTTCGCGTAGATGGTGCTCGGCTCCATCGGACGATCCACCTTGAGGATGCCCGGCAGGTTCTCGAACAGGCTGATCGCGCTCGAGGCGGCGGCACCGCTCATCGCGATGGCGGGGGTGACAGCCGCGGTGACCAGCAGGCCCGCGACGGCGCTCAGGCCGACGAGGCCGAGCACGCCGCTGAGCACGCCGCTCGGCGTCCTTTTCGCGTTGGGCATATGGTGATGGTAGGCGAGTTCCCTGGGGGACGCCTCACATGCGGCGGCGGCACGCGGAGGGCCGCGCACATGGTTCGCGCGGACGCCGGGGACTCGCGATGCGCCGCTCGATGACGGGAGAGTCATGACCACGTGGGAGTACCTCACGACGCCGCTGCTGATCCACAACACGGCAGCGATCCTGAACAACTGGGGCAAGCAGGGCTGGGAGCTCGTGCAGGTCGTCCAGGGCCCGGAGGGCGGCCTCGTCGCCTATCTGAAGCGCCCGGTCGGATCGGGCGAGGCCAACGCCGGCCTCGGCGCGGCCGCGGAGGCGGCCAAGCAGTTCGAGGACGAGCGGTGACCGTCTCCGCGCGCCTGCGCGAGCTGGGCCTCGAGCTGCCCTCCGTCGTGCCGCCTGTGGCCGCGTACATCCCCGCCAGGGTGCACGGTGACCTCGCTTGGACCTCGGGTCAGCTGCCGATGGTGGCGGGCAGCCTGCCGGCCACGGGCAAGGTGGGCGAGGGCGACGGGCTCGTGCCCGCCGCCGAGGCGAAGGACCTGGCCCGCACCTGCGCGCTGAACGCGATCGCGGCCGCCGCTGCGGCCGTGGGCGGCGTCGACCGCCTGACCGGCGTGTTCAAGGTGACCGGCTTCGTCGCCTCCGATCCCGCGTTCACCGGTCAGCCCGGCGTCGTCAACGGCGCGAGCGAGCTGCTCGGCGAGATCTTCGGCGAGGCCGGGGCGCACAGCCGCTCCGCGGTCGGCGTCGCGGTGCTGCCGCTCGACGCGCCCGTCGAGGTCGAGGTGGCCTTCACCTTCGCGTGAGCGGTTAGTCCGCAAGTCTGTGCCAAGTCCGCGTGCTCGCCCGCCCGGAGTTGGCACAGACTTGCGGATATAGCGACGTCAGCGCACCTGGGCGCTGATGATGCTCATGACGGCGGTGTCGGCCAGCGTCGTCGTGTCGCCGACCTCGCGGCCCTCGGCGACGTCTCGCAGCAGGCGCCGCATGATCTTGCCGGAGCGGGTCTTGGGCAGCTCGCCCACGATGTAGACGTCGCGCGGCCGGGCGATCGGCCCGATCTGCTCGCCCACCCAGGCGCGCAGGTCGTTCGCCAGCCCCTCGGCGCTGTGCGCGCGCAGGAAGCTCTCCTTGAGGATGACGAAGGCCACCACCGCCTGGCCGGTCGTCTCGTCCGAGGCGCCCACGACCGCGGCCTCGGCCGTGGCCTCGTGCGCCACGAGCGCCGACTCGATCTCGGCGGTCGAGAGGCGGTGTCCCGAGACGTTCATGACGTCGTCGACGCGGCCCAGCAGCCAGATGTCCCCGTCGTCGTCGAGGCGCGCCCCGTCGCCGGCGAAGTAGTAGCCCTTGTCCTGGAACATCTTCCAGTACGTCTCGACGAAGCGATCCGGGTCGCCCCAGATGCCGCGCAGCATGCTGGGCCACGGCTCGGTGATGACGAGCAGCCCGCCGTTGCCCTCGCCGACCGGCTCGCCCTTCTCGTCGACGACGGCGGCCGAGATGCCGGGGAGGGGCACCTGCGCGGACCCGGGCTTGGTCTCCGTGATGCCGGGCAGCGCCGACACCATGATGGCGCCCGTCTCGGTCTGCCACCACGTGTCGACGATGGGCGTCTTGCCCGCGCCGATCACCTCGCGGTACCAGATCCACGCCTCGGGGTTGATGGGCTCGCCCACCGAGCCGAGCAGGCGCAGGCTCGACAGGTCGCGCGCCTGCGGGATCTGTCGGCCCTGCTTCATGAAGCCGCGGATCGCGGTGGGGGCGGTGTAGAAGATGGTCACCTTGTACTTCTCGATGACGTCCCACCACCGGCCGGGCTCCGGGAACTCGGGCGTGCCCTCGTAGAGCACCTGCGTGGCGCCGTTGGCCAGCGGGCCGTACACGACGTAGGAGTGACCCGTGATCCAGCCGATGTCGGCCGTGCACCAGTACACGTCGCTCTCGGGGTGCAGGTCGAACACGTTCCGGTGCGTGAACGCCGCCTGGGTGAGGTAGCCGCCCGAGGTGTGCAGGATGCCCTTCGGCTTCCCGGTGGTGCCCGAGGTGTAGAGGATGAACAGCGGCGACTCGGCGGGGAACGCCTGCGGCTCGTGCTCGGCGGCCGCCTGCGGCACGACGTCGTGGTACCAGATGTCGCGGCCCTCGACCCAGTCGACCTCGTTCTCGCCGCGGCGCACGACGAGCACGTGCTCGACGGTGGCCTGCGGGCCGAGACCGCCGCGATCCTCGAGGGCCTGATCGACGGCCGGCTTCAGGGGCGAGACCTTGCCCTTGCGCCAGCCGCCGTCGGCGGTGATGACGAGCTTCGCGCCCGCGTCGTCGATGCGCGAGCGCAGGCTGTCGGCGCTGAAGCCGCCGAAGACGACGGAGTGCACGGCGCCGATGCGGGCCACGGCGAGCATCGAGGCGACCGCCTCGGGGATCATCGGCAGGTAGAGCGCGACGCGGTCGCCCTCGCCGATGCCCAGGTCGGTGAGCACGTTCGCGAGGCGCTTGACCTCGTCGGTGAGCTCCGCGTAGGTGACGGCGCGGGAATCACCGGGCTCGCCCTCGAAGTGCAGGGCGACGCGGTCGCCGTTGCCCGCCTCCACGTGGCGGTCGAGGCAGTTGTAGGCGACGTTCAGCGCGCCGTCGGCGAACCACCTCGCGAATGGCGGGTTCGACCAGTCGAGCACCTGCGTGAACGGCGTGCTCCAGTGCAGCAGCTCGCGCGACTGCTCGGACCAGAAGCCCTCGCGGTCGGTCTTGGCCCGCTTGTAGAGCTCGGGCTTCGCCACGGCGTTCGCGGCGAAGGCCGGATCGGGGGCGAAGCGGCGGTCCTCGTCGAGGAGGTGGTCGATCTGACTGCTCATGCAGCGCGCTCCTTTGCGGATATCGATCGCCGGCGGACGAAGCGCCGGGCGTGCGTCGTCGCACGTTGCTCCCGAATCTACGTCGGGCGTCGGACAGGGGCTACCTCCGAAAGTCGGTGGGCTCGCTCACAGGGCGCTTTCTCGCGTCGGCGGCGGATCGGCGCTGTGGAATCGGGGCGCGCGCGGGGCGGGCAGACCTAGCGTCGGGGCATGCCCGATCCGTTCGTCGTCCGCCCCCGCCGCACCGCGGCCGCGGGGTCACGCCGCCTCCCGCCCGTCCCGGGAATCGGCGCGCTCGCGCCCTACCTCGAGGACCCGCGGGTCACCGATCTGTTCGTCAACGGCGCCGACGGTCTCTTCGCCGACCGCGGCGCCGGCGCGGAGCACGATCCGTCGTGGCGCGCCTCGGAGCGGGAGGTGCGCGACCTCGCGACGGCGCTGATCGCCGCGGGCGGCCGCCACGTCGACGACGGCACGCCGTGCGTCGACGTGCGGCTGTCCGGCGGCATCCGCGTGCACGCCGTGCTCCCGCCGGTCGCCCGCCGCGGGACCGCGCTGTCGATCCGGATCCCCGCGCTCGGCGAGGCGACGCTCGACGCGCTGAGCGCCGGGGGCGCGTTCCCCGACACCGTGCGGGCGTGGCTGGTGCGCATGGTGCACGCGCGCGAGAACCTGCTCGTGACCGGCGCGACGGGCACGGGCAAGACGACCCTGCTGGGCGCGCTGCTCTCGCACGCGCCCGAGCGCGAGCGCATCGTCACGATCGAGGACGTCGCGGAGCTGCGGATCGACCACCCGCATCACGTGTCCCTCGAGGCCCGCCAGGCGAATCTCGAGGGCGCGGGAGGGATCGGACTCGCGCGGCTCGTGCGCGAGTCGCTGCGGATGCGCCCCGACCGGATCGTCGTGGGGGAGTGCCGGGGCGAGGAGGTGCGTGAGCTGCTCACCGCGCTCAACACCGGGCACGACGGCGGGGCGGGCACCCTGCACGCGAGCGGTCTGGCCGAGGTGCCCGCGCGGCTGGAGGCCCTCGGCGCGCTCGCCGGGATGGACGACCACGCCGTCGCGCGGCAGGTCGCCAGCGCGATCGCCTGGGTGCTGCACCTGGAGCGCGGCCCGGACGGCGGCCGCCGCCTCGCGAGCGCCGGCCGCTTCCGCGTGGGCGGCGACGGGCGGCTCGCGATCGAGGAGGTGCGGCCGTGGCACGCGTGAGCGCGCAGGCGCCGGCCGCCGTCGCGGCGACGCTGCTGAAGGTGGCGGTCCTGCTCGAGGCCGGCACCGCTCCCGCTGCCGCCTGGCGGCACGTCGGCGAGGCGGGCGACGAGGCGGCGCGCCGCATCCACGAGCGGCTCGAGGCCGGAACGCCCGCGCCGCAGGCGATCGAGGAGCAGGGCGCCGACGCGCCGCGGGCGGGCCAGGCGCGCGGAGGCGAGGCGGCGGCCTGGCGGCAGGTGGCGGCCGCGTGGGAGATCGCCTCCACAGTCGGCGCGCCGCTGGCTCCCTCGCTGCGCGGGACGGCGCTCGCGCTGCGCGACGCCCAAGAGGCGATGGACGACGTGAGGATCGCGCTCGCCGAGCCGGCGGCGACCGCACGTCTCATGACGTGGCTCCCGCTGTTCGGCGTGGCGGTGGGCGCCGCGCTCGGCTTCGACACCCTCGGCGTGCTCGTCACGCATCCCATCGGCATCGCCTGCCTCGTCGCGGGTGTCGGCCTGCTGGTGCTCGCCCGCCTGTGGACCGCGCGCCTCGTGCGCGCGGCGCAGCCGCCGGCCGCCGTCCCCGGCATGCACGCGGAGCTCACGGCCATCGCGCTGGGCGGCGGGGCGTCGGTCGACCGCGCTCGCGGCCTCGTGCGCACGGCCGCGGAGGAGACGGGAGCGCCAGCACCAGAGGAGGGCATCGGGGGCGACGGCGAGGGCGCCGCCGAGCGCGAGATCGACGGGGTGCTGGAGCTGTCGCGTCGCGCCGGCGTGCCCGCGGTCGATCTGCTGCGCGCCACGGCCGTGCAGCAGCGGCACGACGCGCGCACCGAGGGGCGGCTGCGCGCCGCCCGGCTCGGCGGGCGGCTGCTGCTGCCGCTGGGCGTGTGCACGCTGCCGGCCTTCCTCTGCCTCGGCGTGGCGCCGATGCTGCTGGCCGTGCTGTCGACCTCACCGCTTCCCGACCTCCCGTGAGCGTCCATCCATCCACCCCCATAAGAAGAAGGAGTCACCATGAACACCGCATCACCGCACACCGCCTCCGCACAGGGCGCCGAGATCCTCGCGTTCCCCGGCGGCGGCCCCCTGGCCCGCGGCGGAACCCGCGGTCTCGCCGCACTCGCCGCCGACGAGCGCGGAGCGTCCACGGCGGAGTACGCCATCGTCACCCTCGCCGCGGTGGCCTTCGCCGGGCTGCTCGTCGCCGTGCTCCGCTCCGGCGAGGTGCAGAGCATGCTCAGCGACATCATCCGCCGCGCCCTGAGCTCGGCCTGACCGGAGCCGGGCGATGAATCGGACGCAGCGGCGGCGCGCACGGGGCGCGTGGCGCGTTCTCCCGTGCCGCGACGCACCCGCGGTCCGGACGGGAGGGGAGGGCGAGCGCGGTTCGGTCACGGCCGAGCTCGCCCTCGCCCTTCCGGCGGTCGCGCTCATCGTGGCGCTCGGCATGACGGGGCTGCTCGCGGCCTCCACGCACGTGCGGCTGCAGGACGGCGCGGCCGATGCCGCCCGGCTCGTGTCCCGCGGGGAGCCGGGCCGCGCGGGCGAGGCGGTGGCGGCCGCCGTGCCGGGCGGCGACAGCTCGGTCACGCACCGCGGCGACCTCGTGTGCGTCACGGCCTCGGCCGGCGTGCGCATCGCCTCGATCGAGGTGCCGCTGCGCGCGACGAGCTGCGCGCTCGCGGGAGGCCTGTGATGGCCGGGTCGATCGTCGCGGCCGCCGCGGTGGCCGGCACCTCCGCGCTCATGGTGGGGCTGCTGGCCGTCGGCGGCGCGGGCGTGGCGAGCCAGCGGATCGCGGGGGTCGCCGACGCGGCGGCCCTCGCCGCGGCGGATGCCGCCAGCGGCGCGATCTCCGGCGACCCGTGCGGCCGCGCCGCAGAGGTGGCCGAGGCGCAGGGCGCGGCCGTGGCGGAGTGCGCCGTCGACGACATCGTCGTGACGCTCGCCGTCGAGGGTCGCTACGCGGGGCTGGTGGTGGCCGGGCGGGCGCGGGCGGGGCCTCCGCCGTGAGTCGCGCGGCGCGGCGCGTCGACGCCCGGCCGGGCCGGGCCGCGCCGCCGCGCCCGAGCGGTGGCGGGCCATACCGGAAGCGGCGGGCGGCCGAAAGTGTTGCACAGATGGCGGTGTGTATGGTGTGCAACGAAGAAAGGACGCCCCTTGGCATCAGGTAAGAAGCTCGTCATCGTCGAGTCGCCGACGAAGATGAAGTCGATCCAGAGCTACCTCGGCGACGACTACGAGGTGCTCAGCTCCGTCGGTCACATCCGCGATCTCGCGGACAAGCGCGACATCCCCGAGAAGGATCGCGCCGCCTACGGCAAGTACTCGATCGACATCGAGAACGGCTTCGAGCCCTACTACGTCGTCAGCGACCGGAAGACGAAGACCGTCGCCGAGCTCAAGCGCGCCGTGAAGGGCGCGTCCGAGGTCCTGCTCGCCACCGATGAGGACCGCGAGGGCGAGGCCATCGCGTGGCACCTGCTCGAGACGCTCAAGCCCAAGGTGCCCGTCAAGCGCATGGTCTTCCACGAGATCACGAAGGACGCCATCCAGAAGGCCGTCGAGAACACCCGCGAGCTCGACACCGCGCTCGTCGACGCGCAGGAGACCCGCCGCGTGCTCGACCGCCTGTACGGCTGGGACGTCTCGCCGGTGCTGTGGCGCAAGGTCGGCAGCGGCCGCGACGGCCAGACTCTCAGCGCCGGGCGCGTGCAGTCCGCCGCCATGCGCATGGTCGTGGACCGCGAGCGCGAGCGCATGGCGTTCGTCGCTGCCGACTACTGGAGCATCCAGGCCATCGCCGCGCGCGCAGCCGAGGGCTTCGCCGTGAAGGTCGTGCGCATCGACGGCTCGCCCATCGCCGTCGGCCGCGACTTCGACGACCTCGGTGCCCTCAAGCGCGCCGTCGTCGTGCTCGGCGAGAAGGAGGCCACCGAGCTGGCCGCCGCACTCGACCGCGCCGGCTCGGCCACCGTGACCAAGGTCGAGGCCAAGCCCGGCACCCGCCGACCCTACGCGCCGTTCACGACGTCGACGCTGCAGCAGGAGGCCGGCCGCAAGCTCGGCATGACCGCGAAGACCACGATGTCGGTCGCGCAGAGCCTGTACGAGCGCGGATACATCACCTATATGCGCACCGACTCGACCAACCTCAGCGCGCAGGCCGTGCAGGCGGCGCGCGAGCAGGCCGTGAGCCTGTACGGCGACAAGGCCGTGCCGCTCAAGCCGCGCGTGTACGCGTCGAAGAGCCGCAACGCCCAGGAGGCACACGAGGCCATCCGCCCGTCGGGCGACCGATTCCGCACCCCGAGCGAGGTGTCCGGGCAGCTCGGCCGCGACGAGCAGCGGATGTACGACCTCATCTGGAAGCGCACGATCGCCAGCCAGATGTCCGACGCGAAGTTCGAGACGACGACCGTCACGCTCGAGGCCCAGGCCGACGGCAAGCGCGTCGAGCTGACGGCGGCCGGCACCGTCTACACCTTCAAGGGCTTCCTGGAGGCGTACGAGGAGGGTCGCGACGAGAAGCGCGGCGACGCCGACCAGGTCGAGGACCAGTCGCTGCCGCAGGTGGCGGAGGGCGATGCGCTCGACCTGCGCGAGGCCACGCCCAAGGGGCACCAGACGAGCCCCAAGCCGCGCTACACCGAGGCCAGCCTCGTCAAGGCACTCGAGGAGCGCGGCATCGGCCGCCCCTCCACCTTCGCGAGCATCATCGGCGTGATCCTCGACCGCGGCTACGTGGTCAAGCGCGGTCAGGCGCTCGTGCCCACGTGGCTCGCCTTCAGCGTCACGCGCCTGCTCGAACAGCACTTCGCCGAGCTCGTCGACTACGACTTCACGGCCGAGCTCGAGGACGACCTCGACGCTATCGCCCGCGGCGAGCAGCGCCGCGCCGACTGGCTCAAGGCGTTCTACTTCGGCGGCGACGGCCACCCCGGCCTGCGCAACATCGTCGACGACCTCGGCGAGATCGACGCACGCGAGATCAACGCCACCAAGCTCACCGACACCGCCACGCTGCGCTTCGGCCGCTACGGGCCGTACCTCGAGGTCGTCGATCCCGAGAACCCCGAGGCCAAGCCCCGCATCATCAACGTGCCCGAGGAGCTCGCGCCGGATGAGCTGACGCCCGCCAAGGTGCAGGAGCTGATCGACGCCCCCGTCGCCGGCAACCGCGTGCTCGGCGAGAACCCGGTAGGCGGCAAGCTCATCGTCGTGAAGGACGGCCGCTTCGGTCCCTACCTGGAGGAGGAGGACCCGGTCGATCCGGACGCCGCCGACGCCGAGACGGGCGAGGTCGCGGACGAGAAGCCCAAGAAGCGCACGGCCAAGAAGGACGAGCCGAAGCCGCGCCGCGCGTCGCTGTTCAAGAGCATGTCGCCCGAGACGATCGACCTCGACACGGCGCTCAAGCTGCTCGACCTGCCGCGCGTGGTGGGCACCGACCCCGAGTCGGGCGAGCCCATCACGGCGCAGAACGGCCGCTACGGCCCGTACCTGAAGAAGGGCTCCGACTCGCGTTCGCTCGAGACCGAGGACCAGATCTTCGACATCACGCTCGAGCAGGCCCTCGAGATCTACGAGAAGCCGAAGTACGGCGCCCGCCGCGCGGCCAGCGCGCTCAAGGAGTTCGACGCCGACCCCGTCAGCGGCAAGCCGCTGCGGGTGCGCGACGGCCGGTTCGGCCCGTACGTGACCGACGGCGAGACGAACGCCACGATCCCGCGGGGCGAGTCGGTGGACGACATCACGTTCGAGCGGGCGGTCGAGCTGATCGCCGAGAAGCGCGCGAAGGGACCGGCGAAGAAGCGCACGACCGGCAGGTCCAGCGCCGCCGGCAAGTCGACCACCACCCGCAAGACGACCACGACGCGCAAGAGCGCCCCCAAGAAGAAGTGAGCGCGACCGAGGCGTCCGGCTCGCGGAAGCGGGGCCTGTGGATCACGCTCGAGGGCGGCGACGGCTCGGGCAAGACCACCCAGGCGGCGCTGCTGCAGGAGTGGCTCGAGCATCGCGGGCGCACCGTCGTGCGCACCCGCGAGCCCGGGGGCACCGAGGTGGGGCGGCTGATCCGCGAGATCGTGCTGCACCACAGGGGTGAGGTCGGCGCGCGGGCCGAGGCGCTGCTGTTCGCGGCGGATCGCGCACACCACGTCGCCGCGCTCGTGCGGCCGGCGCTCGAGCGCGGCGATGACGTCATCCAGGATCGCTACCTCGACTCCTCGGTGGCCTACCAGGGCGCGGGGCGCGTGCTCGGCGCCGACGAGGTGCGCGACCTGTCGCTGTGGGCGACGGAGGGGGCCCTTCCCGACCTCACCGTGCTGCTCGACCTCGATCCGGCCGCCGCGCGTGCCCGGCTCGACGCCGACGACAAGCCGTTCGACCGGCTCGAGGCCGAGAAGGACGAGTTCCACGCGAGGGTGCGGGAGGCGTACCTCGCGCTCGCCGCGGCCGAGCCGGAGCGCTTCCTCGTGCTCGACGCCTCCCTGCCGGCGGAGGACCTGGCCGCGCGCATCCGCGAGCGCGTGGCGCGCGCCCTCTGATCCACCGGGCAGGTCCGATCCGCACGGCACCCCATCCGTCCGGCACCGTCGCACCCCGCCGTTAGGCTGAGAGCATGACCGCCGTCGCCGCCCCCGCGCTGCCCTGGGGGGATGTGTGGGGCCAGGACGACGCGGTCGCGACCCTCTCCGCCGCGGCGCACGATCCGTCGAGCCTCGCCCATGCGTGGCTGCTCACCGGCCCGCCCGGATCCGGCCGCTCCACGCTCGCGCACGCGTTCGCGGCCGCGCTCATCGCCGAGGGGCCCGACGACACGGCGACCATGCGGCAGGTGATCGCGGGCACGCACCCCGACCTCCTCGCGCTGCGCACCGAGGGCGTCATCATCACGATCGCGCAGGCGCGCGCACTCGTGGAGCGCTCCTACTTCGCGCCCTCGCTCGGGCGCTACCGCGTCATCGTCATGGAGGACGCGGACCGCATGACGGAGCGCACCTCGAACGTGCTGCTGAAGGCGCTCGAGGAACCGCCCGAGCGCACCATCTGGATCCTGTGCGCCCCGAGCGACGCCGACCTGGTGCCCACGATCCGCTCGCGCGTGCGCACGCTGCGGCTGCGCGAGCCCGATGTCGACGACGTCGCCCGGCTGCTCGTCGCGCGCACGGGCGTGGACGAGGCGGCCGCCGAGCAGGCGGCGCGGCACGCGCAGCGGCACATCGGCATGGCGCAGCGACTGGCCACCGACGAGGCCTCCCGCCGTCGCCGCGAGGAGACGCTGCGCGCGGTGCTGCGGGTGCGCAGCATCGGCGACGTCGTCGAGGTCGCCGGCGAGATCGTGCAGGCGGCGACCGACGACGCCAAGGCGCTGACGGCCGAGCGCGACGAGGCCGAGCGGGCCTCGCTGCTGCGCACGGTGGGCGTGCCGGAGGGATCGCGCGTGCCGCCGGCCGTGCGGTCGCAGCTGTCCGCGCTCGAGGACGAGCAGAAGCGGCGCGCCACGCGCAGCCTGCGCGACGGGCTCGACCGCGTGCTCACCGACCTGCAATCCCTCTTCCGCGACGTGATCATGCTGCAGTTCGGTCGCCACGACGGGATCATCAACGTCGAGCTGCTCGACGAGCTCCGCGCGCTCGCCGAGGCGTGGCAGCCCGAGCGCACCCTTCTCGTGCTCGACCACCTGGCCGAGACGCGCGCGGCGATCGAGCAGAACGCGCAGCCGGCCCTCGCCCTCGAGAGCCTGCTCGTCACCGTCGTGAGCGGGGCGCGGGCATGACCCGTCGGCACCGCGGCACGGGTCGCGCGCGGGCCGCCCTCGCCGGCCTCGCCCTCGCCGCCCTCGCGCTCGCGGGGTGCACGGCGCTCGAGCCGCGCCCGGAGGATCCCGCGCCGGTGACGGACGGCGTGCCCGACGAGCTGCTGCCGTTCTACGACCAGCCCCCGCAGTGGGAGTCGTGCGGCGAGCGCCTCGAGTGCGCCACGGTGAGCGCGCCGCTGGACTGGCACGATCCGGATCGCGGAGAGATCGAGCTCGCGCTCGTCCGCCACCTCGCCACCCAGGGCGGCGCGCCGGAGGGGGCGCTGCTGGCGAACCCGGGCGGACCGGGCGCGAGCGGCGTCGACCTCGTGCGCACCGGCCTCGAGTCGTCCTTCGGCGAGGCGCTCGTGGAGGCCTACGACATCGTCGGCTTCGACCCGCGCGGCGTGGGCGAGTCGACCGCCGTGCGCTGCTACGACGACGCGCAGATGGACGAGTTCCTCTACGGCATCCCCGAGGCGCCCCGCGGCACGGCGGAGTGGGAGGCCGAGCTGACGGTGCGCTCGGCGGACTACGCCGAGGCCTGCGCGGCGAACTCGGGCGAGCTGCTGCCGTTCGTGACGACGGAGCAGGCGGCGCGCGATCTCGACCTGCTGCGGGCGGTGCTGGGGCAGGAGCAGCTGACGTACCTCGGATTCTCGTACGGCACCTTCCTGGGCGCCACGTACGCCGAGCTGTTCCCCGAGCGCGCCGGGCGCCTCGTGCTCGACGGCGCCATCGATCCGTCGGTCTCGGGCGATGAGGTCGGCACGGTGCAGGCGGTCGGCTTCGAGGCCGCGCTGCGCACCTACCTGGAGTGGTGCCTCGACAGTAGGCAGTGCCCGTTCGCGGGCTCGGTCGACAACGCCCTCGCCGATCTGGCGGCGCTGCTCGCCGAGGTCGACGCGCGCCCCCTGCCTGCGCAGGACGGGCGCCTGCTCGGCGCCGACACCCTCGTGACGGCGATCGTGGCGGCGCTGTACGCCGAGGCGAACTGGCCGTACCTGGACGACGCCCTCGTCGGCGTGCTCGAGGGCGACCCGACCGACGCGTTCTTCCTCGCCGACTTCTACAACGGACGCGGCGAGGACGGGCGGTACCTCGACAACAGCACCGACGCCTTCAACGCCTACAACTGCATGGACTACCCCGCCACGACGCCCGAGCAGCAGGAGGCGGGGCAGGCGCGTCTGGAGGAGCTGGCGCCCACGATCGCCCCGTACTGGACGGGCCCCGACCTGTGCGCGCAGTGGCCGTACCCGCCCACCGGCACCCGGACCGCGCTGACGGCGGAGGGCGCCGATCCGATCCTCGTCGTCGGCACGACGGGCGACCCCGCCACGCCGTACGAGTGGGCGCAGTCGCTGGCGGATCAGCTCTCCAGCGGCGTGCTCGTCACGTACGAGGGGGAGGGGCACACGGCCTACAACGGCACGAGCGCGTGCGTCAACGACGCCGTGGAGGAGTTCCTGCTCGAGGGCGCGGTGCCCGAGGACGGGCTCACCTGCGAGTGAGTTCCGCGCGCGGCCGGGCCGGCGACTCGTGACGGCGGGGCCGATTCGTCGCCGCGTCGCCGATCCGGTATGCTTGTTCCTCGTGCCGCGCAGCGCGCACACGCCGCCTTAGCTCAGTCGGCAGAGCGATTCACTCGTAATGAATAGGTCGTCGGTTCGATTCCGACAGGCGGCTCGGCAGGACCCCCGGACTCCACTCCGGGGGTCTTTCCATTTGCCGTGAGTATGCCCCGCCCCGTATGCCTCGTCGCGTAGCGTGGCACGCAGCGATCGGCGACCGCCTTTGGCTCAACAGGTCGCCGTGCGGCCGCCCGAACGATGGGAAGCCGATCATGGCCACCACCGCTCCGTTCATCTCGACCTCCTCGCAGGCCCGGCTCGGCCCCGTCCGCCAGACCTATGCCGGGCCCGAGAGCTTCCCGCCGATCACGCACTCCTATTCCAAGGTGTCGCAGGTCGTGCGCGAGACCGGCCTGCTGCGCCGCGCGCGCTGGTTCTACGCGCTCGTCGGCTCCGCCCTCGCCGTCGGCTTCGGCGGCGCCATCACCGGATTCGTGCTGCTGGGCGACAGCTGGTTCCAGCTGCTCATCGCCGCCGCGCTCGGCATCCTCTTCACCCAGGTCGCGTTCATCGCGCACGAGGCTGCGCACCGGCAGGTGTTCACGAGCGGCAAGGCGAACGACCGGCTCGCCCGCGTGCTCGCCGCCGGCGTCGTCGGCATCAGCCTCTCGTGGTGGGACAACAAGCACTCCCGCCACCACGCCAACCCGAACCGCGTCGGCAAGGACCCCGACATCGACGTCGACACCGTGTCGTTCCTCGACGAGGACGCCGCGCAGGCGCGCGGCCTGCGCCGCGCGATCACCCGCCGTCAGGGCTGGCTCTTCTTCCCCCTGCTCACGCTCGAGGGGCTCAACCTGCACTGGCTCGGCCTGCGGCACCTGCTCTCGCGCGGCCCCGTCAAGGGCCGCTGGATCGAGCTCGGCCTGATCACGCTGCGCTTCGCCGTCGTGCTCGTGCCGCTGTTCCTCATGCTGCCGCTGGGCATGGCATTCGCCTTCCTCGGCGTGCAGCTGGCCGTGTTCGGCGTCTACATGGGCGCCTCGTTCGCGCCCAACCACAAGGGCATGCCGGTGATCGCGCCCGACGCGAAGCTCGACTTCCTCTCCAAGCAGGTGCGCACCTCGCGGAACATCCGCGGCGGCTGGTGGGCCACGGCGCTCATGGGCGGCCTGAACTACCAGGTGGAGCATCACCTGTTCCCCAACATGGCGCGCCCGTACCTGGCCCGGGCCAGCGAGATCGTGCGCGACTACTGCGCCACGCACGGCGTGCCCTACACCGAGACGAGCCTGCTGCGCTCGTACGCGATCGTCGTGGAGTACCTCAACCGCGTGGGTCTCGCGGCGCGCGATCCCTTCGACTGCCCCGCCGCCGCCCAGCTGCGCCGCGCCTGACCCGCCCGGCGGCGCCCCGGCGAGCCGCTCCGGCGCCGGGGGCGCGGATCCGACGTAGCGTGGAGGGACGGATCCCGTCGAGCAGGAGGCACACATGGCACGCATCGTCGTCATCGGAGGGCACGGGAAGGTCGCGCTGCGCCTGGCCCCGCTGCTGAGCGCGCGCGGGGACGCGGTGACGGGCGTCATCCGCAATCCCGATCACGCCGCCGAGGTCGCCGCCGCCGGCGCCGCGCCGCTCGTCGCCGACATCGAGACCATGGACGTCGACGCCATCGCCGAGGTGCTCACCGGGCACGACGCCGTCGTGTGGTCGGCCGGAGCCGGCGGGGGAGACCCCGAGCGCACCTACGCGGTCGACCGCGACGCCGCGATCCGCTCGATGGAGGCGGCGGCGCAGGCGGGCGTGCGTCGCTACGTGATGGTGTCGTACCTGGGCGCGGGGCCCGATCACGGCACCCCGCCCGACAGCTCGTTCTTCGCCTACGCCGAGGCGAAGGCCGCCGCCGACGAGCACCTGCGCGGCACCGACCTGGACTGGACGATCCTCGGCCCCGGGCCGCTCACGCTCGACGAGCCCACCGGGCGCATCGAGGTGCGCGAGCCCGGCAGCGGCAGGGTCAGCCGCGCCGATGTGGCGGCGGTGATCGCCGCGGCGCTCGCCGAGCCCGCGACGATCCGCCGCACCATCGGGTTCGGGAACGGCGACGTGCCGATCGCCGAGGCGCTCCGGGCCTGAGCCGCGGAGCGCCCCGGCGCCGGTCACGCGCCCGCGGCGGCCTCGCGCACGAAGCGCGCGACGTTGGCGCGCAGCGCCTCCATCCTCGCCTGCCGTGCGGCCTCGACGTCGAAGTCGACGTAGGCCAGGGGCGGGCGCTTGCGCGCGTTCGCGTTGCACTCGAACGCGGCGCACACGAGGGTGCCGATCGCGTCGCCGCGGCGGCCGGCGGCACCGGCGCGGCGCGTGCTGAAGAGCACGACGTCGTTGGGCAGGTGCACGTCGGCGCACCACGAGCACTGGGTGCGCTGGCGCGGCGTGGCCTCGGCCTGCTTCAGCAGCAGGCCGACCGGCTCGTCGTCGACGATCGCGACGACGTAGCCGACGAGGGGCAGCTTGGGGTCGCGCCAGCCGAGGAAGTCGATCCGGTCCCAGTCGGTGCGGTCGAGGTCGGGCAGGGTGATGCTCTTGCGCTCGCGGACGGTGACGTTCGCGAACGACGCCCGGATGCGGGCGGCGTCGAGGGGAAGCATGAGACAGCTCTCTTCGTGTGTGAGAAGGATGAGGACGCGCGGAACCCGAGGGATCGCGCGGATGAGGCGGGCGGGCACGGCAGGCGCCGGCGCCGCACCGTGAAGGAACGGGCCGTCAGGCTCTCGCGGTCGCCGACGCAGAGCGCGTCGACGGCCTCCTCACTCCCCGGGGGGATCCTGTCTCGAACACGCGTCCATCCTACGCCGACCCGTCGTGGGCGCCGGTGGGGGGACGATCAGCCGCGGCGGCCGGTCAGGGAGCGGCGGCCCGTCAGGCGAGTGCGAAGAGGGCCGCCGCGCCGAGCGCGAGCGCGAGGCCGACGCCCTGCGCGGGCGAGAGGCGCTCGCGCAGCACGAGGGCGGCCAGCAGCACCGTGCCGGCGGGGTAGAGGGCCTGCAGCACCCCGACGACGGCGAGGTCGCCCGTGCGCAGCGCGACGAGGATGAGCACGTTCGCCGCCGCGTCGCACACGCCGGCCGCCAGCGCGATCCTGACCCCGCTGCCACCGGGCGCGGCCCCGCCGCCGCGGCGGCGCAGCGCGAGCACGCCGATCCCCGCGGCGCACAGCGCGGCCAGCACGACGCGGCTGGCGACGAGTGGCGTGAGCCCCGAGGCGGCGGAGGTCTGGTCGAGCGCGATGACGAAGGCGCCGAACGCGACGCCGGCGACGATCGTGAGCGCGAGCGGCACCGGCCGGGGACGCGCGGCGTGCTCCCCGCGGGCGCGCGCGATGAGCACGACGGCCGCCAGGGCGCACGCGGCGCCGACCCAGGCGAGCGGCCCGGGCGACTCGCCCTCCACGAGCACCGCCCACGCCGACGGCACGACGGCCGAGAGCACGGCCGCCAGGGGCGAGAGGATGATCATGGGCCCCGCGGCGAACGCGGCGTACAGGCACACGAGGCCGACGGCGTAGAGCGCCCCGACGGCCGCACCGAGGGCGGTGTCGCGTGCCGACCACGCGCCGCCGATGAGCAGCTGCGTGGGCAGCAGCACGACGAGCGCCGCGACGCCCGTGAGGAACGTCACGCGCACGGCGGCCGTGCGCTTGGCCGCGAGGCCGCCGAGGAAGTCCGCGCCGCCCCAGATCATGGCCCCGACGAGGGCGAGGGCGGCGGCGATCACGACGCTCAGTCTCCCATGCGGTGCGGGCGCCGCCGCCCCGGCGTACGCTGGCGGGAAGCGGATCGAGGAGGCGGATCGGGATGAGCAGGGCGCTGCTGGTCGTGGACGTGCAGAACGACTTCACCGAGGGCGGTGCGCTCGGCGTGGACGGCGGCGACGCCGTGGCCGAGGGCATCACGCGGCTGCTCGCCGAGCGGGCGGGGGAGTACGCGCTGATCATCGCCTCGCGCGACTGGCACGACGCCGACAGCGACAACGGCGGGCACATCGCCGAGCAGCCCGACTTCGTCGACACGTGGCCCGTGCACTGCGTCGCCGGCACGCCCGGCGCGGAGTACGACCCGCTGCTCGAGACGGCGGCCGTCACTCACCACGTCAAGAAGGGCCAGGGCAAGCCCGCGTACTCGATGTTCGAGGGGGTCACCGACGAGGGCGCCACGGTCGGCGATCTGCTCACGGAGCACGGCATCGTCGAGGTCGACGTCGTCGGTATCGCCACCGACCACTGTGTGCGCGCCTCGGCCCTCGACGCGATCTCGCACGGCCAGCGCGTGCGCATCCTCACCGACCTCGTCGCGGGCGTCGCGCCCGAGCCGAGCGAGGCGGCGCTCGCCGAGATCGTGCACGCCGGCGGCGAGCTCGCCGCCGCGCGCGGCTGACGACGGGCCCCGTCCCGCCCGACCCCGCGGAGGGCCGCCGGCCACCGCGTAGAGTTGAGGCGGGCCTATAGCTCAGTCGGTAGAGCAGCGGACTTTTAATCCGTAGGTCGAGGGTTCGAGCCCCTCTGGGCCCACCCAATATTGGATGTTCAAACTTGCGACGTCCGCAGGTTTGATATCTTCTCCCGCACGCAGCCTGGCCTCGTAGGTCAGCGCTGCGGCGTGGAGGTTCGGATCGAGAAGCGAATCGAACGGCTCACCGGGTTCGCCTTTCACAGTGTCGACGTTCTCGACTTCGTAGACTTGGATGCGTTCGAAGAACGCCTGGTTGCAGATGCGTCGTAGCGAGTCGTCAATGCTCATGTAGATCGCATGCATGTCACCAGCCAACGTAAGGCAGTCTTCCAAGTGCGCTTTGGCTTGGTCATACTCGATCTGTCCGGCGTCGATCTGCGCGTCGAGGAAGGTCAGCCGCCTGGCGATGCGGTCCTGTTCTTCTTTGAGTAGATCAAGCGGGACTGCCCCCGCATGGTGCGCGTGCAGTAGGCTCCGGCGTTCGTCACGAAGCTTGTCGCGCTCAGCCGCGAGCGTGTGACTTTCTGCTTTGTTCGCGGCATGGAGGTCATCGAACTGGCGGACGAGCATGTGGCGCAGTGCGGTGACGATGTGCTCGGGTATCTGCACGCGCCGGTAGTAGTCTTCTACTTGCCGTTCGATGCCCTCAATGGGGCTCTTCGCAGTTGAGGGTGTAGCCCGGGACCGCCGGCTGGTTCGCGGATAGACGTCGAGGTCTTCCAGGATGGAAGTTCTCACACTCACCGACCGCCGGAAGACCTCGACTTGCACCACCCTACGTTCGCGACCCCTGACCTCACCACGTTCTGCCGCCTCGACGAGCTCGGCCTTCAAGCCGTCGGGCAGCTGCTCGAGCCCGACCGGGCAGTACTTGAGTGCCGCGTCGTCGACGACGATCCGTGGTGTCGGAAGTGCGGCGCGGAGGGCGTGCCGCGTGACACGGTGACCCGGCCGCTCGCGCACGAGCCGTTCGGGCATCGGCCGACGACGCTGCTGGTCCGCGTGCGCCGCTACCGGTGCACGCACTGCCGCCGGACCTGGCGGCAGGACACGTCGAAGGCGGCGGCGCCGAGGGCGAAGATCTCCCGCGGCGGGATCGCGTGGGCACTCACCGCGATCGTGGTCGACCACCTCACCGTCACCCGAGCCGCAGCAGGCCTCGGGGTGTCCTGGCACACCGCGAACACCGCGATCCTCGCCGAGGGCAAGCGGCGGCTCATCGACGATCCCACGAGGTTCGACGGGGTGACCACGATCGGCGTCGACGAGCACGTCTGGCGACACACCCGCCTCGGCGACAAGTACGTGACGGTGATCATCGACCTCACCCCCGCGAGGAACAAGACGGGCCCGGCACGGCTGCTGGACATGGTCGAGGGCCGCTCGAAGCAGGTGTTCAAGCAGTGGCTCGCCGCCCGACCCAAGGACTAGTCGAAGGCGATCGAGGTGATCGCGATGGACGGGTTCTCCGGGTTCAAGACCGCCGCGGCCGAAGAGCTCCCCGACGCGGTCCCGGTGATGGACCCGTTCCACGTCGTCCGCCTCGCCGGCGACGCCCTGGACCGGACCCGGCAGCGCGTCCAGCAGGACACCCTCGGGCACCGCGGTCACGCCGGCGACCCGCTCTACGGTGTCCGCCGCATCCTTCACACCGGCGCGAGCTTCCTCACCGAGAAGCAGACCGCGCGGCTCGACGCGGTATTCGCCGTCGAGGAGCACATCGAGGTCGAAGCGACCTGGGGCATCTACCAGCGCATCGTCGCGGCCTACCGCGAACCCGACAAGAACAAGGCCAAGGAGATGATGCGCGCAGTGATCGACGCCGTCAGCAGCGGCGTCCCCGCCGCTCTCACCGAGATCCGCCGACTCGGGCGGACGTTGAAGCAGCGCGCCGCCGACGTGCTCGCGTTCTTCGAACGCCCCGGCACCTCGAACGGACCCACCGAAGCGATCAACGGGCGCCTCGAACACCTCCGCGGCTCGGCCCTGGGCTTCCGCAACCTGGCTCACTACATCACACGGTCACTGCTCGAAGCCGGCGGCTTCAGACCACTCCTACACCCTCGATTGCGATGAGCCTCTTTGAGGGCGAGGTGGATTGCTACATCGTCCGCGCGGTTGCGGGCGAGCCGGTCGACTTTGTGGACGATGCAGTACGCGACCTGGCGCGTTTTGACGTACTCGATCATCCGCATCAGCTCTGGACGGTCAGCCTTGCGGGCGGATTCGCCCGCGTCGATGAACTCCTCCACGACGATCGCGTTCAGGTCGCTGGCTTTGCGGAGGTTCGCCTCCCGCTGGGCGGGGATCGAGAATCCTTCGTCGCGGCCTCCGCGCTCGGCTTGTTCCTTTGTAGAGACGCGCAGGTAGGAGACGGCAAGGGTCGCCGTCTCGCCGAGGCGGTCGAGGCCGGTGGGTGGTGCTGGGGGCGCCAGTGTCATGAGTCGTGTTTCCTCTCACCAATGGGTGGGAGCCAACGCGACGAAGGAGCGTCACGTGGTGCGACTCGTAAATGGGAAACACGACCTCCGGCACAAGCCGGGGGTAAGCCACGAGGGCAAAAGGACTGCGCACCCGACCTGGGAGGCCGTGGCGTCGAGTTCTATTCTACGTTGTCGGGTTCAGAATGCCCAGGATCGCCAGTATCGGGCACGGGGGCGTCGGAGCGCTTCGCTCTGGCGATCGCCATGCCGAGAAAGACTTGCGCGAGTTTGTGCAAATCGGGCTGACTGCGCGGATCTGCCTCAACACGGAAGTGGCGGTCCTTACGTCGGCTACGCCTCTCCTGCCGGTTCATGTCACTTTTCCAGTTTCCAGGTTGACGTCAGAAATGATGAACTCGTCCTCGATGCGGAGTCGGGCTTGTACGTCGGCGTGCATGTACTCCACGAAGTCTTCTTCACGGTTGGTGATGGCGATGTCTTCTACTGGATCGGTCGGTGCTTCACCGGGCCATGCGGTTTGACGTGTCGGCCGGTCACGGTCCAGTCTCGTGCCGGATGCTGCGACCCAGTCGCGGAGGCGTTGGCGGGCTTCGGCGAAGTCGCGGTGCCAGACGAGCGGCGCGCTGCCTTTTGCGTCCGGGTCGTAGGCGCACAGCCAGTGCAGGTGCAGTGCGGACAGCTCCCAGACGAGTTCAGGGTGCCGGTGCCAGAACGGTGGGACTACGGCGGCGGGGATCCCGTAGGTGTGGCGCAGCCAGTGCACCCATTTGTTCAGCGCGAGCCATTCCTCCTCGGCGGCTTCTCCGGTCAGGAGGTTCCAGTTGATCGGGTTGGGTGGGTAAGCGATCCTGACACGACGTGCCTCCTGACTTGCAGATCGGACAGCGACCAACCGGCCGCCTTCACAGCAGGTGCACCACTACCGCCCAGGCGATCACCGCCTGTCAGAGGCTCCGCCCGCGTCCCGAGGACGGAGCCGACGATCGTGAAGCAGCGGATGGGTCCAGCGGGTCGTTCTCGAGTCCCACCGTGCGCCGCACCGCCCGTTGTGCCCCCTCGCGCACCCCGTCAAGCAGGGCGCGAATGTCGTCGTATCCCGTGATCACGGACGCGAGCCCGTCCTGCAACAACCGGTGGCACCCCGCCGACGCGGCGCTCGTTATCTGTAGTCATGTGTGGTTGTAAGTGGTTGTCAGCGTCGGATGCAGATCGTCCTTGGATGGACACTCCCGCAGCAGTGTCAGTGACGGCAGCTACGGTGCGATCATGAGTGACCT
>NZ_BAAGRQ010000005.1:0-170138 GCF_054782875.1 Microbacterium petrolearium
CTGCACGACGAGCTGGACCGCGTCGGCCTTGAACTCCTCAGTGAACTTCCTGCGATTCGTAGACATCTCTGCCTGTCGTTCCTTCCTGGTAACGACCGTCTACAAGAAGTGTCACACCCCATCATGCCGACGTAGACGCCTGCCGCATCGATAGCGTCGGAGAGCAACGTGTGTGCAACGTTCACGGTCGCGCCCTGGACGCCGTACGCGGTGACCGCGTAGGCCAGATGCGCATCCTCGGCAACGTACTCCGCGGGCAAGGTCACGGTGCGCTGCCGCTTGCGGCCGCTGCCGATCTCGACGACGCTCAGCGCGCCGTCTTCGCCGACGTGCTGCACTGTCCAGGTCTGCCGGTTGGCAACGCCGAGCGTGGACTCGTTGCGGCGAGTCTGGATCACGTCCCCGACACCGATGGGCAGGCCGTCGCTGCCGAACACCGTCCGCGCGTCATCGACCTCGCCGCGGTCGACCCTCTCGGCGCGGATGCGTTCATTCAGCGACCGGGCCTCGTCGTTCGTCGCCGCGGTGATCGCATCCGCTGTACTCGTCGTCGTGGCGATGGCCGACTGCAGGTCCTCATCGGTGTCGTGCAGGGCGATCAGCCCGCGCTCGTTCAGTCGATCGAAGATCGCGGTGGCGTTTCGGGCATGCCGCAGCTCGAGCGTGAGCGCCGCATACGCGGGGTCGGTGAAGCGGTGCAGGCTCGTCATATCCACGACTGCTGGGGTGAGCTTGATGGCGATGTCGAGCACACCTCCGCGACCGACCGCCGGGAGTTGCGCCCGGTCTCCGACGAGCGCGACAGTCGCCCCGGCCTCGTCCGCGACGTGCAACAGGGCGAGGGCGGAGTCATGGTCGAGCATCCCTGCCTCATCGACGACGATCCGCTCGCCTCTCGCGAGACGCTCCTCCTGCGCCGGCCCCCGGTAGGTGCTTCCGGTTTCGGGATCGGCATCACCGGGCCGCAGGCGTGTCCACATACCGTCGCTGTTCCACCGGAACCCGTGTGCGTAGACGAGTGCGGCCACGGAGTCGGTCGGGATGCCGAGTTCCTGGGCGGCGACGTCGGCGGCCTTCTTCGTCGGCGTGACGACCCGCATCCCACGGCCCTCGGCTGCTGCGGCTTCGATGGCCGTCTTGAGCATCGTGGTCTTGCCCGACCCCGCGGCGCCTTCGACCACAACGAGCGGGTCGGCGGATGCGACGACTGCGGCCGCTCGCTCCTGGTCGTCATCCAGGCCTGCCTGCACCGCAAGCTCGTGGACTTCCGGGACGCGCTGGTTGGACTTCACCGCGCGTGCGGTCGCGCAGTTCCATCTCGACAGCGACGACGCGCAGCGATGTCAGATGCGCGACGTGCTCCGGCTTCGGCACACCGGGTGGGAGGACGGAGAGGCAAGCCGATGCTGCGAGATGCGTCGCCAGTTGCAGGAACTCTCGTAGCTCCTCGGGTGTGGCTTGGACGCCGTGCTCGGTGGTGATGCGGGTGACGTGCTCGCGCAGCGTGTGCACCGTCCACGCCGATGCGCCCGCCGCCGCACGGTCAAGTGCACGAGATGCGACTTCATCGATGCGCAGTTCGTCGAGCGCGACCGGTGCAGGCCTGTACGCCCGTGGTGCATCCGGGCTGTAGCCGGCGTCTTCGAGCTCCGCGCGCCAACCGGCCTCGCTGCCGAGCACCGTGGGCTTCTTCCCCGGGCGTTCGTGCTCCCACGCCTTCGCTTTCAGCCGCGCCCGCACGACCGGCCCGGGTTCCTCGCCGGGATGCGCAGCTTCCCATTCGGCCTCGAAGGTGGCGAGATTGCGTTCGACCTGCGTACCGCGCTTCGACAGGGCCGCGTTGAACGGCTCCAGCTCTGCGACCTCTCCCGTCGCCGGGTCGAGAGTGAGACCGCTCTTGTCGAGTACGGCGGCAAGTTGCGGGTGCGCGGCGATGATCGCGGTGCCAAGTGCGCGAATCGCACCCTGCTGCTTGAACAGCGCCGCGGTGTCCAGACCGCGCCACTTCCCCGCGGCGTCGACGCGGGTGCCGATCTGGAAGTGGATGTGCCGGTGCGGGTCACCCGCACGGCTGGTCTTGTGCGCGACCGCGACGGTCTGCAACTGCTGCACCGGCACAATCTCTCGCGCGTGCCGAGGCCCGATCCGGGTGACCGAGTGCTGGGCGAGCCACCGGCGGATCTCCGCCGCCGCATCCTGCTGCGCGGCGTCGAGCACGTCGGAGACCTCCGGGTGCAGGGCGGCGGCGATGGAGAGGGACTTCGGGGCGTTGATCACCATCTCCGCGAACCGGGGCGAACCCCGCATGCCCTCGCCCGCGCCGCGCGGGGTTCCCATCGATGTGCCGCTGATCGGGTCCGTCCAGTCCACCCACGCGGCGTACTGCACCGGGTCGAGCGTCCGCGCCTCGATGATCTCGCCCGCGGAGTCGGTGACGGTGAACTCCGCGAGCGCGGTGCCGCCCTCCAGGTAGTACTCGTCCGCGGTCGACCTGTCCGACTCCAGGTATCGGCGCGCGGCCGCGCCGATACCGCGGAACAGGATCACGCCGCCCTTCACCCCGGGCCTCCTCACGAGTCGTCTCATGAGGGAGGTGCGCACGCCCCACCAGCGGTGGCATACGTCCATGAATGAATCGAGGAGATGCGCGTGGCGCGAGCGTCTGGGCAGGGGGCGCAGATGAGCGGCCGAGACGGTCGGGGCACAGTGGCCACGGTGGTTCGGGAGCGCCGTGCATGGTCGCGGAGCGATGGTGACGCACGGGCGTCGTTAAGCCGATCAGCGCAGCCGAGCGCTCTACGACGATCTCAGGGACTCATCCGTTTGCGGACGCGAACTGGCAGCACGACCGGACAGCGCGAGGCGATCGTGCACAGCGCCACGAGGTGCGGAGGCGACCGCTTCAGGGTCCGATGCGACGGTCCCGGCAATTTTCCGGGACCGTCAGCGAAGGGCGTGAGCGCGCCGTCCAACACGTTTATCCGCGTCGTCCACGGTGCCGCCAAATTGACGGAACCGTCCGGCCTCCCAAAGTTTGGATGGCCGAGTCCTCGTACGGTGGTGGCAAATTGACACCGCCTGCAATCCCGGGGCTGGGGTTCGTGGTGGTGCAAGACTTGCGCCACCACGGTGGTGTCGATTCGGCACAACCGGAGGTCTTTCACGGGGGTGCCGAATCGACACCCCCGTCGCCGAGCCTCGACCCCGCACCGCTGTCCGGCCGTGTCCGGCCGATCTACGGTGGTTGAGATTCCGCACCGCCGCCGCACGCTCATGGACTTGTGGTGCAGGCACGTTACCTCTCCTCTCGCAGAGGCGCAAGGCTTTGTTGAGGAGGTACGCGGCCCGTCCCGCGCAACCAGCGAGCCGCACGGCTCATGTCCCAAGGATCGTGTCGAGGATGTCGGCGGTGACGACGTCGACCTGCTCGGCGGTGATGACGTAGCTGTTGCGTGTGACCATCTCGTTTGCGTGCCCGAGCAGCCGTGACGCGATGGTGAGCCCCGCCGCGCGCTCCACGAGCGTCGCGGTGGTGCGCCTATAAATGTGCGTCGAGTACTCGTCGACCTCTACACCGAGGCGCACAAGCTCATCGCGGTTGTCGTCGATGAACGAGCGCAGCAGCCGTTCGTAGTTGGAAACGCTCATCGGCTTGCCGGTCTTCGTCGGGAACAGCAGTGCCTCCGGCCCACGCTCTGCAAGCGCGAGTCGGCGTCGCACCGCGTCGGCCGCGAGAGCAGGGAGCGCGATGCGACGACGTTGGCGGGTGCGCTTCGGGGCGTTCTTGCGCTGGACGCCCTGCACCTTGTTCTGAATCACGGTGCCGTCGATCAGGATCGTCGGCGGGGCGGTGGTCATGTCTACGTCGCAGCGGCGCAGGCCGATGCACTCCCCCACGCGGGCGGAGGTGCCGAGCATGATGTCCATGCCGTCCACGAGCGCCCGCCAGTTCGGGCGCGGCCCCATGCCCTCCGTCTCCCGCCACCGGGTCATGAGGTCGCGGATCGCCTCGATCTGCTGCGGAGTGAGCATCGCGGTCTTCTTCTCCGGCGTCGGCAGCCGCGCGACGTCGCGCACCGGGTTCGCCGGGATCGCATCGTCGCGCACGGCGAACCCGCAGATGAGCGACAGCACCGAGCGCGCCTTCCGCGCTGCGGACACGCCCCGGTCGGCCAGGAGATTCTGGATGATCCGGTCGCAGCGGCCGACCGTGAGCGCCTCCAGCGTGACGCCGCCACAGACGGGGACGAGGGTGAGACGGACGGTGGTCTCGTAGTTCTCATACGTCGACCACGACAGCGTGCCGTTCTCCGCGCGCACCCTCACCGTCGGCAGCCACGCCTCCGCCGCCTCTGCGATGGTCGATGCGGCGGTAACGATGGACTTCGTGTGCGTCGTCTGCGCCTTCGCGCGAGACTTTAGCTCCTCGCGGGCCTCAGCTTCGGTGGCGCCTTCGGCACGGAGCTGCATCAACTGACCGGAGTCATCGCGCATCCGGGCGCGCGCCCGCCACTTCCCGTTCGCGAGCTGTGTCACCTGCACCTGACCAATCTCGCCTGCGGCGATCCTCGGCCTAGCCATGACGCTGCTCACGCGCCCAGGCGAGCACGTCGTCGCGGTCGTACTTGACGTGCCGGCCGAGCTTCAGCCACGGCGGCCCTGACTTCGTAAGCCGCCAGCCTTCGAGCGTGCGCTCGGGCACGCCCAGCAGTAGGGCGACCTCGGTCTGGGTCAGGAACGCGGGCTCGACCTCGATGCGTGCATGAGCTTCCATGCCAGACAGGTGCGGAGCGCGTACCCACACGAACGAGCGGGGGCGAGTGCGTACCTCATCAGCAGAGACGAGGGCGAGACGCGCCTCTCGGGGGTTTCTGGTCACCAATCTGGTCACCAGACGCCAGATCGTGCCACTCGACGGAGTGAGGAGGGAGCCGGACTTCCTAGAGAACTCTAGCGATTCGTTGCTGGGGTACCTGGACTCGAACCAAGAACAACTGAACCAGAATCAGCCGTGTTGCCAATTACACCATACCCCAAGGGCCGCGCGGCATGAGCCGCAACGACTGTCTAGCTTACCGCACGCGGTGAGGGCGGCCAAACCGGGCGCCCGCCGCGCGTGTCAGCCCTCGAGCCGAGCCAGCAGCCCGCGCAGGCGCGCGAGCGACTGCTCGCGGCCGAGCAGCTCCATGGACTCGAACAGCGGCGGCGACACCCGGCGGCCGGTGATGGCCACGCGCGGCGGGCCGTACGCGACGCGCGGCTTGAGACCGAGCCCCTCGATGAGGGCGCCGGACAGCGCCGCCTGGATCCCGTCCGCCGCGAAGCCGGCCTCCGGCATCCCCTCGAGCGCATCCACGCACGCGCGCAGCACGTCCGCGGCGTTCGCCGGCAGTGACGCGAGCGCGTCGTCGTCGTAGGTCACCTCGTCGGTGAACAGGAACCCGATCATGCCGGGCGCCTCGCCGAGCAGGGGCAGGCGCTCCTGGATCAGCGGGGCGGCCGCCATGATCAGCTCCGTCTCGCGCTCGGTGAGCTCCTCGCCCACGACCCCGGCCGCGAACAGGTACGGCGTGATGCGCTGCGCGAAGTCCTCAGGCGCGAGCATGCGGATGTGGTCGCCGTTGATCGACTCGGCCTTCTTCTGGTCGAAGCGGGCCGGGTTGGGGTTCACATCGGCGATGTCGAACGCGGCGACGAACTCGTCGAGCGAGAACACGTCGCGGTCCGGCCCGATCGACCAGCCGAGCAGCGCGAGGTAGTTCAGCAGGCCCTCGGGGATGAACCCCTTCTCGCGCTGCAGGAACAGGTCGGCGCGCGGGTCGCGCTTCGACAGCTTCTTCGTGCCGTCGCCGAGCACGAGCGGCATGTGGCCGAAGCGCGGGATGAAATCGGTCACGCCGGCGTCGATGAGCGCCTGGTAGAGCACGATCTGGCGCCCGGTGGAGGGCATGAGGTCCTCACCGCGCAGCACGTGGGTGATGCCCATGAGCGCGTCGTCGACCGGGTTCACGAACGTGTAGAGCGGGATCCCGTTGGGGCGGACGATGACGTAGTCGGGGAACGATCCGGCGGGGAAGGTCACCTCGCCGCGGATCAGGTCCACGTACGTGATGTCCTCGTCCGGCACCTTGAGGCGCAGCGCGGGCTGGCGCCCCTCGGCCCGGAACGCGGCCTTCTGCTCCTCGGTCAGGTCGCGGTCGAAGTTGTCGTAGCCCTGCTGCTTGGGGCGGCCGTTCGCCTCGTTGCGGGCGTCGATCTCCTCGGCCGTCGAGAAGCTCTCGTACACGAGCCCCGCGTCCATGAGCTTCTGCAGCACCTCGCGGTGCTGGTCGTGTCGCTCCGACTGGCGGTACGGCGCGTGGGGGCCGCCCACCTCGACGCCCTCGTCCCAGTCGATCCGCAGCCAGCGCAGCGCCTCGAGCAGCTGCTGGTAGCTCTCCTCGCTGTCGCGCGCGGCGTCGGTGTCCTCGATCCGGAACACGAGCTTGCCGCCGTGGTGGCGCGCGTAGCCCCAGTTGAACAGCGCGGTGCGGATGAGGCCGACGTGCGGCAGGCCGGTGGGCGACGGGCAGAAGCGCACGCGCACATCGGCGCCCGTCGCGGTCGTGGTGCGGGGATCGGGAGTAGCCATCCCGACCAGCTTAGTTCGGATGGCCGGTGAAAAGAGGGCCCGACGGCGCCGCGGGTCAGGGCACCTGGAACTCGCTGTCGCGCAGGTCGGTCACGAGCATGTGCCCCGGCGCGTGCGTGATGGCCAGCTCGGGCCGCACCTGCATCACCGCGGCCTGCGGCGTCACGCCGCACGCCCAGAACACGGGGATCGTCCCCTCGGCGATGTCGACGGCCTCGCCGAAGTCCGGGCGCGCGAGATCGGCGATCCCGATCGCGGCCGGGTCGCCCACGTGCACGGGCGCACCGTGCACCGCCGGGTAGCGCGACGTGATGCGCACCGCGTCGGCCACGCGCGCGGCGGGGATCGGGCGCATCGACACGACGACGGGGCCCTCGAAGCGGCCCACCCGCTCGGTCGGGATGGTCGTGCGGTACGCATAGCCGGCCGACCAGCCCGCGGTGGGCGTGGCGAGCCCGGCACGGAAGCGCTCGCGCGACGCGGCGGGCGGGAGGATCGAGACGTCGTCGGCGGTGAGGGACATGCCTCGAGGCTAATGCGTCAGCGCGCGCGGCCCGCCGGTGCCAGCAGCACGATGGCCGCCACGACGACGAGGGCGACGAGCGCGAGCCCGCCGTAGCCGATGAGCGCCAGGATGCCGCCGGCGGCGATCGCGCCGACCGATCCGACCAGGCTCATGGCCAGGTCGGATCGACCCTGCCGGCGGGTGCGCAGCGGCGGCGCCGTCGCCTCGGCGAGCAGCGCCGAGCCCGCGACCGTCGACGCGCTCCAGCCCAGCCCCAGCAGCACGAGGGCGACCGTCACGAGCGCCTGGTCGTCCTGCCCGAACGAGGCCAGCAGCAGCGACGCGACGAGGATCGCCTGACCGCCGAGGATCGTCGGCACGCGACCCAGGCGATCCGCGAGGATGCCGAAGACCGGCGAGAGCGCGTACATGCCCGCCACGTGCAGGCTGATCGTGAGGCCGACGATCTGCAGCGAGGCGCCGTGATGCTCCAGGTGAACGGGGGTCATCGACATCACGGCCGCCATGACGCCGTGCGAGCCCGCGACCGCGAAGATCGCGTAGCGGGCGACGCGCGGGCGGTCGGGGTGCTCCGCGAGGGTCGCGGGGCGCGCGGCGTCGCGCTCGCGGGCCAGCAGCAGCGGATCGGGCCGCAGCGCCACGAGGTACAACGCGACGACGAGCGCCTGCGCCACCACGGAGAAGAGGAAGGGGCCGGTGAGCTCCGGCATGCCGATCCGCTGCCCGATCCACTCCCCCGCGCCCAGCAGGTTCGGCCCCGCCACGGACCCGACCGTCGTGGCCCATACGACGAGCGACAGGTCGCGACCGCGCGTGGCGTCGGCGGCGAGGTCGGTCGCGGCGAAGCGCGACTGCAGGTTCACCGTCTGCCCCGCGCCCGTCAGCGCGAAGCCGAGGAGCAGGAGCGGGAACCAGCGCAGGCCCGTCGCCACGATCACGACGAGCACGCCGACGAGCGCGAGCACCATGCCCGTGGTGAGGGCGATGCGGCGGCCGCGCGACGCGGCGGACCGCGCGAGCGGAATCGCGAGCAGCGCGGAGCCGAGCGTGCTCGAGGCGACGGCGAGGCCCGAGAAGCCCTCGGAGCCCGAGATGTCTGCCGCCAGGAGCGCGCCGAGCGACACCGTCGATCCGAACGCGAGCCCGCCGAGGATCTGCCCGCCGGCGAGCGTCGCGACGGTCCGCCGCTGGATGCGCGCCAGGTCGGCGTCGCTCGGCATCAGCCCGCGTCGCGCGCGACGTTGCGGAGGATGCCGATGCCCGGCACCTCGACCTCGATCGTGTCGCCGGCCTGGAACGGGCCGACGCCCTCCGGCGTGCCGGTGAGGATGACGTCGCCGGGCAGCAGCGTGAACGCCGCCGAGATGTACTCGATGAGGAACGGGATGTCGAAGACCATGTCCGCGAACGCGCCCCGCTGCCGCTCCTCGCCGTTCACGCGCGTGATGACCTCGCCCGAGGCCAGGTCGACGTCGGTCTCGATGGCCGGCCCGAGCGGGCAGAACGTGTCGAAGCCCTTCGCGCGCGCCCACTGCCCGTCGGAGTTCTGCAGGTCGCGCGCCGTGACGTCGTTGGCCACGGTGTAGCCGAAGACGTAGTCCATCGCGTTCGCGGCCGGCACGTTCTTGGCGATGCGCCCGATCACCACGGCCAGCTCGCCCTCCCACTGCGTGTCGCTCGACTGCGGCGGGCGCACGATGGCGTCGCCGGGGCCGACGACGCTCGTGTTCGGCTTGAGGAAGATGAGCGGCGTGGTCGGCACGTCGTTGCCGAGCTCGGCGGCGTGCGCGCGGTAGTTGCGCCCCACGCACACGATCTTCGAGCGCGGGATGACGGGCGCCAGCAGCGCGACGTCGCCGAGCGGCACGCGCTCGCCCGTCGTCTCGAACCCGGCGAACATCGGGTCGCCCGCGAGCACGACCAGTTCGCCCTCGTCGAGGATCCCGTAGCGGATGGCGTCGTTGTGGCTGAATCGCGCGATCTTCACCCGGCCAGCCTAGCCAGACCCGCGCTCAGTCGAGCTTGTACAGCCAGCCGCGGGTGTCCTCGCGGCGCCCGTACTGGATGTCCGTGAGCTCCTCGCGCAGCGACAGGCCCAGCGATCCGATCGGCTGCGCGTCCTCGAAGCCCGCGCCCTTGAGCGCGCCGATCGGGGTGACGACCGCCGCGGTGCCGCACGCGAACACCTCGACGATCTCGCCCGAGGCGACGCCCTCGCGCCACTCGGCGAGCGAGACCGCGCGGCGCTCGACGGCGTGGCCGCGGTCGGCCGCGAGCTGCAGGATCGAGTTGCGGGTGACGCCGTCGAGGATGCTCTCGGACTCCGGCGTCACGAGGGTGCCGTCCTTCTTCACGAACACGACGTTCATGCCACCGAGCTCCTCGATGTTGCCGTCCGCGTCGAGGAACACCACCTGGTCGCAGCCCTGCTGGTACGCCTCCGCCTGCGGCAGCAGGCTCGCGGCGTAGTTGCCGCCGGTCTTGGCCGCCCCGGTGCCGCCGCGCGCCGCGCGGGCGAAGTTCTCGCTGAGCCAGATGCGCACGGGCGTCACGCCGCCCGAGAAGTACGATCCGGCGGGGCTGCCGATCACGTAGAACGCGTACTTCTTCGCCGGGCGCACGCCGAGGAAGGCCTCCTTGGCGAACATGAAGGGGCGCAGGTACAGCGTCTGGTCCGGCCCGCTCGGCACCCAGGCGCCGTCGACCGCGATGAGCTCCCGCAGCGCCTGCAGGAAGTGCTCCTCGGGCAGCTCGGGCATCGACAGGCGCCGGGCGCTGCGGTTGAACCGCCGCGCGTTCTGCTCGGGACGGAAGGTGTAGATCCCGCCGTCGGCGTGCCGGTACGCCTTCAGTCCCTCGAAGATCTCCTGCGCGTAGTGCAGCACCGCGGCGGCCGGATCGAGCGGGATGGGGCCGTAGGGCTGCACGCGCGGGCGGTGCCAGCCGCCCTTCTCCGACCAGCAGATGTCGACCATGTGGTCGGTGAAGACGGTGCCGAAGCCCGGATCGACGAGCAGCGCCTCGCGCTCGGCGGGGCTCTTCGCGGCGAGGTTCTTCGTGACCGCGAACGGAAGCGGTTCCGTGGTGGTGGCTGCGGTGGTCATGTCGGTCCTGTCTGCGTGTGTGCCGGTGGGCGCCGGATCCGGATCGGGTGTCGCGGATCGGAACCCGGCGACCGTGGATCCGCGGGATCCGGCGTCAGTGGAAGATTACGCCTGCAGCCGCGCGGCGATCGCGTCGCCGATCTGCGTGGTGCTGCGCGGCTCCCCCGTGCGGGCGGCGATGTCGGCCTCGATCGCGAGGGTGACGCGCTCGGCCTCGGCGCGCAGGCCGAGGTGATCGAGCAGCAGCGCGACCGATCCGATCGCGGCCGTGGGGTCGGCCGTGCCGGTGCCGGCGATGTCGGGCGCCGATCCGTGCACGGGCTCGAACATCGAGGGGAAGGCGCCTTCGGGGTTGATGTTGCCCGAGGCTGCCAGGCCGATGCCGCCGGTGATGGCGCCGGCCAGGTCCGTGAGGATGTCGCCGAAGAGGTTGTCGGTGACGATCACGTCGAATCTACTCGGTCGATCCACCAGGTGGATGGTCGCCGCGTCGATGTGCATGTAGTCGACCTCGACGTCCGGGTGCTCCGCACCGACCTCGGTGACGACGCGGTTCCACAGCCGCCCGGCGTTGACGAGCACGTTCGTCTTGTGCACGAGCGTGAGGCGCTTGGCGCGCCGCTCGGCCAGCGCGAAGGCGTAGCGGACGACGCGCTCGACGCCGAAGGCCGTGTTGACGCCGAGCTCGTTCGCGATCTCGTGCGGCGTTCCGGGTCGCAGCACGCCGCCGTTGCCGACGTACGCGCCCTCGGTGCCCTCGCGGACGATGACGAAGTCCACCTCGCCCGGATCGGCCAGCGGGCCGGGCACCGTCGGGTACAGGCGCGACGGCCGCAGGTTCACGTAGTGGTCGAGCGCGAAGCGCAGCTTCAGCAGCAGGCCGCGCTCGATGCTCGCGTCCTTCAGGCGCGGATCGTTCGGCACGCCGCCCACGGCACCGAGCAGGATCGCGTCGTGCGCGGCGATGGCCGAGAGGTCCTCGTCCGTGAGCACGTCGCCGGTGGCGAGGTAGCGGTCCGCGCCCAGCGAGAACTCCGTGCGCGCGAACGTCGTGTCGGTGCCGGCGGTGGCCGCCTCGAGCACCTTCACGGCCTCGGCCGTGACCTCCGGCCCGATCCCGTCGCCCGGGATCACCGCGAGCCTGATGGTGCGCGACACGATCAGTCCTCGACGATCTCGATCTGGCGGACGATCGTCGCCCCGATCGCCTCGCCGATCTCGGCGAGGAGGTCGTCGGGCACGCGGGCGTTGACGGTGACGATCGACAGGGCCTGGCCGTCGATGGCCTGCGCCACCTGCATGCCCTCGATGTTGATGCCGGCGTCGCCGAACACCTTGCCGTAGATCGCGACGATGCCGGGGCGGTCGTCGTAGCGCATCACGACGTGGTGGGCGGCGATCGGCACCTCGATCTCGTAGCCGTTGATGCCGACGATCTTCTGCACCATCCGCGTGCCGGCCAGCGTGCCGGCCACGCTCAGCGTCGTGCCGTCCGAGAGCGTGCCGCGCAGGATCGTGATGTTGCGGTACTCCGGGCTCTCCTTCTCGACGATCATGCGCGTCTCGATGCCGCGCTGCTCGGCGAAGACGGGGGCGTTGACGTACGAGACGGTCTCGCTCACGACGTTCGCGAGGATGCCCTTGAGCGCCGCGAGGCGGTACACGCTGACGTCGTAGTCGGCCAGCTCGCCGCGCACCTCGATCTCGAGGTGCTGCAGCGCGCCGTGCGCGAGGCCGCTGAAGACCTGGCCCAGCTTCTCGACGAGCGCGATGCCGGGGCGCACGAACGGGTCGATCACGCCGCCGGCGACGTTCACGGCGTCGGGCACGAGGTCGCCCTCGAGGGCGAGCTTGACGGAGCGGGCGACGGACACGCCCGCCTTCTCCTGCGCCTCGTCGGTGGAGGCGCCGAGGTGCGGCGTGGCCACGACGTTCGGCAGCCCCGTGAGGCGCGTGTCGGCGGGCGGCTCGCTCGTGAAGACGTCGAGGCCGGCGCCGGCGATCTCGCCGTTCGTGAGCGCCTCGTGCAGCGCGTCCTCGTCGATCAGGCCGCCGCGGGCGACGTTCACGACGTACGCGGTCTTCTTCATGGCCTTGAGCTGCGCGGCGCCGATCATGCCCGTCGTCTCGGGGGTCTTCGGCATGTGGATCGTGAGGAAGTCGGCCTGCGCGACGAGCTCGTCGAGGCTCAGCAGCTCGACGCCCAGCTGCTGGGCGCGCGCGCTCGTGACGTAGGGGTCGTAGGCGACCACGCGCATCCCGAACGCCTGCATGCGCGCGGCGACGAGCGCGCCGATCCGGCCGAGGCCGACGACGCCGAGCGTCTTCTCGAACAGCTCGGTGCCGGTGAAGCTGCTGCGCTTCCACTCCCCCGCGGCGATCGACGCGCGCGCGGCCGGGATGTGGCGGGCGAGGCTGAGGATGTGGCCGCACGTGAGCTCGGCGGCCGAGATGATGTTCGACGTCGGCGCGTTCACGACCATGACGCCGGCGGTCGTGGCCGCCTTGATGTCGACGTTGTCGAGTCCCACGCCCGCGCGGGCGATCACCTTGAGCTTGGGCGCCTGGGCGATCGCCTCGGCGTCCATCTTCGTGGCCGAGCGCACGAGCACGGCGTTGGCCTCGGCCAGCGCCTCGAAGAGCGCGGGGCGGTCGGTGCCGTCCACGGTGCGCACCTCGAAGTCGGGCCCGAGGGCCTCGATCGTGGCGGGCGAGAGCTGTTCGGCGAGGAGGACGACGGGCTTCGACACGGATGGATCCTTCGGTGCTTGTGCGGGCGCGCGGTGCGGGGGCGACGCGCCGCACGCCGTCGGGGCGCGGTCGCCTCCACCTTATCCGCCGCGCGAGGCCGCTCCGGCCCGGCGCGGGCGGGCCCGGCGGCTCAGCCGATCAGGCTGCTCGTGTTGACCGTCGTATATGCCACGACGTCGAGCCAGAACACCGCCACGATGCTCAGCCCGACGAGGAGCAGGATCGCCAGAGTGCGCAGTCCGCGCGTGCGTCCGATCGACACGGCGAGCGCGAAGAGCGCGATCGGCAGCGCGATCGCAAGCAGCCACACGATCCACCCCAGCGGGTTGAGCGACAGCCCGGCGGACGAGGTCGTCTGCACGCTCTGCACGAGCTGCGAGATCGCGCTCCACACGGCGTAGGCGTACAGCAGCGCGAACGCGCCGGCGATCGTGGCGACGATCCAGGTGGGCCGCCTCACGGCGCTCGTCGACTCGGTCACTGCCCGATCACCCCCACCATCACGAACGGCCACGGCACGAGAACGACCACGCCCACGAGCAGCGCCGCGATGCGCAGCCACGCCGGGCGGCCGCGCGTGAGGAACCAGGCGCCTCCGAACCAGATCGCCGGGGCGAGGATGCCGAGCACCATGCTGCCGTGGAACATCGCGTCGGCCACGGCACCGGTCTGCACCTGGATCCACGCGCGCAGGCGCATCGCGCCCAGCAGCCAGCCGATGGTCCACAGCAGGTAGACGCCGCCGAGCACGCCGAGGGTGACGAGCGCGGCGTCGCCGAGGCGCTGGGGCGCGGGCTCGGACTCGGGCTCGGGCTCGGGCTCGTCCGTGGCGGTCTCGTCCGCCGGGCGCTGTTCCGGCTCCGGCTCGACGGCCGGCTCGGGCGCGGGCGGCGCGGCGGCCGGCTCCGGCGCGGCACCCGCGCGACCCGCCGTCGGCACCGCGGCGCCCTCCGGCGCCCCGGGATCGAGGGTCGGATCGTCCTCGTCGCCCGCCCACGAGAGCGCGTCGTCATCAGGTCGAGCCATACGCCACAGCGTAGCGATCACCGTCGCGCCGCGCCCGCGGGCGTAGCGTGAACGGCATGAAGGTGCTCGGGGCGGTGCGCGCGTCGCGGCGCACGCCGGCGCTGCAGGCGGCCAAGGCGTTCCTCGCCACGATCGCGGCCTGGCTGCTGGCGAGCTGGCTGATCCAGGACGGCCCGCCCCCGGTGTTCGCCGCGATCGCGGCACTGCTCGTGGTGCAGCCGAGCCTGAACCAGTCGTACCTGAAGGGGATCGAGCGCAGCGCGGGCGTGATCGCGGGCGTCGTCGTCGCCTCGCTCGTGGGGCTCGCGCTCCCCGATCCGGCATGGGCGCTGCCGGTCGCCGTCGGCGCGGCGATCCTGCTGGCCTGGGCGCTGCGGATGACGGCGGGCACGTCGAATCAGGCGGGCATCAGCGCGCTGCTCGTGATCGCGCTCGGCACGGCCACGCCCTCGTACGCGTTCGACCGGGTCATCGAGACGGTGCTGGGCGCGGTCATCGGCTTCGTCGTGAACCTCGCGCTCGTGCCGCCCGTCGCGGTCGCGCCGGCGCGCGAGGCCATCGATCGGCTCGGCGAGGAGCTGGCGCGCTCGCTCGAGCGGCTGGCCGACGCGCTCGGCACGACGAACACGGCCGCCGAGCTCGAGTCGCTCATGGTGCAGGCGCGGCTGCTGCGCCCCATGCGCGATGCGGCGGAGGCGGCGCTCGACGCGGCCGACGAGTCGCTCACCCTCAACCCCCGCGCCCGGCGGCACCGCGAGGCCATCGCGGCCCAGCGCGCGCTGCTGGGCACCTTCACGTCGGTGATCCGGCAGACCGTCGGCATGACGCGGGCGTTCTACGACCACCACGACGACGAGATCGCGCGCGAGCCGGCCGTACCCGGCATCGCGGCGCAGCTGCGCGCGGCGGCCCACGACGTGCGTCTGCGCCTGCGTCGCTCCGCGCCCGGCGCGCCCGAGACGACGACGCTGCCCGCGCTCACCTCGCCGCTCACGGCCGATCCGCCCACCGGGCCGCACTGGATCCTCATCGGCTCGCTCCTCGAGGACCTGCGCCGCGTGCACGGCGAGCTCACCGAGCCGCGCGGCGAGGACCGGATGGAAGGATGACGGCATGACCCGGCTCATGCTCCTCGACACGGCCTCGCTGTACTTCCGCGCCTACTACGGCGTGCCCGACACGTTCCGCTCCCCCGACGGCACGGTCGTGAACGCCGTGCGCGGGCTGCTCGACATGGTCGCCAAGCTCGTGTCGACGTACGAGCCCACCCGGCTCGTGGCGTGCTGGGACGACGACTGGCGCCCGCAGTGGCGCGTGGACCTGATCCCCACGTACAAGACGCACCGCGTCGTGCAGGAGGTCGTCGGGGCCCCGGACGTCGAGGAGGTGCCCGATCCGCTCGAGGCGCAGGTGCCGATCATCCGCGAGGCGCTCGCGGCGCTCGGCGTCGCGGTGGTCGGAGCGGCGCGGCACGAGGCCGACGACGTGATCGGCACCCTCGCCACGCGCGAGCCCGGCCGCGTCGACGTCGTCACGGGCGACCGCGACCTGTTCCAGCTCGTGGACGACGAGCGCGACGTGCGCGTGATCTACACGGCGCGGGGCATGAGCAGCCTCGAGGTCGTGACCGACGACGTCGTGCGCGCCAAGTACGGCGTGCACGCGGCGCAGTACGCCGACTACGCCACGCTGCGCGGCGACCCGTCCGACGGCCTGCCGGGCGTGAAGGGCGTGGGCGAGAAGACCGCCGCGACCCTGCTGGCGGCGCACGGCGACCTCGCGGGCATCCGGGCGGCGGCCGAGGCCGGCGAGGGGATGTCGGCGGGCGTGCGCGCCAAGCTCGCCGCCGCGGCGGACTATCTCGACGTCGCCCCGCGCGTGGTGGCCGTGGCGCGCGACCTCGAGCTGGAGCCCTTCGACGACGCGCTCGGCGGCTTCGACGCCGAGGCGGCGCGGGCGTTCGCCGCCCGCTGGGGCGTGTCGACCTCGATGGATCGCGCCATCGCGGCGATCACCGCGGTCGCGGGCTGAGCGGGCACCTGCGGGCTCGCCTCAGCGCCGCTGCGCCCCGACGACGGCGCACGTCAGCAGCACGGCGAATCCGACGCCCAGGGCCAGGCTGAAGCCCAGCGAGGCGCTCCAGCCGCCCGTGGCGTCGTGGAGCGCGCCGGCGATCGGGGCGCCGACGGTGCCGAACACGTAGGCCAGCCCCTGCACGAGCGCCGATCCCGTCGCCGCCTCGGCGTCGGTGCGCACCACGCGCATGAGCACCGTGAAGATCACGACGAAGCCGCCCGCATGGGCGATCGATCCGACCGCCGCCCACAGCGCCAGCAGCTGCGGCGCGGCGAGCATGCCCGCGGACACGATGATCCAGCACGCGCTCACGACCGCGGCGGGCACCATGAGCGGCAGGTACCGCGCGAGCACGGGCACGACGAACGCGCCGACGATCGCGCCGCCCTGGAAGATCGACGCGAGCGCGCCCGCCGCCGTCGGATCGGCGCCGGTGAGGTCGGCGGCCATGGCGGGCAGCCAGGTCGAGAGCACGTAGTACGCGGCGGACTGGCACGCGAACGTGCCGGTCAGCAGCCACACCACGGGGTGCCGCACCGCGCGGCCCCTTCCGGTGAGAACGGGCACGGGTCCGGTCATGGCCAGCGCCTCCGCCGCGCCGCCCGCGGCCCCCGTCGCGCCCGAGTAGCGCTCGGCCCACGTGGCGCCCGGCACGCGGTCGCGCCGCAGGTGCACCGCCCACAGCACGATGCCGACCACCGAGAGCAGGCTCCACGACAGCAGCGCGAGGGGCCAGCCGGTCGCCTGCGCGAGCGGGGCGGTGCCGAGCGTGGCGAAGAGCGAGCCGACGTTGAGCATGGCGGTGTACGCCGCGGTGACGGTCGCGACGTGGCGCTCGGGCACGTCGCGGCGGATGATGACGGGGATGACGACGTTGCCGATCGTGATCGCCGCCCCGGCGACGATCATGCCGGCGATCATCCAGCCGTACGACGGCACGGAGCGCACGAGCGTGCCGGCGATGACGCCGGCGAGGCAGACGAGCAGCGCCAGCTCCGGCCCCGCGCGGCGGATGACGAGGGCCGCGGCGGGCGTGACGACGGCGAACATCAGCACGGCGCTCGTCATGATGAGCGACGCGCCGGCTCATGATGAGCGACGCGCCGGCGGCGTCCAGGCCCAGCTGCCGCTCGATGTCGCGCAGCACGGGAGAGACGGCCAGCACGGGCGCCCGCAGGCTCAGGGCGGCCACGAGCACGCCCGCGACGACGAGCCACGGGAAGGCCCGCCTCGGCAGGGAGGCGGGCGAGGACATCACCCGGCCAGTCTAGGTCCGCGTCGCCGGAGGCCCCGGGCGGCGGCCCGGGGGACAGGACGCGGCGCCACGACGCGCGTCAGAACGCGGCGACCTCGCGCGTGGCCCGCACCCAGGCCTCGAGCTTGGCCTCGGCGCGCCCGTCGTCGATCGCGGCGGCCGCCTCGTCCCTGGCCTCGATCAGCCGCTGGATGAGGTTGCGCTGCGCCTGCGCGGGGTCCTGCGACAGGCGGTACGCGACGATGCCGGCGGCGGCGTTGAGCAGCACGATGTCGCGCACCGCCCCCTGCTCGCCGGCGAGCGTGCGGCGCAGCACGGCGGCGTTGTGCACCGGATCGCCGCCGCGGATGTCGTCGAGGGTGGCGGTGGGCATGCCGAGGTCGCGCGGGTGGATGTCGAACTCGTGCTGGTCGCCGTTGGAGATCTGCCAGATGCGGCTGTAGCCGGTGGTCGTCAGCTCGTCGAGGCCGTCCTCGCCGCGGAAGACGAGCGCGGTCGCACCGCGCGTGCGGAACACGCCCGCGATGAGGGGCACGACGTCGGGGTTGGCGACGCCGACCGCGTTCGCCTCGGCGCGCGCCGGGTTCACGAGCGGCCCGAGGAAGTTGAACACCGTGGGCACGCCGAGCTCGCCGCGCACGGGGGCGGCGTGCTTGAAGCCGGGATGGAACGCGGCCGCCCACGCGAACGTGATGCCCGCGCGCTCGAGCACGCCGGCCACGGCCTCGGGCGACAGCGTCAGGTCGATGCCGAGCTGGCCGAGCACGTCGGACGAACCCGTCTTCGAGCTGACCGCGCGGTTGCCGTGCTTGACGACGGGCACGCCCGTGGCGGCGATGACGATCGAGGCGGTCGTCGAGACGTTGACCGTGCCGATCCGATCGCCGCCCGTGCCGACGATGTCGAGCACGTTCGGGTCGACGGGCAGCGGAACGGCCGCGTCGAGGATCGCGTCGCGGAAGCCGATGATCTCCTCGACCGACTCGCCCTTCGCGCGCAGCGCCGTGAGGAAGCCGCCGAGCTGCGCGGGCGTGGCCTCGCCGCGCATGACGCGCGTCATGGCCCACGTGGCCTCCGACACGCTGAGATCGGCGCCGGACAGGAGCGCGGTGAACACGTCGGGCCAGGTGGGTTCCGCCATGCTCCCGATCCTATCCACGGCCGATCGTCGGCGGTTTCCCGCCTGGTTCGCAGGCTTCTCTTAGGGCACCCTAACTTCGACGCGATGTCGAAGCTGCCTGGACCATGCCCGCGCATCGGCAATAATGGACGGGTGACGACCCCTGCGATGTATGCCCCGGCACCGAAAGTGAAGCGACCTGACCCGGTCGCGGTCGGCACGATTGTCTGGCTCGGCAGCGAAGTCATGTTCTTCGCCGGCCTCTTCGCGATCTACTTCACGCTTCGCAGCACCAGCCCGGAGCTGTGGGCGGATCGCACCGAGCTGCTCAACGTGCCGTTCGCCCTGGTCAACACGATCATCCTGGTGCTCTCCAGTGTGACGTGCCAGATGGGCGTGTTCGCCGCCGAGCGCGGGCAGCCGTACCGCGTCAAGGGCACCGGCTGGAAGTCGTGGGGCATGGTCGAGTGGTTCTGGCTCACCTTCATCCTCGGCGCGGTCTTCGTGTCGGGTCAGGTGTGGGAGTACGCGCAGCTCATCGCCGAGGGAATGCCGATCAGCGCCGACTCCTACGCGTCGGCCTTCTACATCACCACCGGCTTCCACGCCCTCCACGTCACGGGCGGCCTCGTCGCGTTCCTGCTCACCATCGGACGCGTCTACGCCGTCAAGAAGTTCCGGCGCAAGGAGGAGACGACCGCGATCGTCGTGTCGTACTACTGGCACTTCGTCGACGTCGTCTGGATCGCGCTGTTCATCGTCATCTACTTCCTCAAGTGAGAGCGGAGCTGAATCACCACATGGCACGAGAGAAGAAGCGTCGCTCGACCGGCCGCCGCAGCCCCCTGGCCACCGCAGCGCTCATCGGGATCGGCCTGCTCATCACGGGCGGCGGCTATGCCGCGGCGTCGGCAGCGGTCGCGTCGACCGCCGAGACCTCGAAGGTCGAGAGCGCGATGACGGTCGAGGATGGCGAGAAGCTGTTCCAGGCCAACTGCGCCACCTGCCACGGCCTCGACCTGCAGGGCACCGACAACGGCCCCTCGCTCGTCGGCGTCGGCGAGCTGGCCGTGGAGTTCCAGGTGTCGACCGGCCGCATGCCGCTGCAGGCGCAGGGCCCGCAGGCCCCGCGGAAGCCCGTGCAGTTCACCGAGGAGCAGATCCAGGCCATGGCGGCCTACGTGCACTCGGTGGCCCCCGGCCCGAGCTACCCGTCCGACCACGTGCTGGACGGCGAGGGCGACGTGGCGCGCGGCGCCGAGCTGTTCCGCATCAACTGCGCCATGTGCCACAACGTGGCCGCCGCGGGCGGTGCCCTCACGGAGGGCAAGTACGCCCCGGACATCCTGGACACCAGCGGCCTGCACATCTACGCCGCCATGGTGACGGGGCCGCAGAACATGCCCGTCTTCAACGACATGAACCTCACGCAGGAAGACAAGCGCGACATCATCTCGGCGCTGCTCTATCAGCAGCAGATGGAGGCTCCGGGCGGCTTCACGCTCGGCTCGCTGGGACCGGTTTCCGAGGGCCTGTTCATCTGGATCTTCGGTATCGGCGCCCTCGTGGCGATCACGGTGTGGATCACCGCGAAGTCGAACTGACGCATGACGAACGAACGTGAAGTGACGAGGAGCACCATGGCACACGAGGGCGAAACGCAGGCGGTGGAGGCGTACCAGGCCTCCCCCGGCCTCGCCGTCCCTGTCTCAGACCCCGTGCGGAACCCGGGTCTGCCGCCGCACCGTGAGCGGATGACCGACAAGGACCCGAAGGCCGAGAAGGCCGCGGTCCGCACGGTCTACACGCTGTTCTACATCTCGGCCGCCGCGAGCCTCTGGGCCGTCGCCGCCTACATGCTGTTCCCGATCGAGGACGGATCCTTCCTCTCGATCCGCTACAACAACATGTTCATCGGCCTCGGCATCGCCGCCGCCCTGCTGTCGATCGGCATCGGCGCGATCCACTGGTCCAAGGCGCTCATGAGCGACAAGGAGTACGTCGAGGAGCGTCACAGCACGCGCGGCTCGGAGCCGACGCGCGCCGCCGCCGTCCAGGCGTTCTCGGACGCGAACGACGACTCGGGCTTCGGCCGCCGCAAGATGATCCGCAACTCGCTGTTCGTCGCGCTCGGCGCCTCGATCCTGCCCGGCCTCACCCTGTTCCGCGGCCTCGCGCCGATGGACCAGGACCCCGTGCACCTGCTCAAGCACACCATGTGGGAAGAGGGCATGCGCCTGGCCCGCGATCCCGAGGGCACGCCCATCAAGGCGTCGGAGGTCACCCTCGGCTCGGCCTTCCACGTCATCCCCGAGGACCTCGCGGGCCTCGGCCACGACGAGGGCTATCTCGAGGAGAAGGCCAAGGCGATCGTGCTCCTCATGCGCCTGCTTCCCGAGCAGCTGAAGGAGCGCGAGGAGCGCAAGGACTGGTCGTACGACGGCATCGTCGCGTACTCGAAGGTCTGCACGCACGTCGGCTGCCCAGTCGCCCTGTACGAGCAGCAGACGCACCACCTGCTGTGCCCCTGCCACCAGTCGCAGTTCGACGTCACCGAGGAGGCGAAGGTCATCTTCGGCCCCGCCGCCCGTCCCCTGCCGCAGCTGCCGATCACGGTCGATGACGAGGGCTACCTCGTCGCGCGCAGCGATTTCACCGAGCCCGTCGGCCCGAGCTTCTGGGAGCGCCACTGATGAGCACCACCACGCTTCAGGAAGAGAAGAAGGACGACAAGCCGCTCGGCGGCAAGTTCGTCGGCGCCGCCGCCAACTACATCGACGAGCGCACGAGCCTGTCCGGCTTCGTCAAGGAGCTCGGCCGCAAGGTGTTCCCCGACCACTGGTCGTTCATGCTCGGCGAGATCGCGCTCTGGTCGTTCGTCGTCGTGCTGCTCTCCGGCACGTTCCTGACGTTCTTCTTCCAGGCATCGATGGTCGAGACGCACTACTACGGCGCCTACGAGCCGATGCGCGGCATCGCGATGTCGGCCGCCCTCGAGTCGACGCTGCACATCTCCTTCGACCTGCGCGGTGGTCTGCTCGTCCGCCAGATCCACCACTGGGCCGCCCTGGTCTTCGTGGCCGGCATCGGCGTGCACATGCTGCGCGTCTTCTTCACCGGCGCGTTCCGCAAGCCGCGCGAGCTCAACTGGGTGATCGGCTTCGTGCTGTTCATCCTCGCGATGGCCGAGGGCTTCACGGGCTACTCGCTCCCCGACGACCTGCTCTCGGGCAATGGCCTGCGCATCATCGACGGCATGATCAAGGGCATCCCCCTGATCGGCACGTGGACCTCGTTCCTGCTGTTCGGCGGCGAGTTCCCCGGCACCGACATCGTCGGCCGTCTCTACACCCTGCACATCCTGATCCTGCCGCTCCTGGTGATCGCCCTCGTCGGCCTGCACCTGGTGCTCATGATCGTCAACAAGCACACGCAGTTCGCCGGCCCCGGCCGCTCGAACGACAACGTCGTGGGCTACCCGATGATGCCGGTGTACATGGCGAAGATGGGCGGGTTCTTCTTCATCGTGTTCGGCGCGATCGTGCTGATCGCCTCGCTCGTGCAGATCAACCCGATCTGGAACTACGGCCCGTACGACCCCTCCCCCGTCTCCGCGGGTACCCAGCCCGACTGGTACATCGGCTTCGCCGACGGCGCCCTGCGTCTGGCCCCGTCGAACTGGGACATCCAGCTCGGCAACTACACGCTGTCGCTCGGCATCCTCGTGCCGGTGGCCGTGCTCGGCATCTTCATCGTGCTGGTGATGTTCTACCCGTTCATCGAGGCGTGGATCACGGGCGACAAGCGCGAGCACCACCTCGCCCAGCGCCCGCGCAACGCCGCGACGCGCACCGCGATCGGCGCCGCCGGTGTCGTGTTCTACGCAACGCTGTGGGCCGCCGCCTCGTCGGACATCATCGCGACGCACTTCAGCCTCACGATGGAGGGCGTCATCCACTTCCTCCAGGCCCTGCTGATCCTCGGTCCGTTCGTGGTCTACTTCGTCACCAAGCGCGTCTGCCTGGCGCTGCAGAAGAAGGACCGCGAGATCTTGCTGCACGGCTACGAGTCCGGCCGCATCGTGCGCCTGCCGGGCGGCGAGTACCGCGAGGTGCACAAGCCGCTCGACGAGTACGAGCGCTGGCGCCTGATCCCGGACGAGACCTACGAGCCGCTCGTGGTCCGCCCGAACGACCAGGGCAAGATCCCGGCGAGCGAGAAGCTGCGCGCATCGCTGTCGCGCTGGTTCTTCGAGGACCGCCTGGCTCCCGTGACCCAGACGGAGCTCGACCACGCGATCGAGCACCAGCACCACGCGCTGGCCGAGTACGGCCCGAGCCCGGAGGAGACGCCGGAGTTCCGGCACGGCCACCCGGAGCTCGAGTCGGGCGACGACAAGCACTGAGCGCCACGCGAGAGGGGCCCGGTCTTCGGACCGGGCCCCTTTCGCGTGTGCCTGTGCGTCGGTTTCCGTTTTCGCGTACACGTGTGCGGTGCGGGTGCGGTTCTGCGTTCGCGTGAGCGGTGGCGGTTCCGCGGGGACTGCGGGGTTCCGCCGCCCAGCGGGGGCCCGGTTCGCTTCGCTCACCCCCTACTGGGCAGCGGAACCCCTCCGTCCCCGCTGTGCGCGCCGCGACCGCTCCGCGGAAACCCCCCGGTTGCTGAACGAAGTGAGCGCCAGCGAACGAAGATGAAGCGACCACAGCAACTCCATGACGCTTGCGCTGGTCGCTTCATCTCCGCGCCTCCGGCGCTCCGTTCAGCAACCGCTGGGGTACCCCTCCACAGCAACCGATCACTGTGCGAGCGAAGCGAGCGTGCGGCCGCCAATGCGGCCGCCCCGCGGCGCGAAGCGCCGCCTCGCTCTCGCGGGACGCGAGAGCGCGAGCACGTGAGGGTACCCGCGAAGCGGGTGCCCGAGCGGCGCAGATTCAAAAAAGTGCCCGAGCAGCGCAGTCTCAAAAAAGAGAGCTCAATCCTCGACCTTGCGCTTGCGCCAGCGGATGCCGGCGTTGATGAGGCCGTCGAGGTCGCCATCGAAGACGCTGGCGGGGTTGCCCACCTCGTAGCCGGTGCGCAGGTCCTTCACGAGCTGCTGGCCGTAGAGGAAGTACGAGCGCATCTGGTCGCCCCAGCTCGCCGTGATCGTGCCGGCCAGCTCCTTCTTCTTCGCGGCCTCCTCCTCCTTCTGCAGCAGCAGCAGGCGGGTCTGCAGCACGCGCATGGCGGCGGCGCGGTTCTGGATCTGCGACTTCTCGTTCTGCATCGACACGACGATCCCGGTGGGAAGGTGCGTGATGCGCACGGCGGAGTCGGTCGTGTTGACCGACTGGCCGCCGGGTCCGGACGAGCGGAACACGTCGACGCGGATGTCGCCCTCGGGGATGTCGACCTCCTTGGCCTCCTCCATGACGGGGATGACCTCGACGGCGGCGAACGACGTCTGGCGCTTGTCGGCGGATCCGAACGGGCTGATACGGGCGAGACGGTGGGTGCCGGCCTCGACCGAGAGCGTGCCGTAGGCGTAGGGGGCGTCGACCTCGAAGGTGGTCGACTTGATGCCCGCGCCCTCCGCGTAGGAGGTGTCCATGACCTTCACGGGGTAGCCGCGGCGCTCGGCCCAGCGCAGGTACATGCGCATGAGCATCTCGGCGAAGTCGGTGGCGTCGTCGCCGCCGGCGCCGGAGCGGATGGTCACGACAGCCGCGCGGTCGTCGTACTCGCCGTCGAGCAGGGTCTGCACCTCGAGGTCGCCGATGGCCTTCTCGAGCGCGGCCAGCTCGGTGCGCGCCTCCTGGGCGGCGTCGTCGTCCTCCATCTCGTTGGCGAGCTCGACCATCACCTCGAGGTCGTCGAGGCGGCTCTCGAACTTCGAGACCTTCGACAGCTGCGCCTTGGCGTGGCTGAGGGCGCTCGTCACCTTCTGCGCGTTGGCCTGGTCGTTCCAGAGCTCCGGATCGGCGGCCTCCTGCTCGAGGCGATCCACGTCCGCGCGCAGCGCGTCGACGTCGACCACCTCTCGGATGTTCGCGAACGTGGTGCGCAGCGCCTGGATGTCGGCGGAGAGATCGAGCTCAATCATGTCCTCACCAGCCTATCGCGCCGCCGCTGTGAGCCCGGCGGCGCGCGTGCGGGCGCGCGCCGGAGCCGGAGTAACGTGGAGCGGGTGACCTCCTCCGCCTTCGATGACGGCGAGAGCGTCCGGCGCACCCTGCTGCGGTTCGCGCCGATGATCTACGGCCCCACCGCCCTCTACTCGGTCGGCCAGGGCGCGATCGTGCCGCTGCTGCCCGTCATCGCCGCCGAGGCCGGCGCCTCCCTCGCGCTGGCCGCCCTCGTCCCCGCCGCGCTCGTGGTGGGCCAGCTGTGCGGCAACATCCCGGCCGGCTGGCTCGTGGACCGGATCGGCGAGCGGCTCACGATGACGGCGGCGGCGATCGGCTCGATCGGCGGGGCGGCCGTCATGCTCTTCGCCGACTCGGTGCCGCTGCTGGCACTCGCGGCGCTGGTCGTCGGCTTTTTCGCCGCCGCGTTCGCCGTGGCCCGGCACACGTTCATGACCACCCGCGTGCCGTACGCGTACCGCGCGCGCTCGCTGTCGCTGCTCGGCGGATCCTTCCGACTCGGCGCGTTCACGGGGCCGTTCGTGGCCGCGGCGCTGCTGGCGGTGTTCGGATCGGAGCGCGCCAGCATCTGGTTCTTCGGCGTCGTGCTCGTCGGCGTGGCCCTGCTCGTGGGCCTCGGGCCCGATCCCGAGTCGCGTCTGACCCGGCCCGCTCCCCCGCGGGCCGACGCAGGGATGGCGGAGGACACGGGCGAGCCCGTGACGGGATCGATCCCCACGTCCGAGCGCGCGGGCGTGTTCCGCACCATGTGGCAGAACCGGGCGGTGCTCTCGCGGCTCGGCGCGGCGGCGGCGTCGCTCGCGGCCGTGCGCGGCGCGCGCCAGACGGTGCTGCCGCTGTGGGGCGTCTCGCTCGGGCTCGACTCGTCGACGATCGCGCTGGTCGTGGGCGTGGCCGGCGCCCTGGACTTCGCGCTGTTCTACGTGAGCGGCCAGGTGATGGACCGCCTCGGCCGGATCTGGGCGGCCGTGCCGTCGACGCTGCTCATGGGCGGCGCGCTCGTGGCGCTCGCCTTCACGCACGACGTGTCGCAGGCCAGCCTGTGGTTCGGCGTGTTCGCCATCGTGATCGGCGTGGGCAACGGGCTCTCGAGCGGCATCCTGCTCACCGTCGGCGCCGACGTGGCACCCAAGGAGGAGCCGGCGTCGTTCCTCGGCTCGTGGCGCACGCTCACCGACGCGGGCGGCGCCGCCACTCCCCTGGTGTTCTCGGGCCTCACGGCGGCGTTCTCGCTCTCGGTGGCGACGGGAGCGGTCGGGTTCATCGGCCTGCTCGGCGCGCTCGCGTTCCTGCGCTGGCTGCCGCGGTACGCCCCGGATCGCTGAGCCAGCGCCGGCCAGCCTCAGGTCAGCGCCGGTCAGTTCAGCGCCGTGCGGCTCGTCGCCGTCGCCTCGAGCGGCACCCCGCCGGGGACGAACGGGGAGGTCAGCGGCGGATGCCACGTGTCGGCGACGGTGACGCGCGCCGAGAGGCCGTCGGGCGTGCCGGCCGAGACGAGCGTCGCTCCCCCGCCGGTCAGCTCGATGACGGCCGCGGCCTGCTCGCGCACGTCCTCACCCGTCAGCACCGCCTCCGGCCCGCCCTCGGCCGCGACGATCGCGAAGCCGTCGGCGCCCGCGAGCGCCGCCGCGTCCGCGAGGGCGTCGAGGCGCTTCTGCGCCAGATACAGCGACGTCGCGTCGACGCACACGACGATCACGGCGAGCCCGAGCAGGGCGTAGCCGAGCGTGAGCAGCAGGGTGCTCCCTTCCTCGTCCCTGGCGAGGCGGCGGCCGCGGAGGAGTGGGGTCAGAGCGCGGATCATCCGGCGCTCCAGAACCGCGAGACCTTCTGCCCGGAGGTGGCCTCGACCGGCACGGTCGCGATGCGATCGAGACCGAGGATCGGCGGGACGAGCGGCAGCGACACCTCGGATCGGACGGTGACGAGCACCGTGGATCCCGCGGCCGGGCAGCCGTCGCCGGCGGGCACGCACTCGATCCGCACGTCCGTGCGTCCGCGGTCCATGCCGTACTCCGCCGAGATCGCCGCGAGCGTGGCGTCCGCGGCGCCCGCCGCGGCACCGTCCCCCTCGGACTGCGCGATGGCCCTGGCCGTGAAGCGCGCCGCGGCCTCCGCGCCGAGCGCGTGGTTCTGCACCGCGCCCGCCGCCACGACGAGGTAGACCAGCGGCACGAGCATGAGCAGGCCGACCGTGATGAACTCGAGCGCCGCCGATCCGCGCTCGTCGCCCGCCAGCCCGCCGCCAGCGCCAGAACTGGCGTCCGCCTCAGTCCAGCGACTCGAGCGGCGCATGCGCGCTCACCTCCAGGGCGCGCGGCAGGCCGAGCAGACCCGCCAGCGGCAGCGTGGCGCGCACCGTGACGACGGCCGATTCCGTGCCTCCGACCACCGCGGTCGTCACTCTCGCCTCGTGGCCGTACGCGTCCCCCACGGCCCGGGCGATCAGCTCGCCGGCGCGGGCGGCGCCCTCGGCCTCAGGCACGTCGGCGAGGGCCGCGTGGTAGGCGCCCTCCACGGCGGCGTCATGCACGACGTTGCGCACGTAGATGGCGAAGCCCAGCTGCAGCACGCCGAGGGTGAGCATCGTGAGCAGCGCGCCGACGAGCACGAACTCGACGACGGCGGACCCCCGCTCGTCGCCGGTCAGCTCGCGCGCGCCGTTCACAGCCCGGAGACGCGCGAGATCGCCTGCTCGAACAGCCCCGACAGGGCCGGACCCGCGAGGGCCCAGATCGCGACGACCAATCCGGCGGTCATCAGCGTGACGAGCACCCAGCCGGGCACGTCCCCCGTCTCGTCCTCGGCGAGCGATCGCCCCGGCGGCGCGATGATGTCGCTCGCCCCGGTCCGGATCCGCTCCTTCCAGACCTTCCAATCCATCCGGTCCTCCCACATGACGTCTCTCCTCTCCCCGCGCGTGGCGGGTCTCACAGTCCGATCCGCAGCATGACGATTCCCGGGAACACGGCGAAGATCACCGAGAGGGGCAGAAGCCCGAACACGAGCGGCACGAGCATGCCGATCTCGCGCCGCCCCGCCTGCTCGATGAGCTGCCGCTTGGCCTCCTCGCGGGCGTCCACCGCCTGCGCCTCGAGGGTCTGCGCGAGCGGCGCCCCGCGGTCGATCGCGGCCACGAGGTGGTCGATCGCCCGGCTCGCGGCGGGCACGTCCATGCGCCGCGCCGCCGCCGTGAGCGCGTCGGCCAGGCTCGATCCGGTTCCCGCCTCGACGACGACCCGGCGCAGCTCGGCCGTGAGCTCCCCGGCGCCGACCGACGAGACGCGCCGCACGCTGTCGAGGATCCCCTCGCCCGCGGCCAGGCACAGGGCGAGGAACTCCAGCACCGTCGGCAGCTCCTCCGCGATGCGGGCGCCCCGCGCCCTGGCCCTGGCGGTGAGCAGCGCGTCGCAGCCCACGGCGCCCGCGACGCCCGCGAGGAGCGGCAGCAGGGCCGCGGCGGCCGAGAACCGCCCGGCCAGGGCGAGCGCGACCGCGAGCAACCCGCCGCCGGCCGCCCCGCCCAGCGCCCACGCGAGCTGCCGGCCGCGAAAGGCGGTCACATCCGGCGCGAGGCCCGCGCGCACGAGCCGCCGGGCCACGCTCTCGCCGCCGCCCAGCGCGCGGGCGACCGCGGTCCGCAGCCGGTCCCACACCGCCGCCGCTCCCCCGGCGAGCGCGGCGCCGGGATCGACGGCACCGTCGTGCAGCGACGTGCCGCCGGGATCGGTCACGTCGCGGATGTACGGGGCGATGCGCCGCGCGAGCGGCACGGCGCCCCACCGCGGCACGAGCGCGAGCAGCGTCCACACCCCGGCGCCGAAGGCCCCGCCGAGGAGCAGGGCGAGGGCCGCATCCGTCAGCACGGTCATGCGAACCACCTGCTCGGCTCGGGAAGGCGCCCGATCCGCAGCATGAGCCGGTACGCCACCGCCGACACGATCGCACCGGCGAGGATGAGCGCCACGCCCTCGGGGCTCGAGTACGCCGTGGCCCCCTCGGGCCGCATCGCCAGCAGCGCGACGATGACCCACGGCGCCACGGCCCCGAGCACGGCCGCGCCCCGCGTCCACGACTGCCGCGACTCCACCTCGCCGCGCAGCGCCGCCTCGGCCCGCACCGAGGCCGACAGCGCGCGCAGCACCGGCACGAGCTCGGTGCCGCCCACCTGGCGCGCCATCCGCAGCGTCTCGATGATCCGGTCGGCCAGCGGATCCGCGAGCGCGTGCTTGAGCCGGTCGGCGCTGGAATCGAAGTGGCCCGACGCCGCCATGTCCCTGCCGAATGCGGCGAACGCGGCGCGCAGCGGTGACGGCGCGGAGTCGGCCAGCGCCGCGACGGCGTCCGGGAGCGACATGCCTGCGCGCACCGACGCGATGAGCAGGTCGCACACGTCGGGCCACAGTCCGCGGCGCTCGCGCGCGAGCCGGAGGCGACGGGAGCGCAGCCACGCGATGGGCGCGAACGCCCCCGCGGCGAGTGCGGCGGTCGCCAGCGCGGGCACGCCCGTCACGAGCCAGGCCACGGCTCCGGCCAGCAGCCCCGCGCACGCGCACCCGGCCACGAGCACGCGCGGCGGCACGTGGGCGAACCCGCCGGCCTCCAGCAGGCGCGTCGCCATCCCCTCCGTCGGCACCCGCTCGGCGCGCTCGCCCGCGGGCCAGAGCCACGGCGAGACGACGAGCAGGATGCCGGCCGCCAGCACGAGCCCGAGCAGCACGATCATCGCGCCACCGCCCTCTCCGCCGCGGGCCATGCCGGCTCGCGGACGCGCTCGGGCACGCGCCGCGCTCGGTAGACCGGCTCGGTGGCGATCGTCCCGTCCTGGACCTCTCCCGTCACCCGCGCGATCTCACCGATCCGCCGCGATCCGTCGGGCAGCCGCTCGCAGTGGACGACGAGGTCGACGCCGCCGGCGATGGCGGGCAGCAGGAAGTCGCGGTCGATGTTGCGCCCGGCCAGCAGCGGCAGCATCGCGAGCTTCGCGAGGGCCTCGGCGGCCGAGTTCGCGTGGATCGTCGCGGCGCACGGCACGCCGGTGTTCAGGGCGAGCACGAGGTCGAGGGCCTCGGCGTCGCGCACCTCGCCGATCACGAGGCGGTCGGGGCGCATGCGCAGCGCCTCCTTCACGAGCCGCCGCAGCGTGATCTCACCGGTGCCCTCCAGGCTCGGCTGCCGCCCCTGCAGCGCTACGAGGTCGGTGGCTTCCACGCCGAGCTCGAACGTCTCCTCCACCGTCACGATCCGCTGCCCGCGGGCGGCCTCACCCAGCAGGGCCGCGAGCAGCGTCGTCTTGCCCGTGTGCGTGGCGCCCGAGACGAGCACGCTGCGCCCCTCCCGCATCGCCTGCCGCAGCAGCGCGGCGCCGCGCCCGTCGATCGATCCGAGCGCCGCGAGGTCGTCGAGCGTGCGGTGCCCGCCCAGGAAGCGGCGGATGTTCACGGCCCAGTGCCGCCGCGTCACATCCGGGATGACGACGTGCAACCGGGAGCCGTCGGGCAGCGACGCGTCGACGAACGGCTGGCTCAGGTCCACGCGGCGGCCCGCGGCGTGCAGCATGCGCTCGACGAGATCGCGCACCTGTCCATCCGTGAGGCGCAGCGGCACGCGCTCCGCGATCCCCGCCCTGGCGATGAAGATCCGGTCCGGGGCGTTGATCCAGAGCTCCTCCACCCGCGGATCCCGCAGGTACGGATCCAGCGGCCCCCACCCGCTCATCGACGCCAGCACCGCGCGTGTCGCGGCCGCCTCATCGTCGACGGCCGGAAGGCCCCGCGCGATCGCGAGGTCGCTGTGCCGCCGCACCTCGGCGCGCACGGCCCGCTCGGCGGCGACGGCGTCGCGCGACGGATCGATCCCCTCCTCGCGCAGCCGCCGCCGCACGCGATCCATCAGCTCGACGTGCACGGCTTCCACGCCGGCATCCTCGCAAGGACCGGCCAGCGGCGTCGGAAGTTATCCACAACGGCGGGAAGGACCCCGGATCCTCGGGAGAACCCCCCGGAGAGATGTCGCCGCCGCTCAGTAGACTGGGCGGACGGCACGCGGGAGTGGTGAAACCGGTAGACACGCAGGATTTAGGTTCCTGTGCCTTCGGGCGTGTGGGTTCAAGTCCCACCTTCCGCACGGGCGGTCGGGGCAGCCGCCCCGCCGTCGAGATTCCTTCGGACAGGAACGCCTTGCACCAGACAGCACTCGTCCCCTGGCTCGACCCCGAGACCATCATCGCCGCGGCGGGACCGTGGGCGCTGCTCGTCGTGTGCCTCATCGTGTTCGCCGAGACGGGCCTGCTGTTCGGGTTCATCCTGCCCGGCGACACCCTGCTCATCATCTCGGGCCTGCTCACGCACACGAATCAGGTGTTCGGCGCGAACATCTGGGTGGTGTCTCTGCTCATCGGCCTGGCCGCGTTCGTCGGCGGCGAGGTCGGGTACGTCATCGGGCACAAGGGCGGTCCGGCGCTGTTCGAGCGGCGCGACTCCGGCCTGTTCAGCCGCAAGAACGTGGCGCGTACCAACGCATTCTTCCAGCGCTTCGGCGGGCTCACGATCATCGTGGCGCGCTTCGTGCCGATCGTGCGCACGTTCGCGCCCGTCGCCGCCGGCATCGGGCACATGCCGTGGCGGTTGTACACGCTGTACAACTTCATCGGCGCTGTCATCTGGGGCGTGGGCCTCACGCTGCTCGGCTACGTGATCGCCTACATCCCGTGGGTGCGCGACTTCGTCACCGACTACATCGACCTCATCCTGCTCGCCGCCGTCGCCGCCACGGGCCTGTTCGTGCTGTGGCACTACCTCAAGGAGCGCCGCACCGCCAAGCGCGAGGCCGCGCTGGCCGAGACCGCGCCCGAGCCCGAGCTGCTCACCGACTGATCAGCCGGCCTCGCGCTTCTGGCGCGACTTCTCCACGCTCGCGCGCAGCGCCTCCATGAGGTCGATGACCTCGCCGCCCTCCTCCTCGGCCGTCTCGCCGAACGTCGCCTCCGTGTCGATCGCGTCGCCCTTCTCGAGCTTGGCGTCGATGAGCGTGCGCAGCTCCTTCTGGTACTCGTCGACGAACTCGTCCGGATCGAAGTCGCCCGAGTAGCTCTCGACGAGGCTGGCCGACATGTCCAGCTCCTTCTTGCTCACCTTGGGCGCGTCCTCGAGCGACGGGAACGACACGTCGCGCACCTCGTCGGCCCACAGCAGCGTCTGCACCATCAGCACGTCGCCGCGCACCCGCAGCGCCGCCAGCCGCGTCTTCTGCCGCAGCGAGAACCGCACGATCGCCGTGCGGTCGGTGCGCTGCAGCGTCTCGCGCAGCAGCACGTACGCCTTGGGCGACTTCGAGTCGGGCTCGAGGAAGTACGCCTTGTCGAAGGTGATCGGATCGACCTGCTCGGTCGGCACGAACTCCACCACGTCGATCTCGCGGCTGCGCTCCGAGGGCAGCGACTTGAGGTCCTCGTCCGTGAGCACCACCGTGCGATCGCCGTCGTCGTACGCCCGGTCGATGTCGGCGTAGGCCACCACCTCGCCGCACACCTCGCACTTGCGCTGGTAGCGGATGCGCCCGCCGTCCTTGTTGTGCACCTGGTGCAGGGGCACGTCGTGATCCTCGGTTGCGGCATATACCTTGACCGGCACATTGACGAGCCCGAAGGTGAGCGCGCCCTTCCAGATGGATCGCATGACCCCAGTGAACACCCCGCGCCGCGGGCGCACCAGACCTTGACACCCGCCCGTACGCTGGTCGCATGGCGGCGAGCGACGGTGCGGCGCAGACGGTGCGCGTGGGCTCGCGCCGCGTGCGGCTGACGAACCTCGGCAAGATCATCTATCCCGAGACGGGCACGACCAAGGGCGACGTCATCGGCTACTACTCGCGCATCGCGCCGCTGCTGCTGCCGCACGTCGCCGGCCGCCCCGTCACGCGCAAGCGGTGGGTGGACGGCGTCGGCACGGCGGACGATCCGCTGCCGTCGTTCTTCGCGAAGGACCTCGAGGCGGGCGCGCCCGACTGGATGCCGCGCCAGGCGATCGCGCACTCCAGCGGCACCAAGGAGTATCCCCTCGTCGAGGAGACCGCCGCGCTCGTCTACCTCGCGCAGGTCGCGAGCCTCGAGCTGCACGTGCCGCAGTGGCGGTTCGACGACCGCGGCGAGCGCCTGCACCCCGACCGGCTCGTGCTCGACCTCGACCCCGGCCCCGGCGTGGGGCTGGCCGAGTGCGCCGAGGTCGCCCGCCACGCGCGGGCGATCCTGTCGGGCATGGGGCTCGATCCCCTCCCCGTCACGAGCGGCAGCAAGGGCATCCACCTCTACGCCGCCCTGCCCGGCGAGCAGTCCAGCGACGCGATCTCGGCCGTGGCCCGCGAGCTCGCACGGGCGCTGGAGGCGGATCATCCGGATCTCGTCGTCAGCACCATGAGCAAGGCGGCCCGCCCCGGCAAGGTGTTCGTCGACTGGAGCCAGAACAACGGCAAGAAGACGACGATCGCGCCCTACTCGCTGCGCGGCCGGGAGCGGCCCTGGGTGGCCGCGCCGCGCACGTGGGAGGAGCTGGACGACCCCGACCTGCGCCACCTGCTGCTCGACGAGGTGCTCGAGCGCGCGGAGCGGATCGGCGATCCCCTCGCCGCGCTCGCGCCGCGCGATGGCGGGCCGCTCGCGTCGTACATCGCCAAGCGCCGCGCCGAGCACACCCCCGAGCCCGTGCCGGGCTCGCCGCATCCGGACGAGCCCGGCGGCGGCAATCGCTTCGTCATCCAGGAGCACCACGCCACCCGCCTTCACTGGGACGTGCGCCTGGAGCACGAGGGCGTGCTCGTGAACTGGGCCGTGCCCAAGGGCATCCCGGCCACGACGTCGAAGAACAACCTCGCGGTGCAGACCGAGAACCACCCGATCGAGTACCTCGACTTCCACGGCGTGATCCCGAAGGGCCAGTACGGCGCGGGCATCATGACGATCTGGGATGCCGGCACCTACGAGACCCACGAGTGGCGCGACGACGAGATCATCGTCACGCTCACGGGTCGCGAGGGCGGCCCGCTCGGCGGCCCCGTGCGCGTCGCCCTCATCCGCACCGACGGCGAGGGCGAGAAGTCCACGTGGCTCATGCACCGCACCAAGACCGACGCGCAGGGCGCACCCCAGCCCGACGGCGTCGCGGCCGAGCCGTGGACCGATCCGCCGCTCGACGAGCCGGCCGATCCGCCGCCCGACGACCGCTTCACGCCCATGCTCGCCGTCTCGGGCACGACCGCCGCCGCGCGCGACCTGATCCGGCGCGGCGAGCCGTGGATCGAGTTCAAGTGGGACGGCGTGCGCGCCGTGGCGCACTGGTCGGGCGGCGTGCTGCGGCTGCGGGCGCGGTCGGGCACCGACATCACGCTGCGCTACCCCGAGCTGTCCAACCCGGGGGCGGCGCACATCGAGGCGGACGAGGCGGTGCTCGACGGCGAGATCGTGGCACTCGACGCCGCGGGGCGCCCGAGCTTCGCGCGCCTGCAGGAGCGCATGCACCTCACCCGTGCCATGCACATCCAGCGGATCGCGCCGCGCGTGCCCGTGCGGCTGTACCTCTTCGACGCGCTCGAGGTGGACGGCCGCGACCTCGCGGGCCGGCCCCTCGCCGAGCGTCGCGAGGCGCTCGAGCGCATCGCGGGCGACGCGGGCGCGGCGATCGACCTGCCGCCGGTGGCCGATGACCTCGACGCGGCGCTGGAGACCGCAAGGCGACTCGACCTGGAGGGCGTCGTCGTGAAGGACCCGTGCTCCCCCTACCGCCGCGGCGTGCGCAGCGAGGAGTGGCTCAAGCTCAAGCTCACCCGCACGCAGTCGGTCGTGATCGGCGGCATCAACCCCGGGCAGGGCAACCGGGAGGGGACGATCGGATCGCTGCTGCTGGGCATTCCCGACGGCGACCGGCTGCGCTATGTGGGCAAGGTCGGCACGGGCTTCGGCGACCGCGAGCTGCGCGGGCTGCAGGAGCTGCTGCGGCCGGCCGACGAGAGCCCCTTCGCCGAGGTGCCGGGTCCGCAGGCGCGCGCGGCGCGGTGGGTGGAGCCCGCGCACGTGGCCGAGGTGGAGTTCTCGGAGTGGACGCCCGGCGGCAGCCTGCGCCACCCCCGCTGGCGGGGGCTGCGGCCCGACCTCACGCCGGGGGACGTCGTCGTGGAGTGACGGGCCCTACAGGGCGGCGAGGAGGGGGCCGAGCTCGCGGAAGGCGCGGGCGCGGTGCGAGACGGCGTTCTTCTCGTCCGCCGTCCACTCGCCCACCGAGCGCTCCTCGCCGTCCTGTCCGTCCGGGATGAAGATCGGGTCGTAGCCGAAGCCGCCCTCGCCGCGCGGCGCCTCCGCGAGGCGACCGGGCCAGATCCCCTCGACCGTGTGCTCGATCCCGTTCGGCGTGACGAGCGCGATCGTGGAGTTGTAGTGAGCGGTGCGGTGCGGATCGCGGATGTCGGCGAGCTGGTCGAGCAGCAGCGCGAGGTTGGCGCGGTCGTCCTTCGCGTGACCGGCCCAGTACGCGCTGAACACGCCGGGCGATCCGCCCAGCACGTGCACGCAGATGCCCGAGTCGTCGGCCAGCGCCGGCAGGCCGGTGTGCGCCGAGGCGGTGCGGGCCTTGATGAGGGCGTTCTCGGCGAACGACGTGCCGTCCTCCACGGGCTCGGGTCCGTCGTAGGCGACGACCTCGAGGTCGGGGCGGATCGTCGCGACGATCGACTGGAACTCCGCGACCTTGTGCGCGTTGTGCGTGGCGAGGACGACGCGGCTCACGAGCGCTCCTCCGCCAGCACCGCCTTCTGGATCGCGGTGAGGTCGGCGCAGCCCTTCGCGCCGAGCTCGAGCAGCGCGTCGAGCTCCGCCTTGTCGAAGGGCGCGCCCTCGGCCGTGCCCTGCACCTCGATGAACTTCCCCGTGCCCGTCATGACGATGTTCATGTCGGTCTCGGCGCGCGAGTCCTCGACGTACGGCAGGTCGAGCATCGGCCGGCCGCCGACGATCCCGACCGAGATGGCCGCGACCGAGTCGCGCAGCGGCGTGGCCTTCTTGCCGATGAAGCCCTTCTCGCGGCCCCACTCGATCGCGTCGACGAGGGCGACGTACGCGCCCGTGATCGAGGCCGTGCGCGTGCCGCCATCGGCCTGCAGCACGTCGCAGTCGATCACGATCGTGTTCTCGCCCAGCGCCTTCGTGTCGACGACGGCGCGCAGGGCGCGGCCGATCAGGCGCGAGATCTCGTGCGTGCGGCCGCCGATGCGGCCCTTCACGCTCTCGCGGTCGCTGCGGTCGTTCGTGGCGCGCGGCAGCATGGCGTACTCGGCCGTGACCCAGCCGCGGCCCTTGCCGGTGAGCCAGCGCGGCACGCCGTTCGTGAACGAGGCGGTCACGAGCACCTTCGTCTGCCCGAAGGAGATGAGCGCCGACCCCTCGGCCTGCGTGCTCCAGCCGCGCTCGATGGTCACGGGGCGGAGCTGGTCGAGGGCGCGGCCGTCCGCGCGCGGTGAGTCGGTCATGTCTTCCTAACGGATCGGGGGCAGGTCGATGGTGCCGGTGCGCACGAGGCGCACGTCGCGCACCTCGCGTCCCAGCAGGCGGTTGGCGAGCGTCGTGAACGTCTCGGTGTCGGCGCCGGTCGCCTCGTACACGTGGTGCGGGCGTGCGTCGGGCCCCGCGAGCAGATCGCGGCCGACGAGCTCGCGGTAGACGTCCTTCGCCGTCTCGCTGTCGCTGGAGACGAGCGACACCTCGGGGCCCATCACGTAGCTGATGGCGCCCTCGAGGAACGGGTAGTGGGTGCAGCCGAGCACGAGCGTGTCCACGCGCGCCTCGCGCAGGGGCCGCAGGTACTCCTCGGCCACGGCGAGCAGCTCGGGGCTGTCGGTGACGCCGGCCTCGACGAACTCGACGAAGCGGGGGCAGGCCGCGGTGAACACCTCCACGCCCGGCGCGATGCCGAGCATGTCCTGGTAGGCGCCCGATCCGATCGTGCCCTCCGTGCCGATCACGCCGATCCGGCCGCTGCGGCTCGTCGCGATCGCGGTGCGCACGGCCGGTCCGATCACCTCGATCACGGGCACGTCGTAGCGCTCTCGGGCGTCGCGCAGCATCGCCGCCGACGCCGTGTTGCAGGCGATGACGAGCATCTTCACGCCCTGCTCGACGAGCGTGTCGAGCACCTCGAGCGAATAGCGGCGCACGTCGGCGATCGGCTTTGGCCCGTAGGGCGAGTGCAGCGTGTCGCCGATGTAGAGCAGCGACTCGCGCGGCAGCTGGTCGCCGATCGCCCTGGCGACCGTGAGACCGCCCACCCCGGAGTCGAAGATCCCGATCGGCGCGTCATCCATCGCATCCAGCGTACGCGAGGCCGGGCGCCCGCCCGCCGATAGAGTGACCCTATGAGCGCCTCCACGGCCCTGCTGACCGACCGCTACGAGCTCACGATGATCGATGCGGCCCTGCGCGACGGCACCGCGTCGCGCCGCTGCACGTTCGAGCTGTTCGCCCGGCGCCTCTCCGGCGGCCGCCGCTTCGGCGTCGTCGCCGGCACGGGCCGCCTGCTCGGCCTGCTGCGCGACTTCCGCTTCGGCGACGACGAGCTGCGCTACCTGCGGGACGAGAGGGTCGTCAGCGCCGAGACGCTCGCGTACCTCGAGGGCTACCGGTTCACCGGATCGATCACCGGCTACCGCGAGGGCGAGCTGTACTTCCCCGGATCGCCGATCCTCACGGTGGAGGGCACGTTCGCCGACGCCGTGATCCTCGAGACCCTCGCGCTCAGCGTGCTCAACCACGACTCCGCCGTCGCCACCGCGGCCGCCCGCATGAGCATCGCCGCCGGCGAGCGCCCGCTCGCCGAGATGGGTGCCAGGCGCGCGGCCGAGGAGTCGGCCGTCGCCGCCGCGCGGGCGGCCTACATCGCCGGATTCCGCGCCACGAGCAACCTCGAGGCGGGCCGCCGTTGGGGCATCCCCACCATGGGCACCGCCGCGCACTCGTGGACGCTGCTGCACGACAGTGAGGAGGACGCCTTCCGCGCGCAGATCGACGCGCTCGGATCGGGCACCGCCCTGCTCGTCGACACCTACGACATCGAGAAGGGCGTCGAGACGGCCGTCCGCATCGCCGGCACCGGACTCGGCGGGGTGCGCATCGACTCCGGCGACCTGCCCATCGTCGCCGCCGAGGTCCGCGCGCAGCTCGACCGGCTCGGCGCCACCGCGACCCGCATCACGGTGACGAGCGACCTCGACGAGTACGCGATCGCGGCGCTGGCGGCCTCCCCCGTCGACGCGTACGGCGTGGGGACGTCGGTCGTGACGGGATCCGGATATCCGACGGCGGGCATGGTCTACAAGCTCGTGGCGCGCCAGGGCACCGACGGCGGCTGGGTCGCCGTGGCGAAGAAGGCCCAGGACAAGGGATCGCAGGGCGGACTGAAGACCGCTTTCCGGCGCCTGGAACGCGGCGTCGCGTTCGAGGAGCGCGTCGAGATCGCCGACGGCTTCGAGCAGGCGCCCACGCCCGCCGACTACCCCGACGCGCGCCCGCTGCAGGTGCCGCTCGTCGTCGACGGCGAGGTCGACGCGGCGCACGAGGGCCCGGCCGGCGTCGAGGCCGCCCGCGCCCACCACCTGCGGGTGCGCGAGGAGATGCCGATCCGCGCACTCGCGCTGAGCAAGTCGGACCCTGCCATCCCCACCGTCTTCGTCGACGCGGGCGCGTGATCCGGATCGCCCCGCCCGAGGGCGGAGCGGCTCGCGGTCAGCTGTTCAGCGACTCGTAGATCTCCTTGCACTGCGGGCAGACGGGGAACTTCTCCGGGTCGCGACCCGGCGTCCACTTCTTGCCGCACAGCGCACGCACGGGCTTGCCGGTGATCGCCGACTCGAGGATCTTGTCCTTCTTGACGTAGTGCGAGAAGCGCTCGTGGTCGCCGGGCTCGACGTGCTCCTCCTCGAGGAGTCGCTCGAGCTCGCGGTCGAGGAGCCCGGTGCCACCCTGCCCGGGGCTGTCCAGAGGTGTGCTCATGCCCCGATTCTAGTTGCCGGGCGTCAGGTCGTCGCGGCGAACTCCATGATCTGGTACGAGCGCCGGCTCCACAGCAGCGAGCCCGCGGCGACGCCGAGCACGAGCACGCCGACGCCCGTGCCGACGCCCGCCCACTGCGCGTCGGCGGCGAGCGCGATGTCGTCGGTCAGCGCGCGCCACGCGAGCCACAGCGTCGGCGCCGAGAGCACGAGCGCGCCGAGCATCACGAGCGCCTGCGCGACCACGCCGCTCGAGCCGGTCCGCTGCGGCTGGCGGAACGGGCTGTCGCCCGGGCGCGGCACGGGGTAGGGCGCGAGCACCGACGAGACGCTCGACAGCCCCAGGCCCGTGAGGAAGAGGCTCGTGGCGACGCCCGCGAGCGCCGGCAGCAGCGCCCACCGCCCGTAGAACGCCGTGGCGAGCGGGATGGCGACGGCCAGCAGCGCGATGCCGGCCATGAGCACGGGGACGATGCGGCCGACGCGATCGGCGAGCCCGCTGACGCCCGCCGTGATGTGCATCCAGATGGCCGAGGAGTCGTAGGCGACGTCGTTGTGCGAGACCCACCCCAGGAACAGCGCCATGATCGGCACGGGGATGAGGGCCGCGTAGTTCGCCGGCACCCCCGCCACCAGCAGGGGCACGATCGGCAGCAGCCCGACGACGGGGATGATCCCGAGGTTGACGAGGTGGCGGCTGTCACCGAACCAGTACATGATGCTGCGCGCCGCGATCGCGCCGCCCGGCGTCGCCGGCATGACGGCGAACCAGCCGAGGCCGCTGCGCTCGCGGTCGTCGAGCGGCGGATCGACGGTGACGAGCATGCGGTGCACCGACCACACCCACACCGCGGCCGCGGCCGCGAGGGTCAGCAGCGCCACGCCCGCGGCCAGCCCCGCCGTCGGCTCCTGCCCGAGCGCCACGGCCCCCGGCAGGCCGGAGGCGGCGCCCACCGGCGTGAGGGCCAGCACCTCGACCACGGCCTGCAGCTGGCTGGGCACGCGCCCGCGCCACTCCAGCGACGCGAAGAAGACGGCGACGGGCAGCACGACCACGATGATGCCGAGCACGAACAGGCTCGACAGCTCGCGCGTGCGGCGGCCGCGCAGCACGAGGGCGCCGAACGCCATGCTCAGCCGCGCGAGCACGATGCACGTCGCCGCGTGCACGAGCGCCGCGAGGATCGCGACGACGGCCGGCACCCCGAGGCGCGTCCAGGTGATCGCGGTGCAGACCTCGACGGCCAGGAGCGCGAGCGTGGGCAGGCTCACGAGCGACGCGAGCGCGAGGGGGCCCGTCAGCTGCCGCGCGTCGAGACCGAGCACGGCGAAGCGACGCGGATCGAGCGGGTCGTCCGCGGCGCTCATGACGGGCGCCAGCGCGAAGCCCACGAGCACACCCGTGCCGGCGAGGGTGAGCACGGCGTCCGCCACGGCGGGGCCGTCCTCGGCGAGGCTCAGGATGCCGGCGCACGCGAGCACGACGGCGGCGAGCAGCACGAGGACGCCCGCGATCCGCGAGGCGACGGCGCCCGGGGCGCGCAGGCCCCCGAGGAGCAGGGCGAGTCTCAGTCGGAGGATGCGTGCAGCCATTCGAGCCCCTCCATGCTCGCGCCACCGGCCGAGAGCTCCACGAAGCGCTGCTCCAGCGAGATCTCGCCCTTGACCTCGTCGACGGTTCCCTCCGCCAGCACGTTGCCCGACACCACCACGGCCACGCGGCTGCAGACGCTCTCGACGAGGTCCATGCCGTGGCTCGACAGCACCACCGTGCCGCCGTGCTCCACGTACGCCGAGAGGATCTCGAGGATGCTGGCCGACGAGACGGGGTCCACCGCCTCGAACGGCTCGTCGAGCACGAGCATGCGCGGCGAGTGGATCATGGCGCCCGCCAGCATCACCTTCTTCGTCATGCCCGCCGAGTAGTCGGCCACGACGCGGCCCAGCGCGTCGGCGAAGTCGAAGGCGCGCGCCAGGTCGGCGGTGCGCTTGGCGACGACCGACGGCTTGAGGCCCCGCAGCACGCCGAAGTAGTACAGCAGCTGGCGCCCGGTGAGCCGGTCGAACGTGCGCACGCGGTCGGGCAGCACGCCGATCAGCGCCTTCGCCTGGCGCGGACGACGCACCATGTCGACGCCGAACACCTCGATGCTGCCCTCGTCCGGCTTGAGCAGCCCGGAGATCATCGACAGGGTGGTCGTCTTGCCCGCGCCGTTCGGCCCGACGATCCCGTAGAACGATCCGGCCGGCACGGTCATGTCGACGCCGTAGACGGCATCGGATCCGCCGTACGCCTTCACGAGCCCTCGCACGCGCAGCGCGTCGGCGGGCGACGTCGGCGCGTCGGCGGGGCCGCCCGTCTCGACGGGCGCCGACGTCGCGGCGGCGACGGCGGCCGGGATCGGCGGCAGCGGCGGCGTGGCCGGCTCGGGGGCGCGCTCCTCCGCCTGAGGCTCGGGCTCGGCCGGCGGCGCCTCGCCGGGCGCGGCCTCGGCCGGCTCCGCCTCGACGGCCTCCGACTCGGATGTCGGCACGGGCTGCGCCTCTGGCGCCGGCTCGGCCGTGGGTTCGGGCCTCGGCTCAGCCGTGGGTTCGGGTTCGGGCGTCGTCGCCGTGGCGGGCTCGGCGTCGGCCGGCGCGGCCGGGGGCACATCAGCCGCCGGCGCGGCGCGCTTGAAGATCGCGGGCGCCTCGTCGGTGCTCGCCACGACGGCGCGCACCTGCGGCCCCGCCGTGGGCACGGGCTGCGTGGCGATGTCCTTGTACTCCGCGTCGCGGGCAGCCGACTTCCTCGCCATCGGCTCGCTCTCCGCCGCGGCAGGCTTCGGCGCCTCGGCGGGCTTCGCGGCGCCGGCGGGCTTCGCCGTACGGGGCTTCGCCGCACCGGTGGGCTTCGCGGAGTCCGTGCCCTTGGCAGCTCCCGCGGTCTTCCGCGCGGCCGTGCTGCCGGCGCGCGCGGAGGTGCTCCCGCTCCCCGCGGCCTTCGTGCGGGAGGCGGCGGACCCCGCGGCCCTCGGGGCGCGCGGCTTCCGCGCCGCCGTGCCGGAGCCCGGTGCCGATGCGTCCTTCGCGCCCCCCGCGTCCTTCGCGGCGCCCGCGTCCTCCGTCGGCTCCGCCGTCGATGCCGCGCGACCCTTCGCCGGGGTGCGCGCCTTCGAGGCGGCCGTCGATCCCGTGCGGGCGGATGCGGTTCGGGAAGTGGACGTGGACGTGGACGAGCCTGCGCCGGTCTTGCGGGCGGTGGTGCCGGTCTTCCGCGCGGCCGGCTTCTTCGCGGCGGCGTCCGCCGTCTCGGACGGCGACTCGCCCGCCTCGGTCGCGCCGGATGCGCGCGCGGACGACGACGCGCGCGCGGACGACGACGCGGCGGGCCGCTTCCGCGGCGCCGCAGGTCGCTTGCGGGCCGCGCTCGGCGCGGTCTCCTCGGCGGCCGGCGCCTCCTGGGGCGGTCCACCGTCCGGCGTCTCTGCTGATTCGTCGCGTGGGGAGGGCGTCACCCTCTCAACGTACCCAGCACCGCCTGAATGCGCGCGGCGGGCGCGCCCGCTGTGCGGAATGGGCGATCGCGCAACGATCCGGTCGCGGACGGCGCGCTATCGTGCCCCTTCCCAGTGATTCTCGCTACCATCTGGTTCATTCGTCACGGTGAACTCATCATGAATACGTCGTGAACGCCGAATGAGAGCATGAGGATATGAGCATTCAGACCGTCATCCTGGCCGCCGGCATGGGCACGCGCCTCGGCCGTGCGCTGCCCAAGTCGCTGACCGAGCTGAGCGACGGTCGTTCCATCATGCAGCAGCAGCACGAGAACATCCGCGCCGCCTTCGGCGACGACGCCCGCATCACCACCGTCGTCGGCTATCGCGCCGAGGACATCGTCGAGCGCTTCCCGCAGGCCAACTACGTCTACAACGAGCGCTACGACCAGACCAACACCTCGAAGAGCCTGCTGCGCGCGCTGCAGGCCACCGGCAAGAGCGGCGTGCTCTGGATGAACGGCGATGTCGTCTTCGACCCCCGCGTGCTCGGCCGCGCCGCCGCCCTCATCGAGGCCGACACGTCGTTCGTCGCGGTGAACACCGCGAAGGTGAGCGACGAGGAGGTCAAGTACACCGTCTCCGCCACCGGCCACATCGACGAGCTGTCGAAGACCGTCGTCGGCGGCATCGGCGAGGCCGTGGGCATCAACTACATCTCGCGCGCCGACAAGCGCTCGCTCATCCGCCACCTGCAGCGCGTCGACGACCAGGACTACTTCGAGCGCGGCATCGAGCTCGCCATCGCCGAGGAGGGCATCCGGGTGCTCCCCATGGACATCTCGGACTTCTACGCCGTCGAGGTCGACTTCGCCGAGGACCTGGCGCGAGCCAACCAGTTCGTCTGATCGACGACGTAGGATCTCCCCGTGCCCGACAAGGTCGCGAAGATCCACTCCCTGCCGGACGACGCTCCGTGGCAGGGTGAGACGCCCGCGGCCGATCATCCGGCGCACGTCCGCGCGCTCGACCGGGTCATGTCCATCCACCGCCCGGTGGTGCTCGCGCACCTGCGATCCATCCGCCTGCGCCACCCCGACGCCACGCCCGAGCAGATCGTGCGCGTGCTCGAGCGCCGGTATCTCGCGGCCGTGACGACCGGGGGCGCCGCCGTCGGCGCCACGGCGGTCGTCCCCGGCGTGGGAACGGGCATCACGCTCGCGCTGTCGGGCGCGGAGACGGCCGGCTTCCTCGAAGCCACGACGCTGTTCGCGCAGTCGCTCGCGGAGGTGCACGGCATCGCCGTCGAGGACCGCGATCGCGCTCGCACGCTCGTGATGACGCTGATGATGGGCCAGGAGGGCGTCGACCTGCTGCGCCAGCTGGCGGCGCAGGCGTCGGGCAGGGGGATCGGCCGGGGCGCCTACTGGGGCGACCTGATCACGAAGTCGCTGCCCAAGACCGTCACGCGGCAGGTCGCCGACCGGCTGAAGACGGCGTTCGTGCGGCACTTCGCGCGCGTGGGCGCCGGCTCGTTCATCGGCAAGGCACTGCCGTTCGGCGTCGGCGCGGCCGTGGGCGGCGCGGGCAACCACGTGCTCGGCCGCCGCGTCGTGACGGCCTCGCGGCGCGCCTTCGGACCCGCACCCGCCACGCTGCCCGCGGCTCTCGAGCCGCGCGAGGGCGCGGAGCGGATCGAGCGCCGCGTAGGCGGCGCGGCCGGCCGCATCGGATCGGCCGTGGCCGGCGCCGCGGGCACCGCCTCGCGCGGTGTCGCGGTGGCGGGGCGCGGGCTCGGCGCCCTCGGCCGCGATGCCCTCGGCGTCGCGCGCCGCATCGTGCCGGGCGGCCGAGGCCCGCGCGACGAGGCGGGCGCGGCGGCGGCGGATGCCGCCGACGACGCAGGCCCCGCGGGCGGCGATCCCGGCGCTTCCTCCACAGCACGCTGAGCGGCGCGCCTCGTCCACAGCTCGGCCGCTGAGCCCCTCGTGGGGGTCCCGCGCGTCGGAGGACCTGCCTAGCGTCGCCCTCATGTTCCCGCTCCCCCTGCGCCGCCGGCCTCCCGGCCGAGGCGCGTACCCCGTGCCGTGGCACATCGACCGTGCCGATCCGGCGCACCCGATCGTGCGCCACCGCGGCCGCGATCCCGCCGATGCCGTCCGCGTCTTCCTGTGCGACGAGCACGGGCGCGCGCGCACCGAGCGCTGGGGCCGCGTGCGGCCCGGCGAGGCACTGCAGCTGTGCCTGTGCGATGTGGATCGCGCCAGCGCCGTCACCACCCTCGCGTGGTTCGACGCCGACGCCGAGTACCTGTGGCGCTTCACCGTGTGAACCGTCCAGCGCTCCCCTCGCGTCGGGCCGTCCCTGTGCGACAGGCCGGGGCGCCGACGCTCAGAGCTCCGAGACGAAGGTGCGGCGCCGCCGCGTCGCGCGCTGCGTGTGGCCGTACGGCAGACGCCCCTCCTGCAGCTCCTCCGCCGCGATCCCCTGCACGAGGAGGCCAGGATCGACCTCGAGCGCGACGGCGATCTGCACGAGCGTCATGAGCGTCGGGTTCGCCTGGCCGCGCTCCACGCGCTGCAGGTGGGTGAGGTCGAGGTCCGCGCACTCGGCGAGCGCCTTCGCGCTCAGGCCGGCGCGGTGACGCAGCTCCGCCACGCGCGCGCCCACCTTCTTCGCCGCGAGGGAGTGCGGTTCGCCCATGCCACCAGCATTCAGACCGCGACGCGCGGCACGGGTGCTCATATGCCCCAGATTATACGCCACCCCTTCGCTCCATCCCTGTATCCGCGGCGATGTCAAGCCCGATGACGCCGCCGGGGAGCACCCGTATCGTTCGGGGCATGAGTATCGGAACCGGAGTAGTGCTGTTCATCCTCGGCGCCATCCTGGCGTTCGGGCTGGAGCTGGACGTGCCGTGGCTGAACGACGACTTCGTCGGCTACCTGCTGATGGGTGCCGGTGTCGTCGTGTTCGTCGTGGGTCTCGTCCTGCTGCTGCGCCGCCGCTCCTCGATCGAGCGCACCCGCACCGTCGGCGACACGGGCGGCGCGTCGCGCGTGACCGAGCGACGCACCGACGCCGACCCGCTGTGAGCGACGGTCCCCGTCGTCCGGGTGGAGCGCCCCCTCCCCGGATGGCGGGGTCCACCTCGCCACGTGCGGAAGGCGCGAGGCACCCGGATCGATTGGCGAACCCACCGGGAAGCTGATAGAGTCGATCCTCGGTTCGGAAAGCCGAAAGGCCCCGGATCCGGAACGCACCTCTAGCTCAATCGGCAGAGCAACTGACTCTTAATCAGTGGGTTCAGGGTTCAAGTCCCTGGGGGTGCACCACACGGAAATCCCCGATCAGACCCGAAAGGGTCGCCGGGGATTCGCGTTTCCACGGCGGGGTGACGCGATCCGCGCCCCCTCTCTCCTGCAGAGGGCTGCGCGGTGGAGCCGTCTCGCGGCGAAACGTTCCCGGACCGTGATATCGCGCCGGATAGCCTTGAGCGGTGGACTCCCCCGATCCCTACTCCCCCGCCGCGTTCGATCCGAGCGACGACCTCGCGCTCGCCCTGCGCCTGGCGGACGCCGCCGATGCGCAGACGCTCGCGCGCTTCGACGCGGTCGACCTGGATGTGCGGCGCAAGGCGGATCGCACCCACGTGACCGAGGCCGATCTCGCCGCCGAGCGGGCGATCCGCGAGCTGCTGGCTGCCGAGCGGCCCGGCGACGGCATCTTCGGCGAGGAGTACGGCGAGGGCGACGCCGCCGCTCGCCGCTGGATCGTCGATCCCATCGACGGCACGGCCAACTACCTGCGCGGCGTCCCCGCCTGGGGCACCATGATCGCGCTCGAGGTCGACGGCGCCGTGCGCCTGGGCGTCGTGAGCATGCCCGCCATGGGGCGCCGCTGGTGGGCCGCCGAGGGAGCGGGCGCCTGGACGAGCGCGCCCGACGGCGCCCGCCGCATCGGCGTCTCGCGGGTCGACGCGCTCGAGGACGCCTCCATCAGCTTCCAGAGCCTCGCTCAGTGGCGCGACGCCGGCCGACTCGACGCGCTGCTCGCGCTGCAGTCGCGCGTGTGGCGCGATCGCGCCTACGGCGACGTCTGGTCGTACATGCTGCTGGCCGAGGGCCGGATCGAGTTCGTCGGCGAGTTCGACGTCAAGGAGTACGACATCGCCGCCGCCGCCGCGATCGTGCGCGAGGCGGGCGGCCGGCTCACCTCCTTCGAGGGCGACGAGACGATCGCCTCCGGGTCGGCGCTCGCCAGCAACGGCCTGCTGCACGACGCGATCCTGGGCGTGCTGCGGGGAGCGAGCACATGAGCCGCCGCCGAGCCGGGGCCGCACTCCGCGCCCTGCCCGTGCTCGTCGGCGTCGCGGCCGTCGCGATCGCGCTCGCGGGCTGCGCGCAGGACGCCCCGACCGCCCCCGCGCCGTCGACGCCGCCGCCGGCCACCGAGCAGCCGCAGGGCGCGGATCCGCAGGGCGACGAGCAGGGCGGGCAGCAGACGCCCGAGCCCGCTGCCGATCCGACGTGCGAGACGATCATCCCCGCCGAGGTCGTGGATCAGTTCGAGAGCGTGGGGTGGAGCGCCGAGCCGGAGGAGTTCCGGATCGGCGCGACCGTGGTGCCGGAGGGGATCCAGTGCGTGTGGGGCGACTACAGCGTCGCCACCGATCACGTGCAGATCTTCGGCTGGGCGCCCCTCGACGCCGAGACCGCGGCCACCCTGCAGGCCGAGCTGGAGACGCAGGGCTGGATCCGCGAGGAGCAGGACGGGGCCGTGTTCCTCACCGAGGACCCGGCCTACGCCATCGCCACGGACGACCAGGGCTACGGCATGACCTACGGCTTCGGCGACGGCTGGGTCACGCTCGCCGACACCAAGCAGAGCCTCGTGCTCGTCTCGTGGCCGCCCGCCTGACCGCCAGGCGGCTGCCTGGGCACCCCCATCACGTCATGGGGACGGCGTAAGATGCAGCCCGATCGCACCGACGTCGTCCCGAAAGGCGCACCGTGGCCGGGCTCATCCACATCCTCGTCCGTCAGGGGGCGCTGCCCCGCGAGCGCGCCCTGGAACTCGCCGGCTCCGACCAGGAGGAGATGGCGCGCCTGCGCGCGCTGATCGAGACGGGCGAGCTGGCCGAGGAGGCCTTCGCCCAGGCGCGCGCGACGCAGTTCGGCGCGCCCTTCGTGCGTCTCGACGACGAGGTGACGCAGCCCGAGCTCCTGCAGCGACTCTCGGTGTCGTTCGCGCACTCGAACGAGGTCGCGCCGCTCGCCGTGCGCGACGTCGGCGGCGAGCAGCGGCTCGTGCTCGCGATGGCGGACCCCGAGAACGTCATCGCCCTCGACGACGTGCGCGTCGCGTTCCGCGTGCCGGTCGCCATCGTCGTCGCGACCGCGAGCGACATCCATGCCTACATCGACAGGCACCGTCGCGCGGACGAGGAGCTCACCCAGCTGTCCACGAGCCTCGAGACGAGCGCGGAGGAGTCCGTCGACGACGGCTCGTTCGCCGTGTCGGGCGGGGTGGGCGAGGACGAGGACGCGCCCGTCGTGCGCTTCGTCAACCTCGTGCTCAGCCAGGCCATCCGCGACCGCGCGAGCGACATCCACATCGAGCCGGGCGCCGACCGCGTGCGGGTGCGCTGCCGCATCGACGGCGTGCTGCACGAGATGCCGAGCGCACCCAAGGCGATCCAGAACGGCGTGATCTCGCGCCTGAAGGTCATGAGCGACATCGACATCTCGGAGCGGCGGATCCCGCAGGACGGCCGCATCTCGGTCACGCACGAGGGTCGGAAGGTCGACCTGCGCGTGGCGACGCTGCCCACGGTCTGGGGCGAGAAGATCGTGATGCGCATCCTCGATCAGGCCGGCGGCGTCGTCTCGCTCGAGAACCTCAACCTCTCGCCGCGCAACCTCGAGGTCTACCGCGCGTCGTACACGAAGCCCTACGGCATGATCCTCGTCACCGGGCCCACCGGATCGGGCAAGTCCACGACGCTGTACTCGACGGTGACGGAGCTCGCACGGCCGGAGGTGAACGTCATCACGATCGAGGACCCCGTCGAGTACCGGATGTCGGGCATCAACCAGGTGCAGATCAACAACCAGGCGGGTCTGACCTTCGCGAACGCGCTTCGCGCCATCCTGCGCTCCGACCCCGACGTGATGCTCGTCGGCGAGATCCGCGACGCCGAGACGGCCAACATCGCGATCGAGTCGGCCCTCACCGGTCACCTCGTGCTCTCCACCCTGCACACCAACGACGCGCCGAGCGCCGTGACCCGCCTCATCGAGATGGGCGTGGAGCCGTTCCTCGTCGGCTCCGCCCTCGACGTCGTCGTCGCCCAGCGCCTCATCCGCAAGCTCTGCGAGCGCTGCAAGGAGCCCGTGGAGCTCGGCACGGCGGAGCTCGCCGCCAGCGGGTTCGCCCGGCCGGACGGCGACGACCGCCCGCTGTTCCGCCCCGTCGGCTGCCCGCACTGCGCCGACACGGGCTACCGCGGCCGCACGGCCGTGCACGAGGTGATGGCCGTGAGCGAGGAGATCGAGCGCCTCGCCGTGCAGCGGGCCTCGGGGACGGAGATCTCCCAGCTCGCCCGGAAGCAGGGCATGCGCACGCTGCGCGAGGACGGCTGGGAGAAGGCGCTCTCGGGCATCACGTCGGTCGAGGAGATCCTCCGCGTCGTCGCCTGAGGCGCCGATCGGTGCACCCGGTATACCGAGACACCGGATGTGTCAAAATGTCCCCGGTTAATTCTCCCCGGGCAGTGCTACCCATCCTGCTCGGGTACCGGCATGATCGCTTGAGTGCATGATGCCGCTGACCCGACAGCGCTCGGCCCCGGACCCGACGGTGCCGCGCGCCCCTTCACGATCCACGACGCCCTGAGGCGCCTGGTCGCCGACGGCGGGTCCGACCTGCACATCACGGTCGGCATCCCGCCGATGATGCGCCTGCACGGCGAGTTGCGCCCCATCCCCGGCGCGCCCGTGTGGATGCCGGAGGACACGCATCGCGAGATCCTCGGCCTGCTCACCCGCGATCAGCTCAACGCGTTCGAGAAGGAGCAGGAGCTCGACTTCGCGTACGCGGCGGGCGCCCGGTTCCGCGTGAACGTGTTCGTGCAGCGGGGATCGGTCGGCGCGGTGTTCCGCATGGTCCCGGTGAACATCAAGCCGCTCTCGGAGCTCGGCATGCCGCACACGCTCGCGCGCTTCGCGGAGCTGCCCCGCGGTCTCGTGCTCGTGACGGGCCCGACGGGCTCGGGCAAGTCGACCACCCTCGCGGCGATGATCGACCACATCAACCGCACCCGGTCCGAGCACATCATGACGATCGAGGACCCGATCGAGTTCCTGCACCGTCACAACCGCTCGATCGTGAACCAGCGCGAGGTGGGCAGCGACACGCTGAGCTTCCACCGCGCGCTGCGCCAGGTGCTGCGCCAGGACCCCGACGTCATCCTCATCGGCGAGCTGCGCGACCTCGACACGATCCAGGTCGCGCTCACGGCGGCCGAGACGGGGCACCTCGTCTTCGGCACGCTGCACACGCAGAGCGCGCCGCAGACGATCGACCGCATCATCGACGTCTTCCCGCCGCACCAGCAGTCGCAGGTGCGCACGCAGCTCGCCTCCACGCTGCGCGGCGTCGTCGCCCAGACCCTCATCCCCGACGCGTCGGGAACCGGTCGCGTCGCGGCCACGGAGGTGCTCGTGATGACGCCGGCCGTGGCGAACCTCATCCGCGAGGGCGAGATCCACCAGATCCCCGGTGTGCTCCAGTCCGGATCGGCGCACGGCATGCACACGCTCGACCAGAGCCTGGCCCAGCTCATCGACGCCGGCCGGATCACGTACGAGGCGGGCCTGGAGCGCGCCCAGGACCGCGACGGCTTCCACCAGCTCGCGCGGCGCTCGAACGTGGGTGTCGCCGGCGAGCCCGACTACGGCGACGAGTTCTCGCGGCGTGCCCTGAGGAGGCAGCCGTGACCGCGACGCAGCCGACCCAGGCGTTCGACTACGTCGGCACCGACGAGGCGGGCAAGCGCCGTCGCGGCACGATCGACGCGCCGAGCAAGGCCGCGGCCCTCGCGCGCGTGCGGGCACTGGGGCTGACCCCCACCTCCGTCACCGAGTCGAGCTTCCTCACCCGCGACATCGGGTTCTCGGGCTTCGAGCGGCGCATCCCGCTGCGGCAGGTGACGCTCGTGATCCGCCAGCTGGCGACGATGATCGACGCGGGCCTCACGCTCGTGCGTGGCCTGAACATCATCACGGCGCAGGTCGACGACGAGAAGCTGCGCGAGGTGCTGAAGGGCGTGCTCAAGGAGATCGAGCGGGGCAACGCGCTCTCCGACGCCTTCGCCAAGCGCCCCGACGTGTTCCCGCCGCTGCTCGTGCACCTCGTGCGCGCGGGCGAGGCCGGCGGGTTCCTCTCGCAGTCGCTGGAGTCGGCGGCGGAGGGCTTCGAGGCCGACCTGAAGATCCGCGACACCATGAAGTCGGCGATGACCTACCCGGTGATCGTGCTGTGCGTGGCGGTGCTCGCCGTGTTCGCGATGCTGACCTTCATCGTGCCCGTCTTCGAGGGCATGTACTCGGACCTGGGCGGCGAGCTGCCGATCCCCACGCAGGTGATGGTCGCGCTCTCCGACAACATGGTGTGGATCCTGCCCGTCGTGCTCGTGGCGACGCTGGCGGTGTGGCTGTGGTTCCGCCGCTACGGCACGCAGGCCGAGGTGCGCATCGCGATCGACCGCGCCCGGTCGCGCATCCCCGTGCTCGGGCCGTTCTTCCGCAAGGCCGCCATCGCGCGCTTCACCCGCACCCTCGCCACGACGATCGGCGCCGGCGTGCCGATCCTGCAGGCCCTGTCGATCGTGAAGCAGTCGGCCGACAGCGCGCTCGTCGAGGAGGCCGTGGGCCGCATCGCCGACGGCGTGCGCAAGGGCCGCTCGCTCGCGACGCTCATGGCCGGCGAGGAGGTGTTCCCGCCGCTCGTGACGCAGATGGTCGCGGTGGGCGAGGACACCGGCTCGCTCGACGCCATGCTGCAGCGCGTGGCCGAGTTCACCGACCGCGAGGTGCAGCTCACGGCCGAGCGGCTCACCGCCATGATCGAGCCGATCATGGTCGTCGTCGTCGGCGTGATCGTCGGCGGCATGATCCTCGCCATGTACCTGCCCATGTTCGGCATCTTCGACCAGATGAACAGCATGTAGCGGCCAATCCCCCACCCGTCCACCCGAGAGAAGACCGTCCGGACCGCGGAGAGCTCCCCCGGATCCGCCCCGGACACCCCCGGTCGCGCGCGGCCGGAAGCACCTCACCACCCCGATAAAGGAGCAAGAATGAACACCATCCTCCCGGCGCTCATGCGCCGCCGCAGCGAGCTGCTCAAGAAGGACGAGAAGGGCTTCACCCTCGTCGAGCTGCTCGTCGTCGTCCTCATCATCGGCGTCCTCGCCGCCGTCGCCATCCCGCTCGTGATGGGCTCGGTCGAGAACGCCGAGAAGGCCGCCGTGAAGTCGGCCGCCACCCAGGCCAAGTCGATCTACGCGTCCGAGCTGTTCGACAACCCGAATGACATCGCCGGCGCGATCGAGAAGGCCGAGCAGGAGATGACCACGGCGACCAGCGCCACTGCCGGTGATGGCATCTGGGTCACCGGCGCGGCGGCGACGGACGGCGACGCGGACAGCGTCGAGTTCACCGCGACCGACGGCAAGTGGACGTACGTCACGGGTCAGACGGGCGATCCCACCGAGAACTGAACTCCGATGGTGCCGGCGCCCGGATCATCCCGGGCGCCGGCACCACCCCTCCCCGCTCCATCCCTTCACACGGAATCAGGTGTCCCGAGTGCTCAAGGACGAACGCGGCTTCGGCGCTGCCGAGGCGCTCGTCGCGATGACGGTTCTCGCCGTCGTCGCGATGCTGTTCGCGCCCGCGCTCTACGTCAGCCTCAGGGCCGCCACCTCGTACAACGCCGTCACGACCGCCACCCAGGCCGTGTCCGAGCAGCTCTCCCCCGTCTCCGCGCGCGAGCTCGCGTGCGGCGAGATCCGCGCCTGGCTCGCCGAGACGCCGCCGCCCGTCGAGGACTCCCGCGGCACGGTCATCACGCTCACGCGCGCCGTGCAGGGCGCAGATCCCACGAACGATCCGGCGGCCATCGCGTGCGAGCCGGCATCCACCCTCACCGTGCGCGTCGAGGCCACCGCGCCGCGGCCCGACGGATCCCCGCGCGTGCTCGCGTCGGCCACCGCCATCGTCCGCACCGGGGTGGCGCCGTGACCCGCCCCCTCCCCCGCGACGAGCGCGGCTTCACCCTCGTGGAGCTGCTCGTCTTCTGCGTCGTGCTGGGGATGGTGCTGATCGCGGGCGTCTCGCTGCTGCTCGGCGCCTACCGCGGCTCGGCGCTCGTCACCGGCACCTCCGAGTCCGTCTTGGAGGGCCAGAACGCCGCCCGCACCATCTCGGGCAGCGTGCGCGACGCGACCCACATCACCGTCTCCGACACCGGCGACTTCCTCGTGACGGCCGCCGGCCCCGAGGGCGACCGCGAGTGCCGCGCCTGGTTCGTGTGGGACGATCCGGCCGACGAGCCCGACGCCGGCGCCACGCTGTACGCCCGCCTGTCGCCGAGCCCCATCGACGAACCCGCCGCCGAGAACCCCGACCTGGGCGACTGGTTCGCCCTCGCCACCCACGTGCGGCCGGACGGCGACCTCGGCGTCTTCAGCCTCGTCGACCGCGACGCACCGCCGGAGGTCCGCGACCTCGTCCCCGAGTTCGCGAGCCAGCCGGGCGAGCAGGGCGTGCTCGTGCGCTTCGGCGTCGGCGCCGCCCGCAACGCGGCGTTCAGCACGTCCGATCCCACCGTCATCCACACCTACGCCACCCCGCGTCTCGCGAAGGAGGGCGACAACCCATGCGCCTGACACCCACCCGCCTGATGCGCCGCCTGCGCCGCGACGCCCGCGGCTCCGCGCTCATCCCCGCCATCGGCATCGCGATGGTCACGCTCGTGATCGCCGCCACCCTCACGGCCGCCACGATGACGTCGCTGAGCCGCACCGACGACACGCGCGACGTCGTCACCGCCGGCTTCGCCGCCGAGGCCGGCGTCGCCGTGGCGCAGCACGCCCTCGCCGCGGGCTGCACGACGGCGACGGACGCCAACGACACCGAGCCGTTCTACCGCGCCGTGATCCTGCGCACGACCGCGAGCGGCGAGCAGGCCGGCTGCCCCGCGGCGGGAGAGCCCTACCGCATCGTGTCCACCGGCTACGCCGACGCCCGCGACTTCGAGGCGCGCACCGGGGGCCGCACGGTCGAGGCGCGCTACGCGGTGGAGGTGAAGGGCCCGACGCTCGTGCCGAGCGGCCCGGCCATCTACGCCTACAGCGGGTCAGCCTTCGGCGGATCCGGCAAGCTCGTGGCGCTCGGCGGCACCGAGAGCCACCTTCCCGAGGTGCACGTGCACGAGGGCGATGTGACGTGCGACGGCGGGTCCCAGGGCGACGTCAGCTGGGTCGTCAACGGAAATCTCACCGTCGCCGGCGGGTGCGGGATGACCGGCCGGGCCTTCGTCTCGGGATCCGTGTCGGTCAGCGGCGGCGGGGCCGTCATCGGCGCCGACCTCGTGGCCCGCGACGTGACGATCACCGGCAGCGGCCGCGTGGGCGGGAGCATCTGGGTCAGCGACTTCGCGAACCTCGAGAACGGCAGCGTCGGCGGCAACGTCGTCGCGGATGACGTGACGATGAAAAGCATGACCATCAGCGGGAGCGTCTGGGCGCGCGACGACCTCACGACAGGGTGGACGGGACGCATTCACACGAACGCCATCGTGGGTGACGATCTGAACTTCCTCGGCGTCGGCATCGGGAAGGACAACGGGGCGGACGGCAACGTCTGGGTGAGCGGGACGGCGAATCTGGACTCGAGTGCGAAGAGCAGCAAGAGCTTCATCAAGGGCGAGCTGCGCGCCGCCGAGATCAAGGGCGATGCCAAGAACTATCCAGCGCGTTACACCGTCGGACCTCCGAGCGATGTGCCGCCCGAGCCCACGCACGGCCCCGTGCCCGAGGTCGCCGACTGGATCGACTTCCCCTACGACCCGGAGCTCTGGTCCGGATTCACCGAGGTCGAGGTTGCAGCGCCCTGCGGCACTCCCGAGCTTCGTGCGGCGATCGCCGCCGGTGGTGGCCTGCCCACGCTCCTCGACGCCCGCGACTGCCCCTCGGGGGTGAACCTGGGCGGCGGCACGGACAACGTGATCTCCCTCCCCGCCGACCTCGCGATCTACGCGAAGGACTTCCGGCTGGACGGCAGCGCCGGTTTCACCGCTTCGGGCGACCGCCGGGTGTGGCTGATCAACGCCGATGAGACGGACGACGGCCGCCCCACGTGCGGCGGAGAGACAATCGCGGCGGGCGGCTCCTTCACGTTCACCAATGTGACCACGATGATGTACTCCCCGTGCGAGGTCAGCGTGGCGTCGGGGCTGAGCATCACCGGCCAGATCTTCGCCGCCGGCGTCTCAGTCGCCGGTGATGCCACCCTCACCTACGTCCCGTCCGGCCTGCCGGGCGTCGACCTGGGCGATGGCACGAGCACGGGCCCGACGGCGACGCCGCCCACGCTCGACTCGTACCGCGACACGTCCGAGTCGGCCGAGAGGTGGTTCTGATGCTCCCGGTCGTCGCCGCGGGCGTGGGGGTGTTCGGCCTCGCGATCGGGTCGTTCCTCAACGTCGTCGCGCACCGCGTGCCGGCGGGGCGCTCCATCGTCTCGCCCCCGAGCGCGTGCCCGCAGTGCGGGCACCGCATCCGCGCGCGCGACAACGTGCCCGTGCTCTCGTGGCTGCTGCTGCGCGGCCGCTGCCGCGACTGCGGCGCCCCGATCTCGCCGCGCTACCCCGTGGTCGAGGCCGTCACCGGCGCGCTCTTCTCCGCCGTGGCGATCCGCTTCACCCCGGAGATCCTCGCCGCCGGCTCGGCGGCCGAGGCGGCCTCCGCGGCCCTCGTGCTCGTCGCCTTCCTCGCGCTCGCCGCCTTCGGCGTGGCCCTGGCGGCCATCGACCTCGACACCACGCGCCTGCCGAACGCCCTCGTGCTGCCCCTCGCCGCGACGGGCGCCGTGCTGCTGACCGCGGCCGCGGCGCTGAGCGGGGACTGGGCGGCACTGGGGCGCGCCGGGCTCGGCGCCGCCGCGCTCTTCGTCGCGTACGGCGCCGTGTGGCTCATCCGGCCCGACGCGATGGGCGGCGGCGACGTCAAGCTCGCGCTGGGGCTCGGTCTCTTCCTCGGCTGGTCGGGATGGGGCGCGCTCGCCGTCGGCACGATCTCGGCCTTCGCCCTCGGCGCCGTCGTGGGGCTGTCTCTGATGGCCGCCAGGCGCGTGGATCGCGGCGGCGGCATCCCCTTCGGCCCGTGGATGATCGCCGGCGCGTGGATCGGCGTCTTCGCCGGGCGGCCCGTGGCGGACTGGTACGTCGGGCTCTTCGGACTGGCATGAACGGAAAGGAACGACCGTGGCGAAAGTGATCGGCGTCGACTTCGACAGCGAATCGGTGCGCGCCGCCGAGGTGTCGGGCGTGGGCAAGGGCAGCCCGCGCGTCGAGCGCTACGGCGAGGTGCCGCTGCCCACCGGCGCGGTGGTGAACGGCGAGGTGATCGAGCCGAACACCGTCGCGGATGCGCTGCGCACCCTGTGGGCGACGCAGCGGTTCTCCACCCGCGCGGTCGCGCTCGGAGTCGGCAGCCAGCGCGTCATCGCCCGCCCCCTCACCGTCGACGACGGCACACGCGAGATGGTGCGGGCCGGGCTGCCGATCCACGCCGAGGCGATGCTGCCCTTCCCCGCCGACGAGGCGCTCATGGACTTCTACCCCATCGAGCGGCCCGAGGGGCAGCCGGGCAAGGTGCGCGGGCTGCTCGTCGCGGCGGCCCGCGACGCGATCGACGACAACGTGCGCACGCTGCGGCGCGCGCGCCTGCTGCCCGACTCCGTCGACCTCGTCGCGTTCGCCCTGGCCCGCACGCACCTGCGCGATGCGGAGGGCACGGTCGCGCTCGTCGAGATCGGCGCGTCGGCGACGAACGTGCTCATCGCCGTCGACTCGATCCCGCAGTTCCTGCGCATCATCCCGAGCGGGATCGACGAGATGCTGCGCAACCTGTCGACGATCACCGGCCTGCCCGAGGAGGAGCTGGCCGGCCCCGTGCGATCCGGATCGTTCGCCGACGCGCAGGCGCTCGCCGACGCGACGGCGTCGCTCATCAACAGCATCGCCAACACCCTCGACTACTACGCCAACAGCATGGGCGATGCGGGCGCGGAGCAGATCCTGCTCGCGGGGCGCGGTGGCCGCATGCCGCACACCCTCGAGCAGCTGCAGGCGCGCACGCGCCGCCCCGTGACGCTCGCCGACCCGCTCGCGGGCGTGCGGCTGGGCAAGAACGTGGATCCGCATGCCATCGCCAACGGCTCACCCGGCGTGGCGATCGGCCTGGCCCTGGGAGGTGCCGCATGAGCGTGGACGAGCTGGCGGACGCGCGGGGAGCGTCCGGAGACGATGCGGATCGCGCCGGCACGGGCGCTGCCCCGCTCCGGCGACGGCGCACCTCCTCCGACACGGCCCTGCTGCCGGACCTCACGCTCGAGGAGCCCGACGCGACCCCCACGACGGCGCTCGGGAAGGCGGGCGCGAAGCCGACGGCGAAGGCCCCGAAGTCGAAGCCGAAGGCGCCGAAGTCGAAGGCGAAGGCGAAGCCGGCGCGCACGACGCCGGCCACCAAGCCGCGGCGCGGGCAGCTCGTCATCGGCGCCGTCCCGCGCGCCGACCTGCTGCCGCCCGAGCTGCGTCGTCAGCGTGAGGGTCGCCGCGCGCGCGACGGCGCGCTCGTGGTCGTGCTCGGCGCAGCGCTGCTGCTGGCTCTGGGCGTGGGAGGGGCGACCGCGTGGGCGGGCATCCAGACGACCGCCAGGGACCGCTCCCAGGCGCTCACGACCGACCTGACCGAGCAGCAGCTGCAGTTCGGCGACGCGAACACGTTGCTCGCCGATATCCACAAGACCGAGGACGCCCTCGAGGAGGCGGCCGCGACCGACGTCCTCTGGGCGCAGCTGCTGACCGATCTGCAGGCGGCGCTTCCGTCCGACGCGGGCATCTCCTCGCTGACGATCGACGCGCCCACTCCGGGTGAGGACCTCCCCGAGCCGACGGGAGTGCTGCAGGCCGGCGCGCGCGCGGCCACCGTCCAGGTCGTCGCGCACACGTCGTCGGCCCCCGACATCGCCGAGTGGCTGCGCCGCATCGCGCAGATCGAGGGCGTCGTGTACACCGCGCCGCGCACGAGCGAGCCCCTCGACGGGGGCGGCTACCGCGTCGAGCTGACGTTCGACCTCGGGCCGGAGCGCCTGCGCGCCGCGGGCGACGACGTGGTCGGCGCCGACGACCCCGCCGAGACCGCCGAACCGGCCGGATCGACCGAGGGCGGCGACACCGACAGCGGGGCCGACACCACCGAGGAGGACACGGAATGATGGACCGGGTGCGGGTGACCTACCTGCTCGGCGCGATCCTCGCGATCGCGATCCTCGTGGTGGGCTTCGTCGTCGGCATCAAGCCGATGCTCGACCAGGCCGATGCGGCCGCCGCCGAGCAGGCGCGCATCGCCGAGACGAACAAGGCCCTCGCGCTGCGCCTGGCGGAGCTGCGGCGCACGCAGAGCGCGCTCGAGGAGCATCAGGCGGATCTCGACGAGCTCCGCCGAGAGCTGCCGTCGTCGAGCGAGTACGACGTGTACATCGAGCAGCTCGACGCCACGGCGATGACGTCCGGGGCCGGCGTGGCGCTGAACCGGCTCACCTTCGGGGATGCGGCCCTCGCGGGCGGCGAGGGCGACGAGGCATCGGCGGGTGCCGACGCCGCGGATTCGGCCGAGGACGCCGCGGCCGCGGCCGTCGGCGCGCAGGCGGGCGTGCTGCTCTCGGTGCCCGTCTCGATCGATGTCGCGGGCAGCGGGCCGGACGTGCGCACGTTCATCGACCGGCTGCAGCACGGCGACCGGTACACGCTCGTGACCGATGTGACGATGTCGGCCGCGGGCGACCGGGGCGACATCATGACCGCCGAGACCACCGCCACGATCGAGGGGCTCATCTGGATCCTGCCGCAGTGATCGCGACGTGACCTCGCCGGCCCCCTCCGCATGCCATCCTGAAGGCGATGCCTGACGCGATCGTGGTGGGGGCCGGCCCGAACGGGCTCGCGGCCGCGGTGACGCTCGCGCGCGCGGGCCTCGCGGTCGAGGTGCACGAGCGCGCCGACGCGGTGGGCGGCGCCGCCCGCACCCGCGCGGCCGACGGCTACCGGCACGACGTGGGCGCCGCCGTGCACCCCATGGCGCTGGGCTCGCCGTTCTTCCGCGCGTTCGGGCTGGCAGAGCGCGTCGCGTTCACCGTGCCGGACGTCTCGTACGCACACCCGCTGCCGGGTGGACGCACGGGAGCGGCCTTCCGCTCGCTCGATGCGACCGTCGACGCCCTCGGGAGCGACGGCCGCGCGTGGCGTCGCACGCTCGGCCCGCTCGTGGACCGGATCGACGAGGTCTCGGAGGCCAGCGGCGGCGTGCTCCTGCCCCGCCCCGGTGCCCTGCGCGGGTTCGCGACGCTCGCCCTCGCCGCCGCGCCCCACCTGCTCGGCCTCACGGGCTCCCTCTTCCGCGGCGCGGCCGCGCCCGCCCTGCTGGCCGGGGTCTTCGCGCACGGCGTCACGCCGATCCCCCGACTGGCGTCGGTCGGCGCCGGCCTCACGCTCGCCGCGCACGCGCACGCGCGGGGGTGGCCGATCCCGCACGGCGGCTCGCAGGCGATCGCCGACGCGCTCGCCGCGGATCTGCTCGCGCACGGCGGCGTCATCCGCACGGGCTCGCCGGTCGACGATCTGCGCGACCTTCCGCCCGCCCGCGCGATCCTGCTCGACCTCGTGCCGCGCGACGTGCTGCGCGTCGCCGCGCCCCGGCTGCCCGCTCGCTATGGGCGCGCACTGCGCCGCTGGCGGCACGGCGCCGCCGCCTACAAGGTGGACTTCGCGCTGTCCGCCCCGATCCCGTGGCGCGACGACGCCGTGCGGCGGGCCGGCACCGTGCATCTGGGCGGGACGCTCCGCGAGATCGCGCGCGCCGAGGCCGCCGTGGCGGCCGGCCGCCTGCCCGAGCGGCCCTTCGTGCTGCTCTCGCAGCCCTCGCTGTTCGATGCAGGGCGCGCGCCCGCCGGCCACCACACGGCATGGGCCTATGCCCACGTGCCGCACGGCTGGGACGGCGACGGGGCCGCCCTCATCGACCGCGCGATCGAGGAGCACGCGCCGGGCTTCCGCGACGTCGTCCTCGCGCGCACCGCCACCGGCCCCGGCGCCCTGGAGGCACTCGATCCGAACCTCGTCGGCGGCGACATCGGCGGTGGCGCCATGACGACGCTGCAGACGCTCGCGCGCCCCGTGGCCGGCTACGCCCCCTGGCGCACGCCCGTGCCGGGCCTGTACCTGTGCTCGTCGTCGACCGCCCCGGGCGGAGGGGTGCACGGCATGAGCGGCTGGAACGCCGCCCGCCTGGCCCTGCGCGACGTGTTCGACCTCCCCGCGCCCGGTCTGGGCCCGCGACCGCAGGAAGGGTGATCCCCGATGGAGTCTGGCGCCCCGCGCAAGCCCGGAGTGGCACGGATCGTGCTCGGCATCCTGGCGATCTACCCCCTGTCCCCCGCGGTCGGCATCATGCCGTTCGTGATCTTCGTGTTCGGCGGTGGCGGCTGGGACGCGTTCGTGGCGCAGAACGGCGCCGCGCTGGTCGTCTTCCCGATCATCGGGGTGGCCGTGCTCGTCGCCGGCATCGTGATGATCGTGACCGGCGTGCGCAATCGCCGCGCCTGGGACCGTGCGCACCGGCCGGCCTGGCGGGCCTGAAACGACGAAGAGACCGCCCCGGAGGGCGGTCTCTTCGATGACACAGGTGCGATGCGGTCTGTGGAGCTGGGGGGAATCGAACCCCCGTCCAGCGCTGAGTCTCTGGGGCTTCTCCGGGCGCAGTCTGTGGAGGCGTTCTGCTCGGCTCCGACCTTCAGCACAGACACATAGGTCGACGAGCCCAGTCGAGGAAGAGTCCCGCGTGACGTCCCGACACCGTCACGCAGCAAGATCCCTAGATGACGCCAGAATCCGTGTCGGGATCACCCACGGTCTGACGGACTATCGGGCTCGCTTAGGCAGCGAGGGCGAAGTCAGTGCGCTTAGCGTTGGCACTTATTGTTTTTGCAGGGGGCGTTTACGAGATAACCCTGCATCCTCGGCCCGCTTCTCGCAGATTCACAAGCACTGTCGAAACCGATCAGCCCCGTGGATCCTTCTCGCGAAGGGAACCGCATATCGCACGCTGTGGAGTTGTCACCGCACCGAGGTGCGCTGCCGGCGCCTCTCGGCGCGTGTGCCCCGGCGAGCCGGGTCTCGGATACATCCGAGCATCACAGACTACAACGCATCGCGCCACCGCGCCATTCCGACGGATTCCGGATCGGGTCCCTGGACACCGGAGGGCGATCGCACGCCGGTGCGCGGGATCGCCGGGGCCCTGCGATACCCTCGGCCCAGCGGCACGCGACGAAGGGAGCCCGACGTGGGCGAGGTCATCATCTCGGTGCGGGGCACGGCCCAGCGCCGGGTCACGCCGGAGCTCGCGGTGGTGAGCGTGCAGGTGCGCGCCGACGGGGCGGACCGCGCGACGGTCACCCGTCGGGTGGCGCAGTCCTCCGACGTCGTGCGCACTCGCCTGACCTCGCTGGAGGAGGGCGAGCGGCTCGTCCGCTGGTCGAGCGAGCGCGCGTACTTCTGGTCGAACCGACCGTGGAACAAGGACGGCAGGCAGCTTCCCGCCGTCCACCACGGCACGGTGGCGTTCCGCGCGACGTTCGACGACTTCGCCGAGCTCTCGGGCTGGATCGGCGAGCTCGCCGAGATGGACGAGATCCAGGTCGATGGGGTGAGCTGGCGGCTCGCCGACGACACGCGCTCGCGCGTCGAGCGGGAGACGGCGGCCGAGGCCGTGGGCGTCGCGCTCGAGCGGGCGAGGGCGTATGCCGACGCCCTCGGGTACGGCGAGGTGACCCCGGTCGAGATCGCCGACAACGACATGCTCTCGCGCGACGCGCCGCAGCCCTTCGCGAGCGCGATGATGGCGCGCGGCGCCGCGGCCGCTGCTCCCCCGCCGGTCGAGCTGGAGCCCGAGGACATCGTCGTCTCGGCCACCGTCGAGGGTCGATTCTCGGCGCGGTCATGAGCGGGATCGGCGGCGCCTCGCCGATCGCCGATCGGCTGGCGCGGATGATCCGCATCCCCACCGTCAGCGCGGATCACGCCGACCGCGGACGCTCCCGCTTCGAGGAGTTCGCGTCGCTGCTGGAGGAGCTCTACCCGCTCGCGCACACGCGCCTCGAGCGCGAGCGGATCGGCGAGCTCGGGCTGCTGTACCGGTGGCGCGGCGCGAGCGATCGCGATCCGCTCGTGCTCATGGCGCACGTCGACGTCGTTCCCGCCCGGGAGGGCGAGGGATGGAGCGTGCCGCCGTTCGAGGGCCGCGTCGCCGACGGACGGGTGTGGGGCCGCGGCGCGCTGGACGACAAGGGCCCGCTGCTCGTCGTCCTCGAGGCGGTCGAGCACCTGCTGGCGGCGGGCTTCTCCCCCGCCCGCGACGTCTATCTGTCGTTCGGCGGCGACGAGGAGGTCTTCGGCGGCGCGGCCGAGGAGATCGCGCGCACGCTGGCCGAGCGCGGCGTCGCCCCGTGGCTCGTGCTCGACGAGGGCGGCGCCGTCGTCGACGCGCCGCTGCCGTTCGTGCCGGGGCGCGCGGCCATGATCGGCCTCGGCGAGAAGGGCATCGTGACGCTGCGCCTGCGGGTGCGGGGCGACGGCGGGCACGCGTCGGCCCCGCGCGGCGACACCGCGATCTCGCGCCTGGCGCGCGCGGTCGAGCGCCTCGACGCGGCGACTTTCCCGCCCCGAGCGCCGGCGACCGTCGCGCGCATGCTCGGCGTGCTCGGCGCCCGCGCGACCGGCCCCGCCGGGCTCGGCGTGCGCCTGCTGGCCCGGTTCCCGCGCCTGGCCGGCCCGGTCCTCGCCCGCATGGGCGCCGAGCCGGCGGCGCTCGTGCGCACGACGATCGCCGCGACCAGGCAGTCCGGCGGCAGCGCCGACAACGTGCTGCCCGCCGAGGCGACCGCCACGTTCAACCTGCGCCTCATTCCCGGCGACACGGTCGGCTCCGTCATCGGGCGCGTGCGCCGTCGGATCCGCGACCCCCGGGTGACGGTCGAGCTGGTGGACGGCAGCGACCCGTCGCCCGAGTCCCCCGCCGACGGTCCCGCCTTCGACGCGCTGCGCGCCGCCGCCGAAGCGGCGTTCCCCGACGCTCTCGTCGTGCCGTACCTCATGATGCAGGCCAGCGACGCCCGTCACTTCCACCGGCGCTGGCTGGCGGTGTACCGCTTCGCGCCGCTGGAGATGTCGGCGACCCAGCGGGCCTCGATCCACGGCCCCGACGAGCACGTCGAGATCGCCTCGCTCGAGCGCGGCCGCGACTTCCACGTCGCCCTCATCCGGGGGCTGTCGTGAGCGCCGCCCGCACGCGGCTGGGACCGCTCGTCGGCATCGTCGGCTTCCTCGCGTTCGTGGAGTTCACGAGCGGCATCATCCAGGGCTACTACACGCCCATGCTCACGGACATCGCGCGGCACCTGGGCGTGCACGACGCCGACGTGAACTGGCTCGAGGGCTCGCAGCTCATGCTCTCGGCGCTCGTGGTGCCCGCGTTCGCGAAGCTCGGCGACATGATCGGGCACAAGCGCATGCTGCTCATCTCGACGGCGCTGACCGCCGCCGCCTCGCTCGCGCTGCCGTTCACCGACGCGTTCGGCGTGTTCCTCGTCGCGTGGGCCCTGCAGGGCTTCTACGTGGTGTGGCTGCCGCTCGAGGTGGCGCTCATCTGGTCGCGGGCGCGAGCGGTCGTGGCGCGCACGGGCGAGGGATCCGCGTCCGTGCTCACGGCGCGGGCGGCCGGCATCCTCGTGACCGCGCTCGAGGGCGGCGCCATCGTCGGCGCGCTCGCGGGCGGCGCGCTCGTCGACGCGATCCCGCTGTGGATCGTGCTGCTCGTCCCCGCCGTCGCCGTCGTGGCGTGCTTCTTCGTCATCCTCTTCGGCGTCACGGAATCGCCGTACCCGGCCGGCGGGCGCTTCGACACCACCGGCCTCGTGCTCGTCTCGCTCGCCCTCCTCGCGATCACGGGCGGGCTGAGTCTGCTGCGGCTGGGCGGCGTGGGCGACGCCCTCGCCTGGGGCGTGCTGGCCGTCGGCGCCCTGCTGCTCGTGCCGTTCGCGCGGTGGGAGCTGCGCCAGGACGACCCGCTGATCGACGTGCGCATGTTCCGCGACCCCGCCCTGTGGCCGGTCTTCCTCACCGCCGGCCTGTTCGGGGTGAGCGTGCTCGGCGCCCAGGCGCCCCTGTCGACCTTCGCGCGGACCGATCCGGAGGTCTACGGCTACGGGCTCGGCACCGCCGGATTCACGACCTCGCTGCTGATCGGGTTCTACCTGATCGCCATGATCATGGGCGCGCTGACCTACCCGCTGGTCGCGCGCCTCATCACGCCGCGCACCGCCCTCGTGCTGGCGGCACTGTGCGTGGGCGTCGGCTTCCTGCTGTTCCTGCCCTCCCACGCCACGTACCTGCAGGTCACGGCCAACATGCTCCTGGTGGGCCTCGGCTCGGGCGCCCTCGTCGCGGCACTGCCCGCCGCGGCGGCGGCCGCCGCACCGCACACGCAGACCGGCGTCGCGACGGGACTGACCAATTCCGTCAAGACCGTCGGCGGCGCGGTGGCCTCGTGCGTCTTCGGCATCGCGCTGCTGAACGGAGCCACCGGCGCCGCCGGGGGCACGGCCGGTTCGTTCGCCGGCTATGTGACCGTGTGGCTCGTGTGCGGCGTGACCGCCCTCGCGGCGGCCGGCGCGCTGCTCCTCGTGCCCCGGCAGGCGTTCACCGACGCGCGGGCCGACGTCCCCGTCGCCTGAGCACCGACACCGGGTCGGAACGCCGAGGGCCCGGATCCGTGTGGATCCGGGCCCTCGTGCGAGGCTGCGTTGCGCGTCAGCGGGCGAAGTTGCCGCGGTAGTACTCGTACACCCAGCCGACGATCGAGACGGCCAGCAGCGCGACCGCGAACGGCAGCAGGAAGATGCCGACCGCGAGCGACAGCGCGCCGAGCGCCGCGGCGCCCGCGAGCATGATGGGCCACCACGACCACGGGCTGAACTCGCCCAGCTCGGTCTCGCCGTCGTCGATGTCGGCGTCGAGGCGGTCCTCCGGCAGCTCCACGCCCTTCTGGCCGCGGTGCACGAGCTGCACGTAGAAGGCGACGAGCGCCGACATGAACGCCGAGAACAGCAGCGCCGTGCCGCCCGTCCAGTCCACCGCCTGGTACCAGGGCAGGCCGCGCGGGTTGTCGAGCAGGTCCCAGATCGCGTAGACCGAGAACGCGAGGGCGAAGAAGGCTGTCAGCAGCCACCAGATGACGACGTTGGAGCGCATGGCCTTACTTCACCTCTCCGTCGGACAGATCCACCGTGGGCGCGTCGGGCGCGTCCTTCGCCGGGCCCACGCCCACCGGGACGGGCGCCTCGCCGTGGTTCAGGTCGAACGCGGGGCGCTCGCTGCGGATGCGCGGGATCGACGTGAAGTTGTGGCGCGGCGGCGGGCAGCTGGTGGCCCATTCGAGCGATCCGCCGTAGCCCCACGGGTCGTTGACCGTGACCTTCGGCGCCTTGCGGGCGGTGATCCACACGTTCAGGAAGAACGGGATGAGCGAGGCGCCCAGGATGACCGCACCGATGGTGGACAGCTGGTTCTGCCAGGTCCAGCCGTCGGCCTCCGAGTAGTCGGCGTAGCGGCGCACCATGCCGTCCACGCCCAGCCAGTGCTGGATGAGGAAGGTCATGTGGAAGCCGATGAACAGCATCCAGAAGTGCACGTAGCCGAGCCGCTCGTTCAGCATGCGACCCGTCCACTTCGGCCACCAGAAGTAGAACCCGGCGAACATCGCGAACACGACCGTGCCGAACACCACGTAGTGGAAGTGCGCCACCACGAAGTACGAGTCGGACAGCTGGAAGTCCAGCGGCGGCGACGACAGGATGACGCCGGTCAGACCGCCGAAGACGAACGACACGAGGAAGCCGAGCGCGAACACCATGGGCGTCTCGAACGTGATCGAGCCGCGCCACATCGTGCCGATCCAGTTGAAGATCTTCACGCCCGTCGGCACCGCGATGAGCATCGTCATGAGCGCGAAGAACGGCAGCAGCACCGCGCCCGTGACGTACATGTGGTGCGCCCAGACCGACACCGACAGCGCGGCGATCGCGATGGTCGCGTACACGAGCGTCTTGTAGCCGAAGATCGGTTTGCGGCTGAAGACCGGGAAGATCTCCGACACGATGCCGAAGAACGGCAGCGCGATGATGTACACCTCGGGGTGGCCGAAGAACCAGAACAGGTGCTGCCACAGCAGCACGCCGCCGTTGGCCGGGTCGTAGATGTGCGCGCCGAGGACGCGGTCGGCGGCGGCCGCGAGGATCGCGGCGGCGAGCACGGGGAACGCGATGAGGATGAGCAGGCTCGTGATGAGCGTGTTCCACGTGAAGATCGGCATGCGCCACATCGTCATGCCGGGCGCACGCATCGTGATGATCGTCGTGATGAAATTCACCGCGCCGAAGATGGTTCCGAAGCCCGAGATGCCGAGGCCCAGCATCCACATGTTGCCGCCGAACCCTGGTGTGAACGACGCATTGGCGAGCGGCTGATACGCGAACCAGCCGAACGACGCGGCGCCCTGCGGGGTGAGGAAGCCGGCCACGGCGATGAGCGAGCCGAACGCGAACAGCCAGAAGGCGAAGGCGTTCAGGCGCGGGAACGCCACGTCGGGCGCGCCGATCTGCAGCGGCAGGATGACGTTGGCGAAGCCCGCGAACAGCGGCGTCGCGAACATCAGCAGCATCACGGTGCCGTGCATCGTGAACAGCTGGTTGTACTGCTCCTTGGTCGGGATGATCTGCATGCCCGGCGCGAACAGCTCGGCGCGGATCAGCAGTGCCATGACGCCGCCGAGGCAGAAGAACAGCATCGACGCGATGAGGTACATGTACCCGATCGTCTTGTGGTCGGTGGAGGTGATCCACTTGACCACGATGTTGCCCTTCTGCTCGACGCGGGATCCGCTGAGCAGGGCGGCCTGTCGGGCCGGCAGGACGGGAGTCTGCTCCTGAAGGGTGCTCGTCGCCATGGTGCTCAGTGGCTCTCTTCCTCGTCGTCGCTCTGCGCGCCGGTGCCCGGCGCGTTGCCCAGGCGGTCGTACGCCTCGTTGATGTCGCCGGTCTGGCCCTTGGCCTCGAGCTCGTCGAGGTACGCCTCGTACTCGGCCTCGCTCACGACCTCGACGTTGAACAGCATCATCGAGTGGTACTCGCCGCACAGCTCGGCGCACTTGCCGGCGTACGTGCCCTCGCGGGTGGGAATGAAGGACCACGAGTTGTCGTGGCCGATGTACATGTCCTTCTTGTACAGGAAGTCGATGATCCAGAACGAGTGGATGACATCACGCGACTCGAGGTCGATCGTCACCTTCTTGTCGACCGGCAGCACGAGCGTCGGCAGCTGCTCCTGATCGATGTTGCCGTTCGCGTCGGGCTGCGCCTGGATGCCCATCGTCCACACGGCGTCGGAGTTGTCCTCCTCGTCGCCGTCGTACTGGAAGTCCCACGCCCACTGCTTGGCGATCGCGGTGATCTCCACGTCGACCTCGTCCTCGGCCCAGGGCGTCTCGACCTTGGTCTGCTCGCGCGCCGTGAAGGCGAACAGGCCGAGCACCAGGATGAGCGGCACCGTCGTGAAGAAGATCTCGATCGGCATGTTGTACCGCAGCTGCACCGGCAGGCCCGTCTGGCCCTTGCGTCGGCGGTAGACGATCATCGCCCAGAGCATGAGGCCCCAGGTGATGAGGCCCACGACGAGCGCGGCGATCCACGACCCGACCCAGAGCGAGGCGATTCCCTCGGTCTGGTTGGTGGTGGCAGGCCCGTCCTCCACGAAGCCGGGGAGGTAGCCGTGCAGCTCCGTGGGCGAGCACGCGGCGAGCGTGGCGACGGTGGCTGCGGCGACGGGGATCGCTGCCCAGCGGATGCGGCGTTTCGAGGGCACGAATTCACCTTTCGAACGTGGATGGGGCACCTGCCAGTCTAGGGCAAGCGCACACGGGATTCCGGCCACACTCCCAGCGGGGCGCCCTCGCGCGTGGCGTGCTGCGGGTACGCCGAACGGCCCCGCAGCGGTGGTGGCGGGGCCGTTCGCAGGGCGGATCAGTGGAAGCTGTCGCCGCAGGCGCAGGAGCCCGAGGCGTTGGGGTTGTCGATCGTGAACCCCTGCTCCGAGATCGTGTCCTTGAAGTCGATCTTCGCGCCGTCGAGGTACGGCACCGACATGTTGTCGACGATCACCTCGACGCCGTCGAAGTCGACGGTCTCGTCGCCCTCGAGGTAGCGCTCGTCGAAGTAGAGCTGGTAGATGAGGCCGGAGCAGCCGCCGGGCTGCACGGCGACGCGCAGGCGCAGGTCGTCGCGGCCCTCCTGCTCGAGCAGGCTCTTCACCTTGGCGGCGGCCGCCTCGGTGAGGCCCACGCCGTGGGCGGGGGCGGCGGTGTCGGCGGTCAGGGTCGTGTCGGTCATGACGCTCTCCTCCTATCGGGCCCCGCCGACGGACGGCACGGGGCGAGCTTGTTCGATTCTAACCGCGGCGGCGGCGGATGGCGCCGCGCGGCCGCCGTCTTGCTCGGCGGCTCAGGCCTCGCGGGCGTTCATGCGCCCGAGCAGCAGCGTCTCGCTGATCACGGCGTGTCGGAACGTGTCGAGGTGCAGCGACTCGTTCGGGCTGTGCGCGCGCGAGTGCGGGTCCTCCACGCCCGTCACGAGGATCTGCGCGCCCGGGTAGCGCTGCACGAGATCGGCGATGAACGGGATCGATCCGCCCACGCCGTAGTCCACGGGATCCTTGCCGTAGCCGTCGCGCATCGCGTCGCGCGCCGCCTGCACGGCCCATCCGCTCGTGTCGACGAGGAAGCCGTCGCCGCAGTCGACCTCGCCGAAGGTGAGCTGCGCGCCGAAGGCGTTGTGCGCCTCGAGGTGCGCCTTGATGGCCTCGTAGGCGGCCCGCGCGTCCTGTCCCGGCGCCACGCGGGCGCTCACGACCACGGTCACCTCGGGCGAGAGCGTGTTCGACGCGGCGGCGACGCTCGTGTGGTCGATGCCGGTGACCGTGATCGACGGCTTGTTCCAGATGCGCGACAGGATCGTGCCGTCGCCGATCGGGCGCACGCCCTCGAGCAGCCCCGTCTCCTCGCGCAACGTGTCCTCGCCGTACTCGGGTGTCTCGGCATCGCGCGCCGTGAGGCCCTCGACCGCCACCGCGCCGTTCTCGTCCCACAGGGAGGAGAGCATCTTGATGGTCGCGAGCATCGCGTCGGGCACCGCTCCCCCGAACATGCCCGAGTGCGAGGCGTGATCGAGCGTGCGCACCGTGAGGTGGAACTTCGCGTTGCCGCGCAGCGACACCGTGACGGCCGGCGTCTCGGAGTCCCAGTTGCCGGAGTCGGCGACGACGATGACGTCCGAGCGCATCGCCTCGGCGTTGTCCTCGAGGAACTGCGTGAACGAGCGCGAGCCGAACTCCTCCTCGCCCTCGATGTAGAGGACGATCCCGAGGTCGAGGTCGTCGCCGTAGGTCTCGCGCAGGGCGCGCAGCGAGGCGATGTGCGCCATCACCCCGGCCTTGTCGTCGGCGGCGCCGCGCCCGTAGAGGCGGCCGTCGCGCACGGTCGGCTCGAACGGCGGCGTCTCCCAGAGCGCGTCGTCTCCCGGGGGCTGCACGTCGTGGTGGGCGTAGAGCATGACGGTCGGGCGGCCGTTGCGGGCCGCGCGCGTGGCGAGCACACCGGGCTGGCCCACCTCGTCCGTGCCGGGGATGGCCGCGCGGTGGATGCGCACCTCGTCGAAGACGCCGGTCTCGCGCGCGAGCCGGGCGATCTCGTCGGCGCTGCGCACGAGCTGATCCTGATCGAAGGCGGGCCACGCGATGCCGGGGATGCGCACGAGGCGCCCGAGGTCGGCGAGCGCCGCGGGGATCCCTCCTTCCGCCGATTCGACGAGCTGCTGGTCCGGGGTGGGCGTGGAGGTCATGCGGGTATCCTAGATCGGCATGCCGTGCCCCTCCGCGCGCGGCCCCCGAACGATCCGAGGTGCTCCCCGTGGCCAACACCCCCGCGTCCGCCGGCGACGACGCGTCGATGACGACCGTCGGCAAGGGCCGTCCCACCCCGTCCCGCGCCGAGCGCGAGGCCGCCAACCGCCGCCCGCTCGTCGCCAACACGAAGGAGGCGCGCAAGCGCGCCCGCGCCGAGCTGCGCGAGCGCCAGGACCGCGCCCGCGTCGGCATGGCCAACGGCGAGGAGCGCTACCTGCAGCCCCGCGACAAGGGCCCGCAGCGCCGCTGGGTGCGCGACTACACCGACGCCGGCTGGCACCTCGGCGAGCTGCTCATGCCGGCCCTCATCATCGTGCTGATCGTCACGATGTTCCTGCCGATCCAGTTCCAGTACTACGGCATGATCGGCCTCTGGGTGTTCGTGCTCTTCACGGTCGGCGACATGGTGATCCTCTCGAACACCGTCAAGAAGAAGGCCGCCGAGAAGTTCGGCAAGGACCGGCGCGAGAAGGGCCTCGGCTGGTACGCCGCGATGCGCTCCGTGCAGATGCGCTGGATGCGCCTGCCGAAGCCGCAGGTGAAGCGCGGCGAGTACCCGGCCTGAGTCATCCGTGTCACGTGTCTCGCACGCTGCGGGCACGCCTGACGGCGCGCCCTGGCGGGCTCGGGAGGGCGCTCCGCGCCATCCGGCGTGACGGCGGGCGCACTCGCGCCCGCACGCTCCGGGGCCGCTTCGCGGCGCCGTCGCAGGGCTCGGTGCATGTCCGCAAGTCTGTGCTGAGTCCGGGCGGACGCACGCGCGGACTTGGCACAGACTTGCGGACTTAAGGGCGGGCGAGGGCGCGGTTGATCTCGCGGGCCCAGAGCGGGCCGCGGTAGAGGAACGCCGTGTAGCCCTGCGTGAGGGTCGCGCCCGCGGCCAGGCGCTCGCGCACGTCCTCGGCGGTCTCGATGCCGCCGACCGAGACGACGCAGAACGCCGGATCGGGTGCCGCGGCCCGGATGACGCGCAGCACCTCGAGCGCGCGCGCCTTGAGGGGCGCGCCCGAGAGCCCGCCGGCACCGGCGGCCTCGACGACGCCCGCGTCGGTGAGCAGTCCCTCGCGCGCGATCGTCGTGTTCGTCGCGATGATGCCCGCCAGGCCCAGATCCACCGCGAGTCGGGTCACGGCCGTGACCTCGTCGTCCGGGAGGTCGGGCGCGATCTTGACGAGCAGCGGGGTCCGGCCCGCGGCCGCCTTGACGGCCTGGAGCAGGGGGCGCAGCGTCTCGACGGCCTGGAGCCCGCGCAGGCCCGGGGTGTTGGGCGAGGAGACGTTCACCGCGAGGTAGTCGGCGAGCGGCGCGAGCATCGTCGCGCTGGCGACGTAGTCCGCCGTGGCGTGCTCGACGTCGACGACGCGGCTCTTGCCGATGTTGGCCCCGACGACCGCTCCCCCGCGGCGCAGTCGCGCCAGGCGCCGGGCGGCGGCCCGAGCGCCCCGGTTGTTGAAGCCCATGCGGTTCACGACCGCGCGGTCGGGGACGAGGCGGAACAGGCGCGGGCGGGGGTTGCCGTCCTGCGGGATCGCGGTGACCGTGCCGATCTCGACGTGTCCGAAGCCGAGGGCATCGAGGCCGCGCACGCCGACCGCGTTCTTGTCGAACCCGGCGGCGACGCCGAACGGCGACGGGAACCGCACGCCGAGCGCGTCGACGGCCAGGGACGGATCGGGCCGGGTGAAGGCGCGCACGATCGGCGCGATCGGGCGGGAGCCGAGCACGCGGATCACGGCCATGGCCAGGTGGTGGGCCGTCTCGGGGTCGAGGCGCGACAGGAACGCGCGGAACAGCAGCGGGTACACGCGTCAGGCCCCCGCGCCCTGATCGGCCCCGCCCGCGGTGTGCGCGCCCACTCCGGCGTGATCGGCGCGCAGGTCGGCGATGGCCGCCTCGAAGTCCTCGAGCGATTCGAACGCCTGGTAGACGCTCGCGTACCGCAGGTAGGCGACCTCGTCGAGCTCGCGGAGCGGGCCGAGCGTGGCCAGGCCGATCTCGTTCGCGTCGATCTGGCTCAGGCCCGTCTGCCGCACGGCCTCCTCCACCTTCTGGGCGAGCACGGCCAGATCGGCGTCCGTCACGGGACGCCCCTGGCACGCCTTGCGCACGCCCGCCATCACCTTGTCGCGGCTGAACGGCTCGACCGCGCCGGAGCGCTTGATGACGTTGAGCGACGCGGTCTCGATCGTCGAGAAGCGCTTGCCGCACTGCGGGCACTGGCGCCGACGGCGGATGGAGAGGCCGTCGTCGCTCGTGCGGGAGTCGATGACGCGGGAGTCGGCGTGGCGGCAGAAGGGACAGTGCATAGCCGGGCCAGCTTACGCGGCGGAGCCTGCGACGTCGCCGGACGCGAAGCGCGCCACGACGGCGTCGCCGTGGCCGGGAAGCGCCTCGGACGCCGCGAGCGCGACGATGCGGTCGCTCACCTCGGCGAGGGCGTCGCGGTCGTACTCGATGACCTGCTGCGGACGCAGGAACGTCTGCGCGCCGAGGCCCGCGGCGTAGCGGGCCTGGCCGCCCGTCGGCAGCACGTGATTCGATCCCGCGAGGTAGTCGCCGAGGCTCACGGGCGCATAGGGGCCGAGGAACAGCGCGCCCGCGCTCGTGTAGCGCGACGCCGCCTCGGCGGCGTCGGCGAGGTGCAGCTCGAGGTGCTCCGGCGCGTACGCGTTGCTGAACGCCTCGGCCGCGGCCGCATCGTCGACGAGCACGATGGCCGACTGCTCCCCCGCCAGCGCGGCGGCGACCCGCTCGCGGTGCCGGGTGGCCGCGGCGACCTGCTCCACCGCCGCATCGACGGCGCGCGCGAGGTCCGCGGACGCGGTCACGAGCACCGCCGAGGCCTGCTCGTCGTGCTCGGCCTGGCTCACGAGGTCGTACGCGATCAGGCGCGCGTCGGCCGTGTCGTCGGCGACGATGAGGATCTCGGTGGCACCGGCCTCGGAGTCGACTCCCACGACGCCGGCGACGGCACGCTTGGCCGCCGCGACGAAGTTGTTGCCGGGACCGGTGACGGTGTCGACGGGCTCGAGGCCGAGCGTCGCGACGCCGTGCGCGAGCGCGCCGATCGCCCCGGCGCCGCCCATCGCGTAGACCTCGGTGACGCCGAGCAGGCCGGCCGCGGCGAGGATCGTCGGGTGCACGCGACCCTCGGCGTCGGCCTGCGGCGGCGAGGCGAGCGCGATGCTGCGCACGCCCGCGACCTGCGCGGGCACGACGTTCATGACCACGCTGGACGGGTACACGGCCTTGCCGCCCGGCACGTACACGCCGACGCGCCCGACGGGCTGCCAGCGCTGCGTGACGCGCGCGCCGGGCGCGAGCTCGGTGACGCGCGTGGGCGGGATCTGCGCGGCCGAGGCCTCGCGCACGCGGCGGATCGACTCCTCGAGCGCGGCGTGGACCTCGGGGTCGAGCCCGGCGACGGCGTCGGCGACGTGCTCGGCCGGCACCCGCACCGCGTGGCCCGTCACGCCGTCGAAGCGCTCGGCCTGCTCGCGCAGCGACTGCTCGCCCCGCGCGCGGACGTCCTCGACGATCTCGGCGGCCGCCTGCAGCGCCGCCGCCCGCGCCGCGGTGGCGCGCGGGACGGCGGCGAGCAGATCGGCCGTGTTCAGGCGACGGCCGCGCAGATCGATCGTGCGCATCAGGTGGTGCTCCTCGCGGGTCAGCCGCGCGTGACGCCGCTGGTGTCGAGCAGGTAGCCGACGCGTCCGTCGTCGTGGCGCACCACGAAGACGTCGCCGCGCTCCTCGAGTACGAGCGCCCATGCGGTCGGACCGATGCGGAACAGCGGCGTGCCGTTCTCATCCACGACGTCGCGCTCCACCGGCGCGAGCGCCCAGAACGGCTGGTTGTTCGTGACGGGCAGCGATGCGGGACTGCCCTGCGCCTGCCCATCGGCCGGCGCCTGCTCGCCCGCCTCCGGGGCCGGCGCGGGCTCCTCGGTGGCGGCCACGGAGGCCACGGCCTGCGCCGTCTCATCGGAAGCGCTCTCGCCGTTGCCTCGGATCACGGTCTCGGCGTCCAGCGGGTCCACCGGCTCGCTCGCGGGCTCGCCGCTCGTGCGGCGGTACGACGGCGCCTCGTCCTCGGCCGGCGCGAGCCCGAGGCTCGCCTCGATGTCGGATCCAGCGTGAGCGCGCGCGGAACGAGCAGCATCGGCGTCGGCCGGCGCCTCCGTCACCTCGTCGATCTCGGGCTGCGAGGCCGTCGGGGCGACGTACGGGTTGCCGCCGTGCGGCGCGGCCGGCGTGGGCTGACCCTGCTCGTGCGCCTGCGGCGGCGTGCCCTGCTGCGGCGGGTACGGCTGCTGGCCGTAGGGCTGGGGCGCGCCGTAGGGCTGCTGGCCGTACTGCTGCTCCTGGCCGGACTGCTCCTGCCCGGGCTGTCCCTGGCCGGGCTGCCCGTACGGCTGCTGGCCGAACTGCTGACCGTGGGCCTGCGGGCCCTGCTGCTCCTGGCCGGGCTGGCCATAGGGCTGGGGAGCGCCGTACGGCTGCTCCTGGCCCGGCTGACCGTAGGGCTGCGGGGCGTACGGCTGACCCTGGGGCGGGTACTGGCCGTAGGGCTGCTGGCCATAGGGGTAGGCGCCGGGCTGCTGCTGCCCGTACGGGTAGCCGCCCTGCTGCTGTCCGGGGGCGCCGTAGCCGGGCCAGGCGCCCTGCTGCCCCTGCTCCGGCTTGGGCGCGCGCGGCTTCTGCACGACGGGGCGCGCGGGGCGCGCGGCGCGCGCCGCGGGCACCTCCTCGCGGCCGTCGAAGTCGGCGCGGAACGGCGGCACGAGCGGGGCGAACACGGTGAAGAACACGCCGACGAGCGCGACGAACGCCGAGACCCAGGCGGCCCAGCCGGCCGACAGCACGGACTCGCCCGGTCCGAAGAACGACATCAGCTCGCCGAGCTGGGCGCCGAGCACGCTGATGAAAAGCAGCGAGTGCCACGCGACGATCGCGTAGGAGACGAACGCGACGGACGCGAACTGATCCACCGAGAGCGATCCGATGCGGATCTTCGCCCCCGGGGCGAGGCGGCGCACGACCAGCATCGCGGTCGCGGCGATGAGAGCCAGCAGCGCCGCGATCTGCACGAGCCCCTGGCCCCACATGGGCGCGTAATCACCGTCGATGACGCTGAAGAACGACAGGATCAGCAGGACGAGACCCGTCCCGATGACGATCCATTCGCGCAGCGTGAACTTCCACAGGCCGGGCACGCCGCCTGCGGCGACCTCACTGTTCTCGGACACGGGTCTCCCTCTGATCGTCGAGCGTTCCGTCTTCGATCCTAACCGCCACCGCCGACGCGTCGACGGGGAGGACTACCCGAGGCACTGCGGCCCGAGCAGCGACTTGAGGTCGCCGAACAGGTCGGCCGTGATCCGCACCGGCAGCGGCACCTCGAACACCTTGGCCGAGCTGCCGCGGTGCATCTTCAGCCGCACCTCCGTGTCGCCGGCGTGGCGCTGCAGCACCTCGGAGAGCTCGAGGACGAGCCGCTCCGTGGCGCGCTGCTCCGGCAGCAGCAGCGTCAGCGGCCCGGACGCCTCGAGACCCCCGACGTCGGGGACGAAGGCCGACTGCGCGTGCAGGTTGAGGCCGTCGTCACGCCGCGACACGCGGCCGCGCACGACGAGGAGCGAGTCCTGCTGCAGGATCGGCTGGAACTCGGTGTAGGTCTTGCCCATGAACATCACGGTGACCTCGCCCTCGAAGTCCTCGACCGTGATCATGCCGTAGGGGTTGCCGCTCGACTTGGCCACGCGATGCTGCGCGCTCGTCACGAGACCCGCCACCGTCACCTGGTCGCCGTCCTGCAGATCCTCCGAGGCGATGAGGTCGTGGATCGTGATGCTGCGGTGCTTCGCGAGCGGCACCTCGAGCCCGGCGAGGGGGTGATCCGAGACGTAGAGGCCGAGCATCTCGCGCTCGAACGCCAGCTTGTCCTTCTTCGTGAACTCCGGGCGCTCCGGCACCTTCTGCGCCGTCTCGGGCTCGTCCCACAGGCTGTCGAAGTCGAAGCCGATCGCCCCCTGCGCCTCGTTCCGCTTGCGATCGACCGAGGCCTCGACCGCCTGCTCGTGGACCTCCAGCAGGGCGCGCCGCGTCGAGCCCATCGAGTCGAAGGCGCCCGCCTTGATGAGCGACTCGACCGTGCGCTTGTTGGCCACGTGCATCGGCACGCGGCTCAGGAAGTCGTGGAAGCTCGTGTACGGCCCGTCCTTGCGTGCCGCGACGATGCCGTCGACCACGTTCGATCCGACGTTGCGGATGGCGCCGAGGCCGAAGCGGATGTCGTCGCCGACGGCCGAGAAGAAGCCGATCGACTCCGACACATCCGGCTGCAGCACCCGGATGCCCATGCGGCGGCACTCGTTGAGGTACATCGCGAGCTTGTCGCGCGAGTCGCCGACGCTCGTGAGCACCGCGGCCATGTACTCGGCCGGATAGTGGGCCTTGAGGTACGCGGTCCAGTACGACACCACGCCGTATGCGGCGGAGTGCGCTTTGTTGAACGCGTAGTCCGAGAACGGCAGCAGGATGTCCCACAGCGCCTTGATGGCGCCCTCGGAGTAGCCGCGCTCCTTCATGCCGCCCGAGAAGCCCGCGTACTGCTTGTCGAGCTCCGACTTCTTCTTCTTGCCCATCGCGCGGCGCAGGATGTCGGCCTGTCCGAGGCTGAAGCCCGCCACCTTCTGCGCGATGGCCATGACCTGCTCCTGATAGATGATCAGGCCGTAGGTCGTGTCGAGGATGTCGCGCAGCGGCTCCTCGAGCTCGGGATGGATCGGGGTGATCTCCTGGAGCCCGTTCTTGCGCAGCGCGTAGTTCGTGTGGGAGTTGGCACCCATGGGGCCCGGCCGATACAGGGCGATGACGGCCGAGATGTCCTCGAAGTTGTCCGGCTTCATGAGGCGCAGCAGCGAGCGCATCGGCCCGCCGTCGAGCTGGAACACGCCGAGGGTGTCGCCGCGCGACAGCAGCGCGTAGGCCTCGCGGTCGTCGAGCGAGAGGTGCTCGAGGTCGACCTCCTCGCCGCGGTTGGCCCGGACGTTGTCGAGCGCGTCGGAGAGGATCGTGAGGTTGCGCAGCCCCAGGAAGTCCATCTTGATGAGGCCGAGGGCCTCGCACGCGGGGTAGTCGAACTGCGTGACGATCTGGCCGTCCTGCTCCCGCTTCATGATCGGGATGATGTCGATGAGCGGCTCGCTCGACATGATCACGCCCGCCGCGTGCACGCCCCACTGCCGCTTCAGTCCCTCGAGGCCGACCGCGCGGTCGTAGACCGTCTTGGCCTCGGGGTCGCTCTCGATGAGCGCGCGGAACTCGCTGGCCTCCTTGTAGCGGGGGTGCTCGGGGTTGAACATGCCGTCGAGCGGCATGTCCTTGCCCATGACGGCGGGGGGCATCGCCTTCGTCAGCCGCTCCCCCATGCTGAACGGGAAGCCGAGCACGCGGCCGGCGTCCTTGAGCGCCTGCTTCGACTTGATGGTGCCGTACGTCACGATCTGCGCCACGCGCTCGTCGCCGTACTTGTCGGTGACGTAGTCGATCACCTCGCCGCGGCGGCGGTCGTCGAAGTCGACGTCGAAGTCGGGCATCGAGACGCGGTCCGGGTTGAGGAAGCGCTCGAAGATGAGGCCGTGCTCGAGCGGGTCGAGGTCGGTGATCCGCATGGCGTACGCGACCATCGACCCGGCGCCCGAACCACGGCCCGGGCCGACACGGATGCCGTTGTCCTTGGCCCAGTTGATGAAGTCGGCGACGACGAGGAAGTAGCCGGGGAAGCCCATCTGCAGGATGATCCCGGTCTCGTAGTCCGCCTGCTGCCGCACGCGGTCTGGCACGCCGTTCGGGTAGCGGTAGTGGAGGCCCTTCTCGACCTCCTTGATGAGCCAGCTCTCCTCGGTCTCCCCGTCGGGCACGGGAAACTTCGGCATGTAGTTGGCGCTCGTGTCGAACTCGACGTCGCACCGCTCGGCGATGAGCAGCGTGTTGTCGCAAGCCTCCGGGTGATCGCGGAACAGCTGACGCATCTCGGCGGCCGTCTTGACGTAGTAGCCGTCGCCGTCGAACTTGAACCGGTTCGGGTCGTCGAGCGTCGATCCGGACTGGACGCACAGCAGCGCCGCGTGGGCGTCGGCCTCGTGCTGGTGCGTGTAGTGCGAGTCGTTGGTGGCCACGAGCGGGATGCCCAGGTCCTTCGCGAGGCGCAGCAGATCGGTCATCACGCGGCGCTCGATGTCGAGGCCGTGATCCATGATCTCGGCGAAGTAGTTCTCCTTGCCGAAGATGTCCTGGAACTCGGCGGCCGCCTGGCGCGCGGCGTCGTACTGGCCGAGACGCAACTTGGTCTGCACCTCGCCGGAGGGGCAGCCGGTCGTCGCGATCAGGCCCTTGCCGTAGGTCTGCAGCAGCTCGCGGTCCATGCGCGGCTTGAAGTAGTACCCCTCGATGCTCGACAGCGAGCTCAGCCGGAACAGGTTGTGCATGCCGGGGGTGTTCTCGGCCCACATCGTCATGTGGGTGTACGCGCCGCTGCCCGAGACGTCGTCACTCTTCTGGTCGGGGCTTCCCCACGCCACGCGCGTCTTGTCGGTGCGGTGCGTGCCGGGGGTGACGTACGCCTCGAGGCCGATGATGGGCTTCACGCCCGCGGACTGCGCGGCCCGGTAGAACTCGAACGCCGCGAACGTGTTGCCGTGGTCGGTGACGGCGATCGCCGGCATCCCGTAATCGGCCGCCGCCTGCGTCATCGCCCCGAGCTTCGCCGCCCCGTCCAGCATCGAGTACTCGCTGTGGACATGCAGGTGAACGAAGGAGTCGGAGGCCATGGATCGAGTCTAGGTTCGACCTCCGACACCGCGGCTCAGCGGCGCAGGTCGAGGCGCATGACGACGCGGGGGAACCCGCCCGAGACCGAGATCGTGTCGGCTGCCTTCGTGAAGCCCGCGCGCTCGAACATGTCGCGGAAGCCCACGAACGCCATGGTCTGGTCCACCCGCTCACCGCGGTTGTCGACCGGGTAGCCCTCCAGCGCGGGGGCGCCGCGCTCACGCGCGAAGGCGATGGCGCCCCGGAGCAGGCGGTCGAGGACGCCCTTGCGCCGGTGCCCGGGGCGCACGCGGAAGCACCACGCGGTCCAGACAGGCAGATCGTCGACGTGCGGGATCGTGCGGCTGCGGGCGAACTGGGTGTCGGCGCGCGGCGCGACACCGGCCCAGCCGACCGGCTCGTCGCCGTCGTACGCGAGCACGCCCGGCGGCAGATCCGATTCGCACATGGCGCGCACGAACTCGGCCCTGGCCGGCCCGACCAGCTCGCGGTTGAGCTTCGCCGGAACCCGGTGGCTCAGGCACCAGCACACGTTCGCGTCGGGGCGCTTGGGCCCCACCAGCGCGCGCACGCCCTCGAAGTCGGTCGCGGGGCGCGTCGTGATGGCCATGCCGCCATCCTGCCCGCCGCCCCCGACATCGGGAACGGGTGGTCGACCCTCGCGCGCGGTGCTACTCGCCGCGGAGGATGTCGAGGGCGTTCTGGAGGTCGGCGGGGTACGGCGACGCGAACTCGACCCGGTCGCCCGTGCCGGGGTGGTCGAAGGCGAGGCGGTGGGCGTGCAGCCACTGGCGCGTCAGTCCCAGGCGCGCCGACATGGTCGGGTCGGCGCCGTAGAGCGGATCGCCGACGCACGGATGCCGGTGGGCGGCCATGTGCACGCGGATCTGGTGCGTGCGGCCCGTCTCCAGATGGATCTCGAGCAGCGAGGCGCCCGGGAAGGCCTCGATCGTCTCGTAGTGGGTCACGGAGTCCTTGCCGTCGCGCGTGACGGCGAACTTCCACGAGTGGCTGGGGTGTCGCCCGATCGGCGCGTCGATCGTGCCGACCAGCGGATCCGGATGCCCCTGCACCACGGCGTGGTAGACCTTGTCGACCGTGCGCTCCTTGAAGGCGCGCTTGAGCAGCGTGTACGCGCGCTCGGTCTTGGCGACCACCATGAGCCCGCTCGTGCCCACGTCGAGGCGATGCACGATCCCCTGCCGCTCGGCGGCGCCGCTCGTGGCGACCTGCACCCCAGCTGCGAGGAGCGCGCCGAGCACGGTCGGGCCCTCCCAGCCGAGCGACGGATGGGCGGCGACGCCCACCGGCTTGTCGACCACGACGATGTCGTCGTCCTGGTGGACGATCCCGAGCTCGGGCACCACGACCGCGACGACGCGCGGCTCCTCCTTCGGCCGCCACTCGACGTCGAGCCACGAGCCCGCCGTGACGCGATCCGACTTCGCGACGACCGCGCCGTCGAGCTGCACGCCGCCGGCCTCGACGACCTCCGCCGCGAAGGTCCGCGAGAAGCCGAGCATCTTGGCCAGGGCCGCGTCGACGCGCGTGCCGTCCAGCCCGTCGGGGACGGGAAGCCTGCGGGACTCCATCAGTCCCGGTCTCCCGCGGCGTCCGCCGGAACCCGGTCGACCGCGTCGTCCCGATCCGTCGCGGCGCGATCGGCCTCGGCGGGGGCCGACGCGTCGCCCTCGACCGTCTCGACCGCCGGGCGCGCGGCGGCCTCGCCGGCGTCGTCGGCCGCGGGAGCGCCGCCGCCGTCCGCCGCCTTCTCGCCGCGCGTGCCGTCGAGCTCCAGCCCGATCACGAGCAGCAGCGCGACGGCCGCCATGCCGCCGACGATGAAGATGTCGGCGACGTTGTAGATCGCCGGGTGCGGCGCCCAGAACCACATCCAGGGCGTGAGGATGAAGTCGACCACGTGCCCGACGGCGAAGCCGGGATCGCGGAACAGTCGGTCGGCGAGGTTGCCGAGCACTCCCCCCAGCAGCAGCCCGAGCACGACGGCCCACAGCCGGGAGTGCACCCGCGTGGCGGCGACGTAGACGATCGCGGCCGCGACGACCGCCATCGCGATCGTGAAGATCCAGGTGACGCCCTCACCCAGCGAGAACGCGGCGCCGGGGTTGAAGACGAGGACGAACTGCAGGGCGTCGCCGACCACCGGCACCGTGGTGCCGGGCTCCAGCGACTGCAGGACGAGGTGCTTGGAGAACTGGTCGGCGGCCAGCACCGTCACCGCGAGGATCGCGATGAGGGCGCCGGCCGCCGCCGTGCGAAGGGGGGCTCGGCCGCTCAACGGGCCGGGCTCAGAGACCGATCGCCGAGACCGGCGTCGACGACGACGCGGTGCTCGAGCTCTCGAGGTCCTTCAGCTTCGTCTCGAAGAACGAACGCATCTCGGCGCGGTAGTCGCGCTCGAAACCGCGCAGCTCCGTGATGCGCGACTCGAGCGACTTGCGCTCGTTCTCGAGGCGCACGCGGATCTCCTGCTGCTTGCGCTCGGCGTCGGCGATGATCTCGCCGGCCTGCGAGCGTGCGTCCGCGACGAGCTTCTCGGCCTCGGCCTTGCCCTCGGCGACGTGCTCGTCGTGCAGGCGCTGCGCGCGCTCGATGATGCTCACGGCGCTCGTCGCGGCGTTCGCCTGCGGCGCCTCGGCGGGCGCGGCCGGCTGCGGCGTCTCGACGGGCTTCGGAGCCTCGGCCGCGGGGGCCGCGGGCGTCGCGCCCGACTCGAGCTCGGCGACGCGCGCCTTCAGGCGCTCGTTCTCCTCGAGCGCCTTGCGCCACTCGACGACGATCTCGTCCAGGAAGTCGTCGACCTCATCCGGGTCGAACCCCTCCTTGAACCGGACGTGCTGGAACTGCTTGGTGACGACGTCATCCGGGGTGAGTGCCATGGGGAGGGACCTCTTTCGATCAGAGACAGTCGGAGGGCCGCGGGGTCGGGCCCGCGGCTTCAGTCTCGAGCAAGCATAACCGGACCATGCCGGGAGCCGTACCCCAGACGCGAATCCGAGAACGGGTTCAGACGCCGGCGAGGACGCTCGTGACGGAGAGCAGGATGATGCACAGGAACATCGTGATCGCGAACGCGAAGTCGATCGCGACACCGCCCACCCGCAGGGGCGGGATGAACCGGCGCAGGAAGCGGATCGGGGGGTCCGTGACCGTGTACACCGCCTCCGCGATCACGAGCATGGCGCCCTTCGGACGCCACTCGCGGTTGAACAGCGGGATGTAGTCCAGGATCAGCCGCCCGAACAGCACGAGCATGTACAGGAGCACGAGGAGGTTCAGCAGCGTGAAGACGAGCGCGATCACGAGATGAGCCTATCCCGGGCGCGACCGGATGCCCGACGCGCCCGACCGGGGCCGACGGCGCTCAGAGCGCGTCGTCGCCGGTGATGGCGCCGTCGCCCGAGACCGCGATGTTCTCGGGGCTGAGCAGGAACACCTTGCTGGTGACCCGCTCGATCCGCCCGTACAGGCCGAGCGAGAGGCCGCTCGCGAAGTCGATGAGGCGGCGCGCGTCGGCGTCGCTCATCTGCGAGAGGTTCATGATCACGGGCACGCCGTCGCGGAAGTGCTCGGCGATCGTCTGCGCGTCGCGGTACTGCTTGGGGTGGACCGTGACGATCTCGGTGACGGGCGCCGACGCGGGCTGGCGCACGACGGCGGGGCGGCGGATCGGCGTCACGGGCGCGGGCACCTCCTCGTCGCGGGCGTGGCGCTCCTCGCGCGTGGCGCGCACGGGCGTCTGCCGCTCGTCGGCCTCGTCGTACTCCTCCTCGTCCGCCAGGCCGAGGTAGACCATCGTCTTCTTGAGCGGGTTCGCCATCGCGTCCTCCGTAAGGTGCTCGTTGTCTTCGAGGCTAAGCCCGGTCGGGCCGCGCCCCCGTGATTGCCGTCCCGATGCGCAGGTGTGTCGCGCCCACCGCGATCGCCTCCGCGAAATCCGCCGTCATCCCCGCCGAGAGCCACGTGGCCTCCGGCGCGAGCCGGCGCACGCGCTCGGCGTGTTCGGCCAGCCGCGCGAACGCCGCGGCCGGGTTCTCGTCGAGCGGCGCGACCGCCATGACGCCGCGCAGACGCAGCGTGGACAGCCCCAGGATGTGCTCGGCGAGCGGTTCGACGCCCTCGGGCGCCACGCCGCCCCTGCCGGGATCGTCGGTGAGGTTGATCTGCAGCAGCACGTCGAGGGTGGGCATGCCCTCGCCCGCCGCCTCGAGCGCATCCGCCAGCCTCTCGCGGTCCACCGAGTGGACGACCGAGGCGGCACGGCGGATGGCCTTCGCCTTCTTCGTCTGCGCCTGGCCGATGAAGTGCCAGCGGAGATCCGCGAGGTCCGCGCACTCCTCGGTCTTGCCCGTCAGCTCCTGCTGCCGGTTCTCCCCCACGTCGCGCACGCCGAGCGCATGCAGCTCGCGCACGAGGGCGGCCGGATGGAACTTGGTGACGACGATGCGCGTCAGCTCGTCCGGATCCCTCCCGGCCGCCCTCGCGGCGTCGGCGATGCGCTCGTCGACGTCTGCGAGGCGGGCGGCGAGATCCGGCACGGTCACTTCAGGAAGTCGGGGATGTCGAGGTCCTCGTCGAACGCCGAGTCGAAGCCGCTCGCGTCGGGCACCACGGGCGCCGCCGCGACGGAGACGCTCTCGCGCTCGTCCTTCGGCGCCGCGCCCTCGGCGCGCTCGGCCGGATCGGCGGCAGCCGCCGCGGCCGGGACCGCGGGGGCGGCGGGGCGGGCCGCGAGCGACGGCACGTCGAGCCGCGTCTGCGGCTCGCCGCCGTCGAAGCCGGCCGCGATGACCGTGACGCGCACCTCGTCGCCGAGGGTGTCGTCGATGACGGTTCCGAAGATGATGTTGGCCTCGGGGTGGGCGGCCTCCTTGACGAGCTGCGCGGCGTCGTTGATCTCGAAGATGCCGAGGTTCGATCCGCCCTGGATCGACAGCAGCACGCCGTGCGCGCCCTCGATCGAGGCCTCGAGCAGCGGCGACTCGACCGCCAGCTCGGCGGCCTTGATGGCGCGATCGGCCCCGCGGGCGGAGCCGATGCCCATGAGCGCGGATCCGGCGCCCTGCATGACGCTCTTGACGTCCGCGAAGTCGAGGTTGATGAGACCGGGGGTCGTGATGAGGTCGGTGATGCCCTGCACACCGGCAAGGAGCACCTGGTCGGCCGTGGCGAAGGCCTCGACCATCGAGATGCCGCGGTCGCTGATCTCGAGGAGGCGGTCGTTCGGCACGACGATGAGCGTGTCGACCTCCTCCTTCAGCGCAGCCACGCCCGTCTCGGCCTGCTGCTGACGGCGGCGACCCTCGAAGGAGAACGGCTTGGTCACGACGCCGATGGTGAGCGCGCCGATGGACTTGGCGATGCGCGCGACCACGGGCGCGCCGCCCGTGCCGGTGCCGCCGCCCTCGCCCGCCGTGACGAAGACCATGTCGGCGCCCGCGAGGGCCTGCTCGATCTCCTCGGCGTGATCCTCGGCCGCGCGACGCCCCACCTCCGGGTCGGCGCCCGCGCCGAGGCCGCGCGTGAGCTCGCGGCCCACGTCGAGCTTGACGTCGGCGTCGCTCATGAGCAGCGCCTGCGCGTCGGTGTTGACGGCGATGAACTCGACCCCGCGCAGGCCCAGCTCGATCATGCGGTTGACGGCGTTGACGCCACCGCCGCCGACGCCGACGACCTTGATCACGGCGAGGTAGTTCTGGTTCTGGCTCATGCCGGCCTCCGATTGTGCGAACCCTGGCTCTCATCCCGAGCGGTCAACCTTCACGTTCAACCTGAACGTTAAAGAATTGCCCGGTATGTATTTCCCTTCTCCGAAGGTAAGCGGGCCAGCGGATCGCGTTCGGATTGGACCGGGGCGTGTCGCGCTTCCCACCCGGATTGCGTGCCGCGCGCCGACGCGGTTGCGGTGGTCGCTTCATCTCCGCGGCTCCGCCGCTCCGTTCAGCAACCGAGGGGTGCAACCGGTCAGCAAGCCACAGCACAACCGATCACTGTGTGAGCGCGAAGCGCGAGCGTGCGGCCGCCAATGCGGCCGCCCCGCGGCGCGCAGCGCCGCCTCGCCGGCGCGGGACGCGACGGCGCGAGCACGCGAGCGGCACCCGCACAGCGGGTGCCCGAGCGGCGCAGACGCTTCTGAAAAGAACACACCCCGCTACCTCACGACGACGGCCTCGGGCGAGGAGACGTCGTACAGGGCGACGCCCTCGGGCGGCTTCGCGGCCATCATCTTCTGCAGCGAGAGCGCCTTCATGGCCGACTCGTCGGCGGTCCCCCACACGATCTCGGTGCCGGTGGCGCCGAGCGTGAGCCGCACATCCTGCGGCGTGCTCGCCGTGGCCGCGGTCACCTGCCCGTGCAGCTCGGCCGGGAGCGAGCGCAGCACCTGGCCGACGGCGGCGAAGGTCTCGGAGCCGGGACCCGCCTCGACGGAGATCACGGGCTGACCCGCGGGAGGCTCGGCGGTGGTCGACAGCGCCACGCCCGCGGCGTCGACGAGCGTGAAGCCGGCGTCCGTCTGGATCACGCCGACGGGCGTGCGCTCCACGATCCGGATGACGAGCTCGTGCGGCGGTCGCGCCTCGATCGCGTAGGTCTCGATGAGCGGGAAGCCGAGCAGCGCGGCCTTCACCTCGCTGTGGTCCACCAGCGGCAGGGGCCGGCCCACCTGCGTCGCGAGCGCCGCCTCGACGGCGGCCTCGTCGAGGGTCTCCGAGCCGACGACGATGACGTCGCGCACCGCGAACAGCGGACTGTACGCCGCGCCCACGCTGCCGCCGACCAGCAGCAGCAGGGCCGCCGCGGCGCCGATCGCGTACCAGCGGCGACGGCGCGTGCGGGCGGTGAAGCGGCGGATCTCCGCGCGCAGCGCCCGGCGGCGGGCGCGGGAGGCGCGCCAGAGCTCTCGCCAGCCGACGGATCCCGTCGCCTGCTCCTCGCCGCGCGTGCCGTCGAGGTCCGGTTCCTCGGCATCGACGGTCGCGTCGAGCCCGTCGGGACCGTCGTCGAGCCCCTCACGCCGCCGCTCGGCCCGCCGGCCGAAGAGGCGACGGGGCGGCAGCTCGACGACGTCGGCGATCGGCGCGGTGTCCACCGCGTGGTCGTGGTCGTCGCGCGCGAGCGCGAGCTCCCGCTCGGGCTCACGCGGCTCGGGCGGGGTCGGCCGCGCTGCGGGAAGGGGGCCGGGCCGCTTCATGCCCCCGTCAGCCCTCCGCGCCCTCGCGCAGGGCGCCGAGCACCTGCGGGATGATCCGGTACACGTCGCCGCAGCCGAGGGTGATGACGTAGTCGCCCTCGCGCGCCACGCCCGCCGTGTACTCGGCCGCCTCCTGCCAGTCGGCGAGGAAGCGCACGCGCGACGGATCGTCGAACGCGCCGCTCACGAGCTCGCCCGTGACGCCGGGGATGGGATCCTCGCGGGCGCCGTACACGTCGAGCACGACGGTGTGGTCGGCCAGCTCCTCGAGCACTTTGGCGAACTCGCCGGCCATCAGCTGCGTGCGCGAGTAGGTGTGCGGCTGGTGCAGGGCGATGATCCGCCCGTCGCCGACGACGGTGCGGGCGGCCGCGAGTGCGGCGGCGACCTCCGTGGGGTGGTGGGCGTAGTCGTCGAACACGCTCACGCCGCGCTCGGCGCCGTGCAGCTCGAAGCGGCGCACCGTGCCGCCGAAGCCCTCGACGGCCCTGAGCGCGGGCTCGAGACCGTAGCCGAGCTGCAGCAGCACGGCCACCGCGCCGGCGGCGTTGACCGCGTTGTGGCGCCCCGGCACCTGCAGCCGGCCCTCGACCCGTTCGCCCGCGTGCTCCAGCGCGAAGGCGACGGGCCCGTCGGTGCGGATGTCGACGATGCGCAGGTCGGCGCGGTGCGACTCGCCGAAGGTCGTCACGTTCCGGTGCGTGAGGCGCTCGCTCACCCGGCGCGCGCCCTCGTCGTCCGCCGAGATGACGACGGCCTCGCGTGCGCCGTCGGCGAAGCGCACGAACGCGTCGTCGAACGCCTCGTGCGAGCCGTAGTGGTCGAGGTGGTCCGCGTCGACGTTCGTGATGAGCGCGATCGAGGTGTCGTAGAGCAGGAACGTGCCGTCGGACTCGTCGGCCTCGATGACGAACAGGTCGTCGGATCCGGTGCCGCTGGACGCGCCCCTGTCCTGGATGACGCCGCCGCTGACGAAGCTCGGGTCGGCGCCCAGCCGGCCGAGGCCCGTGACGATCATGCCGGTCGAGGTGGTCTTGCCGTGCGCGCCGGCGACGGACACGAGGCGGCGGGCGCCGACGAGGTACTTCAGCGCCTGCGAGCGGTGCAGCAGCGTGAGACCGCGCTCCTTCGCCGCGAGGTACTCGGGGTTCTCGGGCCAGATCGCCCCCGTGTACACGACCGTGTCGACGTCGCCGAGGTTGGCGGCATCGTGCCCGATGTGGACCGTGGCGCCCAGTTCCGCGAGGTCGCGCGTGTTCTGACTCTCGGAGCGGTCCGAGCCCGAGACGGGGACGCCGGCGGCGAGGAACATGCGCGCGAGTCCCGAGATGCCCGATCCGCCGATGCCGATGAAGTGCACGGCGCGGATCTGGCTCGGGATGGGCACGGAGAGGTCGGGCTTGATCATGGCACTTCGAGTCTAGGTTCGCCCGCCGACACTCGCGCTCGGCGCGCCCGAACAGGCGGCGGACTCCCACGATGCGCGCCGCACGGCACCGCATCCGCCTCGCGGGGCGCCGACGCCCACGAGCGGCGCGGCGGGATCAGCGGCCGAGCGCTCGGTCGAGCATCGCGATGACGTGCGCGGTGCCCTCGCGGGTCCCCGCGCGCGCCGCCGCGGTGCGCATCTCGTCGAGGCGCCCCGCGTCGCGCAGCAGCGGCACGAGCTCCGAACGCAGGCGCGCGGGCGTGAGCTGGGCGTCGTCGATGAGGATCGCCGCCCCGGCGCCCACGGCGCCGGCCGCGTTCAGCCGCTGCTCGCCGTTGCCGACGGCGTACGGCACGTACACGGCGGGGATGCCGAGCGCGCTGATCTCGCTCACCGTCGAGGCCCCGGCGCGAGAGAGCACGACGTCCGCCGCGGCGAAGGCCAGGTCCATCCGGTCCAGGTAGCGCACGACGACGTAGCCCTCGCCGCCCGCGTCCACCTCGCCGGCGCGCTCCCCCGCGGCGTGCAGGATCTGCCATCCCGCGTCCACGATGTCGCGCCACGCGCCCGCCATGGCGTCGTTGATGCGCTTGGCGCCGAGCGATCCGCCGAACACGAGCAGCACGGGGCGGTCGGCGGCGAGGCCGAACAGCTCCAGGGCCTCCGCGCGGCGGGCGTCGCGGTCGAGGCGCGCGATCTCGGGACGCAGCGGCATGCCCACCACCTCCGCGCCCCGCAGTGGCGTGCCCGCGAACGCGACGCCGACGGCCGCCGCGCCGCGCGCGCCCAGCACGTTGGCCAGGCCGGGGCGGGCGTTGGCCTCGTGCACGACGAACGGCACGCGCTCGCGCCGCGCCGCCACGTAGGCGGGTGCCGAGGCGTAGCCGCCGACGCCCAGCACGACGTCGACGCCGTGGCGGCGGATGTGCCCGCGCACCTGCGAGACGGCACGCGCGAAGCGGACGGGGAACCGCAGGGCGGCGCCGTTCGGGCGGCGCGGGAACGGCACCTTGTCGACGACGAGCAGCTCGTAGCCGCGCTCGGGGACGAGCCGCGCCTCGAGTCCCTCCCTCGTGCCCAGGACGAGCACCTCGTCGTCCGCGGAGCGCTCGCGCAGCCCGTCGGCCACGGCGAGCAGGGGGTTGACGTGGCCGGCGGTGCCGCCGCCGGCGAGCAGATAGGTCGTCACCCGTCCATCCTCGCAGGGTGCGGATGGATCCCCGCCGAGCGGCGCGCGCCGGCGGGCGCCGGTCAGCGGCGGCGCGGCGCGGGAGTCGGAGCCGGGGTCATCGTCTCCGACACCGGCGGCAGCGTGCGCGCGAGGGCGAGGAGCACGCCGGAGGCGAGCAGGACCGAGATGAGCGAGGTGCCGCCGGACGACAGGAACGGCAGCGGCACGCCCAACACCGGGAAGACCCGCAGCACGACGCCGATGTTGATGAGGGCCTGCCCCACGATCCACACCGTGATGCCGCCCGCGACGACGCGCACGAACGGATCGTCGGTGCGCCGGATGATGCGGAACGCGCCGTAGGCGAACAGCGCGAACAGGGTGAGGACGACGGCGCAGCCGATGAGGCCGAGCTCCTCGCCCACGATCGCGAAGATGTAGTCGTTCGCCGCCGCCGGCAGCCACTCGTACTTCTGCTTGGAGTTGCCCAGGCCCACCCCGAAGACGCCGCCCTCGGCCAGCGCCCAGATGCCGTGCAGCGGCTGATAGCAGGAGTCGTAGTAGTCGGCGCACTCGGAGTCGAGGAAGCTCATGATCCGCGCCATGCGGTTGGGGCTCGTCACGGCCAGCGCGAACACACCGACGATGCCGACGAGCACGGGGAGGATGAAGATCCGCAGCTTGACGCCCGAGAAGAACAGCGCGCCCAGCACGAGCAGCACGAGGATCATGGCCGTGCCGAGGTCCTCGCCCGCCAGCACCGTGCCGATCGCGAGCAGTGCCACCGGCACGAGCGGGATGAACACGTGCTTCCAGTTCGCCAGCAGGGTCCGCTTGCGGTACAGGATGAACCCCACCCAGAGCGCGAGCGCGAGCTTGAGGAACTCCGAGGGCTGCAGCGTGAAGCCCGCGACATCGATCCAGTTGCGGTTGCCGCCGGACTCGTAGCCGAGCGGGGTGAACACGAGCAGCTGCAGCAGCACCGCCGCGATGAGCGCGAACCACGAGATCCTCTTGAGGAACGCGATGGGGAACCGGCTGACGATGAACATCAGCGGGACGCCCACGAGCGCGAACAGCCCGTGGCGGATGGCGGCGTCGTACGGCCCGCCGCCGGCCGTGATGGAGGTCGCCGACGTGGCCGAGAGCACCATGACGGCGCCGAAGCCCGTGAGGATCAGCGCGGTCGACGAGATGAGCAGGAACTCGACGGGCGCCGCCGCGAACGCCTGACCGAGCGAGACCCGCGCCAGCAGGCCGCGGCGCGGGCCGGGCTCGTCCGTCCCGCGCGCGTCAGCGGCCGCCGGAGGACGCGTCGTCGTGCTCATCGCGCGTCCCCCTCTCGATCCATGCCCTCACGGCCTGTGCGAATCTGTCGCCGCGGTCGTCGTAGCCGCGGAACTGGTCGAATGAGGCGGCGGCCGGTGCCAGCAGCACCACGTCTCCGTCCCGCGCGACCTGCGCCGCCAGCTCGACGGCCCTGGTCATGACATCCTCAGTCTGGGTGTGGTCCACCTCGAACAGCGGCACCCCGGGCGCGTGTCGCCGGAACGCCGCGACGACCTCGCCCCGCTCCGTTCCGATGACGATGGCCGCCTTGCTCCCGGGGCCGCGGGCCGCGACGAGGTCGCCGATGTCGACGCCCTTCAGCTGCCCGCCGACGATCCAGATCGCGCCGGGGAACGCCGCGAGCGACGAGGCCGTCGCGTGGGGGTTGGTCGCCTTGGAGTCGTCGACCCAGGTGATCCCCTGCGCGCGCGCCACGACCTCGATGCGGTGCGGGTCGAGGCGGAAGCCCCGCAGCGCGTCGCGGATCGCGACCGGCTCGACGCCGAGCGAGCGCGCCAGCGCGGCGGCGGCGAGGATGTTCGCGACGACGTGCGGGGCCGCGAGGTCGCGCTCCGCGAGCTCGGCGAGCGTCGTGAGCTCGAGGGCCGAGGTGCGGCGGTCGTCGAGGAAGGCGCGGTCCACGACGATGCCGTCGACGACCCCGAGGTCGCTCGGTCCCGGCACCCCCAGGTCGAATCCGATCGCGCGCGCGCCCTCGACGACGTCGGCGTCCTCGACCATGCGCCGCGTCGCCTCGTCCGCCTTGTTGTAGACGCACGCGACGCGGGTGTTGCGGTAGACCACGGCCTTGGCGTCGCGGTAGGCCTCGAAGGACCCGTGCCACTGCAGGTGGTCGTCGGCCAGGTTGAGGCACACGCTCGCGTGCGGCACCGGCTGGCCCTCGAGCGCGCTGAGGCCGAGGTACCAGAGCTGGTGGCTGGAGAGCTCGACGACGAGCACGTCGAAGCCAGCCGGATCGCGCACGGCATCGAGGATGGGCACGCCGATGTTGCCGCAGGGCGCGGCGCGCAGCCCGCCGTCCTTCATCATCGTCGCGGCCAGGCGCGTGGTCGTGGTCTTGCCGTTCGTGCCCGTGACGAGCACCCACTCGGCGGGGGTGCCGTCGGGCCGGAGCACCTTGTCGCGCACCCGCCACGCGAGCTCGATGTCGCCCCACAGCGCCACGCCCCGCTCGAGGGCCCAGCGGATCACGGGGTGCGACGGCGGGAACCCGGGCGAGGCGACGATGAGCTCGGGATCGAAGGCCTCCAGCTCGGCGGGCACCTCATCGAGCGGACCAAGGTGCAGCCGCGCGCCGATCACGGGCACGAGGCGCGCGTACTCCTCCTCGGCCTTCTCGCTGACGACGAGCACGTCGGCCCCGAGCTCGGCGAGCGTGTCGGCCACGGAGAATCCGGTGGCGGCGAGCCCGAGCACGGCCACGCGCAGGCCGGACCAGTCGGCGCGCCAGCTCGTCAGGGTCGCGAGGCGATCGGCGGCGTTCACAGGAGGCTCAGCCATTCGACGTACATGAGGCCAACGCCCATGACCGCGAGGATGCCGCCGATGATCCAGAACCGCACGACGATCGTCACCTCGAGCCAGCCGCGCAGCTCGAAGTGGTGGTGCAGCGGGCTCATGAGGAACAGCCGCTTGCCCTTCGTCGCCTTGAAGTACAGGCGCTGCAGCACCACGGATCCCGGGCCGAGCATGAACCCGCCGGCGATGAGGATGCCCAGCAGCTCGGTGTGCGTGAGCACCGCCATGCCCATCACGGCGCCGCCGATCGACATCGACCCCACGTCGCCCATGAACACCTGCGCCTTGGGCGCGTTCCACCACAGGTAGCCGACGAGACCCGCCACGACGGCGGCGGCGATGATCGCGAGATCGAGCGGGTCGCGCACCGTGTAGCACGCCGACTGGTCGACCGCCGCGAGCCCCTCGCCCGTGCACGCCTGGTTGAACTGCCAGTACGCGATGAGGCTGTAGGCGCCCATCACGAAGATGCCGATGCCGGCGGCCAGCCCGTCGAGGCCGTCGGTGAGGTTGACGGCGTTCGAGAACCCGACGCCCAGCAGCGCGAGCCACGCGAGGTACAGAAGCCAGCCCAGCACGGGAGCGACGAGCGCGAACGACAGCCAGGGCAGCTCGCGGAAGAACGACACGCCGAAGCCGCCGGGTGTCTGGCCCCAGTCGTCGGGGAAGGCCTGCGCGGCGACGGCGAACGGGATGATCACGAGGATCTGGCCCACGATCTTCTGCCAGCTGCCGAGCCCGCCGAAGTGCTGCTTGCGCACCTTCAGCCAGTCGTCGATGAAGCCCACCGCGCCGAAGCCGAGCATGAGCCAGATCACGAGCAGACCGGACGGCGTCGGCGGGTTGTTGCCCGCGTAGCAGCCGACGAGATAGCCCAGGATCGTGCCGGCGATGAAGATGACGCCGCCCATCGTGGGCGTGCCGCGCTTCGCGCCGTGATTGGGGTTGCGGGGGTCGTCGGGCGTGCGGATCACCTGCGCCCAGCCCCACCTGCGGAAGAACCGCAGGAAGACCGGCGTGAGGAAGAGCGTGAACGCGAACGAGATCGCGGCCGCCGTCAGGAGTGATCTCACGAGAAGGATTCTCCCAGACGATCCCCCAGGAACCGCAGGCCCGCCGCGTTCGACGACTTCACGAGCACGCGGTCGCCGTCGCGCAGCTCGCCCATGAGGTAGTCGTAGGCCTCGTCGGCGGTCTCGAAGAACACCGCCTCGCTGTCCCACGAGCCCTCGGCGATGACGGACAGGTACAGCCCGCGCGCCTCGCGGCCGACGACGACGATGCGCGGGATCCGCAGGCGCACCGCGAGGAGCGCGACCTTCGCGTGCTCGGCGTTGTCGTACTCGCCCAGCTCGCTCATCGCACCCAGGACGGCGACCATGCGCTCGTCGGGACCCGTGATCTGCGCGAGCGTGCGCAGCGCCGCGTGGTACGAGTCGGGGCTGGCGTTGTACGCGTCGTTGATGATGCGCACGCGCTCGCTGCCGAGCACCTGCATGCGCCAGCGCTCCGCGAGCTCGAGCTCCTCGAGCCGCGCGACGGCGTCGTCCGGGGCGACGCCGAGCTCCGTGGCGGCGGTGATCGCGGCGAGGGCGTTGACGACGTGGTGGGCGCCGAGCACCCGCAGGCGCAGCGGCAGGGTGCGGCCGTCGACGGAGACCTCCGTCGCCGTGCCCGCGGCCGTCACGGTCGCCTCGCCCGCGCGCACCTGGGCGCCCTCGTCGCGGCCGAACCAGCGCACGTCCACGCCCCGCTCGGCGGCGATCGTCGCCATGCCGGCCACGCGCGGATCGTCGGCGTTCAGCACCGCCACGCCGCCCGGCCGCACGGCGCGCACGAGCTCCGACTTGGCCTTCACGGTCTCCTCGATGCCGCCGAAGCCGCCCGCGTGCGCCATGCCGACCATGAGCACCACGCCGATGTCGGGCGTGACGAGCCCGGCCAGACGCGCGATCTGCCCGGGCGCGTCGGCACCGAACTCGCTGACGAGGAACCGCGTGTCGTGCGTGACCCGCAGCATCGTGAGCGGCGCGCCCACGGCGTTGTTGAACGACGCCACGGGCGCGACCGTCTCGCCCTCGGGACCCAGGACGGCCGCGAGCATGTTCTTCGTCGTCGTCTTGCCGTTCGATCCCGTGATCCCGACGATCCGCAGGCGGCCGCCGGCGCGCACGCGCGCCACCACCTCGCGGGCCAGTTCGGCCAGCGCGGCGACGGCGTCGGCCACGACGATCTGCGACACGGGCTCGTCGACGGGCCGCTCCACGATCGCGAGCGCCGCGCCGTTCTCGATCGCCTTGCCGACGAACAGGTGCCCGTCGGTCGCCTCGCCCGGCTTCGCGACGAACACGCCGCCGGAGCGGATGGCGCGCGAGTCGGTGTCGACGCCTCCCGAGACGACGGTGTCGGGGGTGTCGGAGCCGTGCGGCCGCAGGTCGCCGCGCACCGCGGCGGCGACCTCTGCCAGGGTCAGGGCGATCATCTGGACCTCCGCGCGAGCGCGCGCATCAATACTTCGGGAAGAGGTGGGGTTCCCCGGTCGAGGGCATCACGCGGTAGTGCTTCAGCACCTGCGTCATCGCCTTCTGCATCGCCGGGGCCGTGGCCGCAGACGACCTTACCTGAGTGGGCTCATCGAGGGTGACCATGACGACGTACTCGGGGTCCTCGGCCGGGGCGAAGCCGACGATGCTCGTGAAGTAGACGCCCGCCTTGTAGCCGCCGCCCTCGGCCGGCTTCTGGGCGGTGCCGGTCTTGGCCGCGATGCGGTAGCCCGGCACCTCGATCTGCTCGGCGATGCTGCCCTGCGCCGCCACGTTCTCGATCATGAGCGCCGTCTCGGCGGCGGCCTGCTCGCTGATGACCTGCTTCGGCTCGGGCAGCTCCGGCTCGACCACCGTGCCGTCGGCCTTCGTGCACGACTCGACGAGACTCAGGGGCTGCTGCAGGCCGCCGTTCGCGATGGCCTGATACGCGCTCGCCACCTGCGGCACGGTGGTCGTGAAGCCCTGGCCGAAGTTCGTCGCGTAGTACGTCTGGTTGTCCCAGTTCTCGGCGGGGTGCAGAACGCCCGGCTCCTCCCCCTGGAAGCCGATCGCCGTGCGCTGCCCCACCCCGAACTTCTCGAGGTAGTCGTGGCGCACCTGCGCCGGCAGCTTCTCGCCGAACTTCGACATGGCCACGTTGGACGAGTCGATCAGCGCGCCGGCGAGCGTGTAGTTGTACGTCTCGTGCGAGAACGGGTCTCCCACCGCCGCGCCGTTCGGGAACGTCTCGCGCCCGGCCGCCGGCACGGTCGACATCGGCGTGGCCGCCCCCTGGTCCAGCAGCATCGACGCGGTGATCGGCTTGAAGGTCGACCCCGGCTCGAACGTCGTCGTGAAGATGCGCGAGCCGCGGTCGGCGGGATCCGACGCGAGGACGTCGTTCGGATCGAGCGCCGGGTACTCCGCCGCGGCGCGGATCTTGCCCGTGGCCACCTCGACCACCGTCACGGTGCCGCTGAGCGCGCCCATCCGCTGCGTCTCCTCCGCGATCATCTCGCTGAGGTACCACTCCAGGTCCGCGTCGATCGTCATCTGCAGCGTGCCGCCGTCCTGCGCCGGCTCCACCGTCTCGGTGCCGGGGATGCGCACGCCGTCGGGGCTCTGCTGATAGGTCTCCCGCCCGTTCGAGCCCTGCAGGCACGCGTCGCCGAGCAGCTCGTAGCCGGCCAGCGCCTCGCCGTCGTTGCTCATGAACCCCAGCAGGTTCCCGCCCACGGCGCCGTTCGGATACACGCGGGACGGCTGCGGCGCGAAGGTGATGAACGGCAGCCCGAGCTCGACGAGCTCCCGGTACTGCGCGGTGCTGACGCCGCGCTTGATGTACGCGAACCGCGACTCGGGGTTGTCCGCGAGGGCGTCGGAGACGATCTTCTCCAGATCCGCCGGATCCTGGCCCGTGACCTGCGCGATCTGCCCCGCGAAGTCCGCGAACGGGACGATCTCCTTCGTCTTGCCGTCGTCCGAGAGCCGCTCCATGCTCGTGGCCAGCAACGGGTCGATCTGCGCGTCGTACAGCTGCGTGCTGCTCGCCAGCACCGTGCCGTCGGCGTCGACGATGCTGCCGCGATTGCCGTAGAGCGTCCGCTCCCCCGCGAGGCCCATGGCCTGCGCATCGCCGACATGGTCGTCGGCGTTCACCACCTGGATGTCGACGAGGCGGACGAGGAACGCGGCGAGCACCGCGACGACCGCGAACAGCGCGATGACCGTGCGCTGACGCGGCGTGCGCTCCGACCTCGAGGTCATGGGCGATGCTCCTGTCGTGTCACCGGGTCGCGGGGCTCGGAAGCCCCTCGGTCAGGGGTGGGATCTCGGATCCGGACGGCGGCGTCTCCGCGCCGGTCGCGGCGTCGCCGCCGATCGCGCCGCCCGGCGCCTCCTCGGCGGGCACCGCCCCCTGCAGCGAGCGGCCGGGATCGGTCACGAGCGGCGTGTCGCCCACGAGCGCGTTGCCGATCTGCGGGTCCTGGGCCGACACGGAGGAGGTCCCTTCAGCGGCCGCGCCGGAGCCGATGATCGCGGCGTCGCTCAGGCGCAGGTACGTGGGCGCGCCGCCGACCACCATGCCCAGCGCGGCGGCGTTGGCCGCGAGGTACTGCGGCGAGTTCAGGCCGGCGACGGCGTCCTCGAGCGCCTGCGCCTCGAGCGAGAGCTCGCGCTGCTGCTGCGTCAGGTCGGCCACGCGGTAGCTGTCCTGGGTGGTGAGCACCGACAGCGCCATCTGCGCGACGGCGATCGCCACCGCGCCGCCGACGGCGACGATGGCGTAGACCATGCGAGGGCGCCGGCGCGGCAGGGTCGATTCAACCGGCCGCAGGCGGCGCTCGGGCGCCTCGTCGCGGCGCTCGGGCCGCGCGACGTGCCGCGACGGCAGGGCGGGGAACTGCTCGGCCAGGCTCATGCGGCCTCCCTCAGCTTCTCGAGCGCGCGCAGGCGCACGGGCTTGGCGCGCGGATTGCGCTCGGCTTCCTCGTCGCTCGCCTGCTCCGCGCCGCGGACGAGGGCGCGGAACCGCGGGGCGTGCTCCGGGAGCTCCACGGGCAGCCCCCGCGGGGCGCTCGAGGCGATGGCCTCCGCGAACAGGCGCTTCACGAAGCGGTCCTCCAGCGACTGGTACGACAGCACGACGATCCGGCCTCCCACCGCGAGCGCGTCGAGGGCGGCGGGGATCGCGCGCTCGAGGGCGGAAAGCTCGCCGTTGACCTCGATGCGCAGCGCCTGGAAGACGCGCTTGGCGGGGTGGCCTGCGTTCTTGACGGCGGCCGGCGTGGCGTCCTGCAGGATGTCGACGAGGCGACCGGAGCGCTCGATGGGCGCCTCCGTGCGCGCCCGCACGATGGCGCGGGCGTAGCGGGCGGCGAGCTTCTCCTCGCCGTAGCGCTCGAAGATGCGCCGCAGGTCGCCCTCGGCGTAGGTCGCCAGCACGTCGGCGGCCGTGGGGCCGCCCGTCGGGTCCATGCGCATGTCGAGCGGCGCATCCTGCGCGTACGCGAAGCCGCGCTCGGCCTCGTCCAGCTGCAGCGACGACACCCCGAGGTCGAAGAGGATCGCGTCGGCGCGCGCGACGCCGGCGTCGTCGAGGGCGGAGCGGATGCCGTCGTACACCGTGTGCACGAGCGTGATCCGGTCGGCGAACGGGGCCAGCCTCTCCCCCGCGATGCGCAGGGCATCGGGGTCGCGGTCGAGGCCCACCAGCCTCGCCTGCGGGAACCGCTCGAGGAACGCCTCGGAGTGACCGCCCATGCCGAGGGTGCCGTCGACGTAGACGGCGCCGGGGGCGCGGAGCGCAGGGCCGAGCAGCTCGACGCAGCGCTCGAGCAGGACGGGGGTGTGGATGTCGCGGAGGTTCATGATGTCGGGGCCCTGCTCCTCTGGCTCTGATCCCCATCCGCTCGACCTGACACCGGGGAAGTGGGGTCAGGGCGCGTCGGGTGAGGGTCACAGCCAGAGGGTCAGAAGAGGCCGGGGATCACCTCCTGCTCCATCTCGGAGTAGTTCTCCTCGTTCGCGGAGAGATAGTCGTTCCACGCCTGGGCGTCCCAGATCTCGGCGTGCGCGCCGACGCCCGTGACGACGAGCTCCTTCTCGAGCCCTGCGTACTGGCGCAGGTGCTGGGGCACCGTGATGCGGTTCTGACCGTCGGGCGTCTCGGCGCTCGCGCCGGAGAGGAACATGCGCAGGAAGTCGCGCGCCTGCTTGTTGCTCAGCGGCGCCTGCCGGATGCGCTCGTGCACCTGCTCGAACTCCGACGTGCTGAAGACGTAGAGGCAGCGTTCCTGGCCGCGCGTCACGACGACGCCGCCGGCGAGCTCCTCCCGGAATTTGGCGGGGAGGATGACGCGGCCCTTGTCGTCGAGCTTGGGGGTGTGTGTGCCCAACAGCATCGGCCTTCACCCCCCTCATCGTCCGGCCAACCCGAGGTGCGCCCCACTTTACTCCACTTTCCCCCACCCGCAAGGGTCAAGAGCATCTTCGCACGACAAAGAAGCCGCCGCCTTCCCCGGAAACTCAAGGGAAGGCGGCGGTGGAGGCCGGTGGAGGGCGAGTGGAAGGATCAGCCGGACGCGGCGGCAGAGACGACGAAAGCCCCGGCCGCGATGGCCGGGGCTTTCGTCGAAGTGGAGGGGAAGGGAGTCAGCCGCCCTGTCGGCGGCGGTCCCAGCGCTCGTTCATGCGATCCATGAACGAGGCGGATCCGGCCCCGCCGCCGGAGGGACGGCGCGGCGCGGAGCCCGGGGCGATCGGGGGCGCGGCGGAAGGGCTGGTGGCGAGCACGACGCCCACGAGCATCGCGACGAAGCCGATGACGCCGAGGACGACGCCGAGGACGATGTTGGACTGCCACAGGGCCACGCCCGCGATCACGCCGCCGAGACCGACGAGCGCGATGATCGCACCGATGACGAGATTGCGGTAGCTGAGCGCGCGGCCGGCATTCGAGGCGTTGACGACGTCGGTGTCGTTCTGCATGAGATGGCGTTCCATCTCGTCGAGCAGACGCTGCTCCTGTTCGGAGAGAGGCATCCGGTCCCCCTTGTGCTTCGCTCGCCCCAGTCTATCGCCGGGTCCTCTCACTAGGCTAGGCCCCGTGCAGCCTGCCGACGACCTCATCGCGGACATCTCCCAGCGTTTGGATAGCTTCGTCGCAGACCGCAGGGCAGAGGCCTCGGAGCACGGCGACGAGGCCGTGCTCATGGTCGACCACGCGGCCGCCGCCCTGCGCGGCGGCAAGCGTCTGCGCGCCCGATTCTGCGCCGCCGGCTGGCGAGCCGTCGCGGATCGCGACGGCGCGCGCGCCGCGCGCGAGGCCCTGCTGCCGGCCGCGTGCGCGCTCGAGATCTTCCAGGCCGCCGCCCTCGTGCACGACGACCTCGTCGACAACGCCGACACGCGCCGCGGCCGCCCCTCCGCGCACCGCGCGCTCGAGGCGGCCCACCGCGCGGCCGGCTGGGCGGGCGATGCGGCGGCGTTCGGTCGCTCCGGCGCCCTGCTCGTCGGCGACCTGCTGGTGGCCTGGAGCGACGACCTCATGGAGGACGCGCTCGCGCTCTCCCCCACCACGGCCGCAGCCACGCGCGCCGAGTACGCCCTGATGCGTCGCGAGGTGACGATGGGCCAGTTCCTCGACCTCGCCGAGGAATCGGCATGGCGCACGGTGCCCGACGGCGATCACGCGGCCCGCGCACTGCGGGTCGCCTCGCTGAAGTCGGCCCGCTACAGCGTGGAGCAGCCGCTCGTGATCGGCGCCGCGCTGGCCGGCGGCGAGCCGGACCAGCGCGCGTCGCTGGGCGACTTCGGCCGGCGGCTCGGCATGGCGTTCCAGCTGCGCGACGACGTGCTCGGCGTGTTCGGCGACGCGGCGGAGACGGGCAAGCCGACCGGCGACGATCTGCGCGAGGGCAAGCGCACGGTGCTCATCGCGTGGGCGCGCGAGAGCGTGCCCGGCTCGGTGCGCCGCGTGTTCGACGAGCTGCTCGGCGACCCGACGCTCGACGACGGCCAGATCTCGATGCTCGCCGACGCCATCCGCCGCTCCGGCGCTCTCGATCGCACGGAGGACGCGATCGCGTCCTACGCACGCGAGGCGGATCGCGCGCTCAGCGGCGCCCGGCTCGACAACGCGGCCGTCGGCTCGCTGCGCGAGCTCGCGCGCGCCGCCACGCAGCGCACGTCCTGAGCGCACGCCTGACCGCCGCGAGGCGTCGAGTCGCCGGGATCAGGCGAGCGCCTGCGCGACGCGGCGCACCTCGGCCTTGCGGCCGGCCAGCAGCGACTCGATCGGCGCGACGCCGAGCGACTCCTCCGGCGTCAGCAGCCAGTCGATGGCCTCGTCGTCCGAGAAGCCGACATCGTGCAGCAGGATCGCCGTGCCGCGCAGCGACGACAGCGGCCGCCCGTCCACGAGGAAGACCGACGGCACCTTGAGGATGCCGTCGCGGCGCGATCCGACGAGCGCGCGCTCGTCCAGCAGCCGGCGCACGCGGCTCACGGTCTCGCCCAGCAGCTCCGCCACATCGGGGAGCGGCAGCCAGTCGGTCGGGTACGTCGCAGGAGTCTGATCCACCACGCCGCCATTCTCGCACTCCGGGGGCCGACCGGAGTCTCGCCCGGTGCGCCGAGTACTCGTCCCACCAGTCTCAGAACTCACTCCAGTCACACCACCCTCGCCCGCTAGCACCAGTTGACACGGATATACATGTCTGACACGGTGTGTCTGGAGATCGCGAGGGGGTCAGTGATGCGTGGAACACGACGCAACTCGACGGACGGCGCGCGAGCGCACCGCACGATGCTGGCGACGGCGCCGGTCGCGATCGTCGGATCGCTCGCCGGCGCGATGTACGCGACGCCGGCGCACGCCACCGCCGAGCAGCACGTCGTCGAGGAGGGCGACACCATCACGCGCATCGCCATCCGCAACGGCCTGCGCACGATCGACGTCCTCGTGTGGAACGGCCTGCGCACGACGAGCACGATCCATCCCGGCCAGGTGCTGCGGCTCACTCCCCCGTCGGCGGGATCGGTGCCCGTGCCCGCGCCGTCCGACCCCACGGTGCACACCGTCGCCGCCGGCGAGACGATCTGGTCGATCGCCCGTCAGCACGGCATGACCGTCGAGGCGCTGCTGGCCGCGAACGGACTCAAGGCGTCGGCAGTCATCTACCCCGGCCAGAAGCTCGCGCTCACGACCCCCGCGCCCACCCCCGCCGCAGCGCCCGCCCCGGCTCCGGCCGCCGCGGCACCCGCGCCCGCCGCGACGACGCACACGGTGGCGCCCGGCGAGACCGTGTGGGCCATCGCCAGGCAGCACGGCATGAGCGTGCAGGCCATCCTCAGCGCCAACGGGATCAGCGACGCCGCCGTCATCCACCCGGGCCAGCAGCTGCGTATCGGCGCCGCGCCGGCGCCGGTGCCCGCCGCCGCCACGACCGCGATCTCCCCCGCGGCCGGCGCCCCCGAGGCGCAGGCCGATGCACACGTCGTCGAGGTGGGCGAGACGCTGTGGGCGATCGCGCAGAAGCACGGCGTGGCCGTGTCGACGCTGCTGCGCGCCAACGGCCTCTCGGACGGCGCCATCATCTACCCGGGTCAGAAGCTCCTGCTGAGCATGCCGCAACCGGCCGCCGCCGACGCGCAGAGGCACGCGACGCTCGACGCCGAGCAGACCGAGCACGCGCGCCTCATCATCCGCGTGGGGCGCGAGGTGGGAGCCTCCGACCGCGCCATCGCCACGGCACTGGCCACGGCGATGGTCGAGTCCGAGCTCCGCAACGTGCACCACGGCGACCGCGACTCGCTCGGCCTGTTCCAGCAGCGACCCAGCCAGGGCTGGGGCACGCCCGAGCAGATCCTCGATCCGGCCCGCGCCACCAAGGCGTTCTTCGGCGGCCGCGGCGCCCCCAACGGCGGCGAGCCGCGCGGGCTCTACGACATCGCCGGCTGGGAGGGCCTGTCGTTCGGCGACGCGGCCCAGGCCGTCCAGATCTCCGCCTTCCCCGAGCGCTACGGCCAGTGGGAGCAGCAGGCCTACGCCTGGCTCGCGACGCTGGGCTGAGCGGCACGATGGGGTGGGCGCGCGCGGTGCGCCGCTGGCCGGGTTGCCAGGCCGCCTTCCGTAGACTTCTCCCGTGAGCACGAGCCAGCAGGTCGACCCCCTCATCGGGCGGCTTGTCGACGGCCGGTATCGTGTGCGGGCGCGGATCGCGCGCGGCGGAATGGCGACGGTCTACGTCGCCACCGACCTGCGACTCGAGCGCCGCGTGGCCCTCAAGGTGATGCACGCGCATCTCAGCGACGACAGCGTCTTCCAGAGCCGTTTCATCCAGGAGGCGCGCTCGGCGGCCCGGCTGGCCGATCCCCACGTCGTCAACGTGTTCGACCAGGGCCAGGACGGCGAGCTCGCCTACCTCGTCATGGAGTACCTGCCCGGCATCACGCTGCGCGAGCTGCTGAAGGAGCAGAAGCGCCTCACCGTGACGCAGACGATCACCGTGATGGACGCCGTGCTCTCGGGCCTCGCGGCGGCGCACCGCGCCGGGCTCATCCACCGCGACGTGAAGCCCGAGAACGTGCTGCTGGCCGAGGACGGCCGCATCAAGATCGGCGACTTCGGCCTCGCGCGCGCCACGAGCGCCAACACCGCCACGGGCGCCCAGCTGCTCGGCACGATCGCCTACCTCGCGCCCGAGCTCGTCACGCGCGGCACGGCCGACGCCCGCAGCGACATCTACGCGCTCGGCATCATGCTCTACGAGATGCTCGCGGGCGAGCAGCCGTACAAGGGCGAGCAGCCCATGCAGATCGCCTACCAGCACGCGACCGACTCGGTGCCGCGGCCGAGCGTGAAGAACCCCGGCGTGCCCGAGCAGCTCGACGAGCTCGTGCTGTGGGCGACCGAGAAGACGCCGGACGAGCGGCCCTCCGACGCGCAGGAGATGCTCGAGCGCCTGCGCGAGATCGAGCGCGAGCTCGGCATCGCGCCGCTCGCCTCGCGCACCCGCGCGATGCCCGAGGTCGACCGCGGCGACGCCGAGGCGACCAAGGTGCTGCCCTTCGCCGCCACGACCGCTCTGACCGACGACGTGCCGCGCAGCACCGGGCCGGTGGCGCCGAGCGAGGACAACTCCTCGCGCCTGCGCCGGGCGAGCGCGCGACGCACACGCAGGGGCGGCCTGCTCGTCGCGCTCGTGCTGCTGTTGGCCGCGGCGGCCGGCGGCGCGGGCTGGTGGTGGGGATCCGGCCCCGGCTCGCAGGTGGCGGTCCCGCAGGTGCAGGGACTCGCGTACGACGAGGCGGCGGCCGTGCTCGAGGAGCACAACCTCGTCGCCGAGCGGCGCGACGTCCACAGCGTCGACGTGACCCCCGGCGAGGTGATGGCCACGGATCCCGATGCGGGAGCCCGCGTGGATCAGGAGACGGTGGTCACGCTCGAGGTCTCGATCGGGCCCGCCGAGGTCGCGATCCCGAAGCTCACCGACATCCCGCAGGCCGAGGTGACGGCGCAGCTGGAGGCGCTGGGGCTCTCGGTCATCGAGGTGCGCGAGTACTTCCTCGAGCCGGAGCGCGGCAGGGTGAGCAACGTGCGGATCCAGCCCAGCGGATCCGACGAGGTCCTCGACTGCATCGACGGCTGCACCGCGCACGAGGGCGACGGGGCGATCCTGTCGGTCTCGCTCGGCCCCGTGCCCGATGTGACGGGCCTGAGCGTCGACTCCGCCACGGCCACCCTCACCGAAGCCGGTCTGCAGGTCGCCGGCGAGCGGCAGAAGCAGTACAGCAGCGACATCGAGGCCGGCCGCGTGATCGGCATCGTCCCCAAGGACGGCGTGTGGGCGCGCGACGAGACCGTGACGCTCATCGAGTCGCTCGGCCCCGAGCTGTTCGAGGTGCCCGATGTCGCCGGCATGACGCGCGACGCGGCGGCGCAGACCCTGCGCGATCAGGGCTTCGAGGTGAGCTACAACCCGCTGTGGAACACGTTCCCGGACGCGTGGACGGACGTCACCGGCACGGATCCCTCCGCCGGCGACCGCCGCCAGCGCGGCACGACCATCCAGCTCCTCATCCGGACGAGCTCGCCGATCTGATCCGTCGCGCTCGGCTGTCCACCGGTCGGTTGCTGAACGGAGCGCCGAAGGCCGCGACCAGCGCAACTCTTCTGGTTGGGGTCGTGCGGGGTGTCGGTTCGTCCACACCCGTCGTTTCCACCGGGTTATCCACAGAACGGGCATTTCGGCCCCTGGCCGGGTCTTCCGCGGGTTCGGATGTCGGTGGTGGGTGGGACGATGCGGGTATGACATTCCTCAGCGATTTCCAGGACCGGGCGGGCGCAGTCGCGTCGCTGCCGCCGGTGGATGTCGCTGTCGTAGCGGCCCTTCCCGACGAGGACGTGCTGGCGCTGCTGACCGTGGCGACGGATCTGGCGAAGACCGCCGAACGCGTCCGCGCGGTCGCAGCCGGGGTGGTCTCCGCGCGGTCGTCACGGGCGGCGGGGCACAAGGGCCTCGCGCAGGGTCGGGGGCATCGCAACGCGGTCGCTCTCGTGCAGGAGCTGTCCGGAAGCACCCGCGGCGACGCCGCCCGACAGGTGCGGGTGGGTCAGTCGCTGGTGGAGTCCGCGCTGGGACCGGGTGCTGCGCCGGATGGTCCCAGTCCCGCCGATCCGGCCGATCCGGATGCCCCGAATGTTCCGCCGGCGCCGCCGTGGCACGACCCGGTGGACCAGGCCCTGCTGAGCGGGGCCGTGACGGCGGCGCAGATGGACGCGATCCTCCGCGGCCTCGGCCAGCCACCCACCGGCTCGTCGCAGGATTCGTCGCCGGCCAGCGCGGATGCCGCAGTGGAGGCATGGCGGCTCGCGGCCGAGCAGCTGGTCGCCGTCGCGGCCGAGTGCACGGTCGAGGATCTCGCCACCGCGGCGCGGGTGTTGCGGGACCGGTTGGACCCGGAGGGTGCGGAGGCGCGGTTCCTGGCCCGGTTCGAGGCACGCTCGTTCCGGATGTGGACGGACGCGGACGGCATCGCGCACGCGAAGATCGTGTTCGACGACGACGGTGCGGCGTGGATGCGGGCCGTGATCGACGCGGCCCTGCGGCCCCGCCGCGGCGGACCCCGGTTCGTCGACGCCGACGAGGCCGCGAAAGCGCAACAGCTCACCGACGACCCCCGGACGAACGACCAGCTCACCTACGACCTCATCCTCGGGGTGCTCCGCGCCGGCGCCGTCGCCGACGCCGAAACGGTGTTCGGTGCCCGCCAGCCGGGCGTCCGCGTCGTCACCATCGACCCCACCCGCCACGTCGCCGGCGGCGGCGGCACGGGCGATGGCGCTCCCAGCGGGACCGCCGAAGTCGCCGGCAACGGTGCCGGCCGCACCGGCAGGACCGGTCCCATCCCCTGGCCCGGCCCCGGATACACCGAGGATGGCGGCCACCCACTCCCCACCCCGGCCGTCGAGCAGGCCATCTGCACCACCGGGCACACCCCCGTCACCGTCGACGCGCACGGGAACCCCCTCGACGTCGGGCGGGAACAGCGCCTGTTCACCCCGAAGCAGCGCATCGCCCTCGCCATCCGCGACGGCGGCTGCCGATGGCGCGGATGCGGCATGCCCGCCTCCTACTGCGAAGCCCACCACATCGACACCTGGGCCGCCCACGGCGGACGCACCGACACCGACCGCGGCATCCTCCTCTGCCGGTTCCACCACATGAACCTCCACCACCACCGCTTCCGCATCACCCGCGACCGCCACGGCCCCTTCCTGCTCCACCCACCCGACAGCAGCGAACCCACCGAACTCCCCACCCGCTCACCCCTGCGCTGGGCGTTGGGGCCACCACCACGCGCCGCGTGACCGGTCGCCGGCTCCGGGGGGGGCGTGAGCCACCCCGGCCGAGCGGACCGGAGCGAGCCGCGCCCCCGCACCATCAGGACCCGTGGGGCCCACCGTGGCCGGGATGCGTGGACGAACGTCACCGGCGCGGATCGTCCGCCGGCGGCCGCCGCCGGCGCGGCACGACGGTCCGGATCGTCATCCGGACGAGCTCGCCGATCGGATCCGGTGACGGTTCCCGGCTGCAGGGCTTGCATCTCAAGCGGCTTGAGGTCGCATGGTGGGGACATGAACATCTCAGAAGACACCCTCTCCTCCATCGGCGAGGTCGCGCACCGCACCGGGCTCAGCGTCAGCGCCATCCGCTACTACGCCGATGAGGGGCTCGTGCAGCCCACCGACGCGACCGACGGCGGCCATCGCCTCTACGACGTGGAGGCGATCGCCCGCCTGGAGTTCGTCCGCACGCTGCGCGACCTCGACACCGGCCTGGAGCAGGTGCGACCGGTCCTCGCCGGCACCACCTCGCTGCGCGACATGCTGGCCGAGCACCTCGACGTGATCGAGAAGCGGACGACCGACATGCAGACGAAGCGGGCCGTGCTCCGCGCGCTCGTGCGGCAGGAGGGCACGGCGGAGCGCGCGAACCTCCTGCGCAAGCTGGTGACGATGTCCGACGAGGAGCGCCAGCGACTGATCGACGACTTCCTCGACGATGTCTGCGCGGGCCTTCCGGACGAGGCGAGCAAGCAGATCCGCCGCGCCCGGCCCGTGCTGCCGCCCGACCCCACCCCGGAGCAGCTCGACGCCTGGATCACCCTGGCGGAGCTGCTGCGCGACAAGCGGTTCCGCGAGACGACCCGTTCCCACCTGCGCGATACACATGCGCACTTCCCCGGGTTCACACCCCGCGTGCAGGAGTTCATCGCCTCCGCCGGCGCCGACCTGATGCCGAGACTGGTGGCCGCCCACCAGGCGGGGTTCGCCGCAGGCGACGCCAGGGTTGCGGCCCTCGCCGGGCAGCTGGTCGAGCAGCTCGCGGAGTCTTCCGGCGTCGCGGCGGACGACGACCTCAGGCGACGGCTCGCGGCCCGCTATCGCGACCTCGACGGCGTCACCCTCGCGGCGCTCCAGGACACGGACTACAACGCGACCGAGGGCCGCTACCTCGAACTGGTCTCGATCATCAACGATCAGCCCTGCCCGGATGCGGCTCTTCTCGCCGGCGCGCGCCGAGAGCACGGCGACGGCGACGGGCCCGCGTTCCGAGAGCTCGGCCCGTGGCTGTCCGACGCGATCCTCGCGGCGCCGTGATCCCGGCCCACGCCTGAGGCGCCTACAGGCGCTCGAGCTCCTCGGCGACGAGGAACGCCAGCTCCAGCGACTGCATGTGGTTCAGGCGCGGGTCGCACAGCGACTCGTAGCGCGTGGCGAGGGTCGCCTCGTCGATGTGCTCCGAGCCGCCCAGGCACTCCGTGACGTCGTCGCCCGTGAGCTCCACGTGCACGCCGCCCGGGAACGTGCCGACCGCGCGATGGGCCTCGAAGAAGCCGCGCACCTCGTCGACGACGTCGTCGAAGCGACGCGTCTTGTAGCCCGTGGCCGTCGTGATGCCGTTGCCGTGCATCGGGTCGGTCACCCACAGCGGCTGGGCGCCGGCGGCCTTCACGGCCTCGAGCAGCGGGGGCAGCGCGTCGCGGATCTTCCCGGCGCCCATACGCGTGATGAACGTCAGGCGGCCCGGCTCGCGCTCGGGGTCGAGCTTGTCGATCAGCGCGAGCGCCGTCTCCGGCGTGGTCGACGGGCCCAGCTTGACGCCGATGGGGTTGCGGATGCGCGAGAAGTAGTCGACGTGCGCGCCGTCGAGATCGCGCGTGCGCTCCCCGATCCACAGGAAGTGCGCCGAGGTGTTGTACGGCGTGTTCGTGCGCGAGTCGATGCGCGTGAGCGGCCGCTCGTAGTCCATCAGCAGGCCCTCGTGGCCCGTGTAGAAGTCGACGGTCTTGAGCGCGTCGAAGTCGGCGCCGGCCGCGCCCATGAACTTGATGGCCCGGTCGATCTCCGTCGCCAGGCGCTCGTAGCGCTGGTTCGCCGGGTTCTGCGCGAAGCCGCGGTTCCACGAGTGCACCTCGCGCAGGTCGGCGAAGCCGCCCTTCGTGAACGCGCGGATGAGGTTCAGGGTCGACGCGGACGTGTGGTACGCCTGCAGCAGGCGCTGCGGGTCGGCCTCGCGCGAGGCGGCCGTGAAGTCGTAGCCGTTCACGATCTCGCCGCGGAAGGCCGGCAGCGTCACGTCGCCGCGCGTCTCGGTGTCGCTCGAGCGCGGCTTGGCGAACTGGCCCGCCATGCGGCCCATCTTCACGACGGGCATCGACGCGCCGTAGGTGAGGACCACGGCCATCTGCAGCACCGTCTTGACGCGGTTGCGGATCTTGTCGGCCGTCGCGCCCGAGAACGTCTCGGCGCAGTCGCCGCCCTGCAGCAGGAACGCGCGACCGGCGGCGGCCTCGGCCAGGCTGGCCTTCAGGGAGTCCACCTCGCCCGCGAACACGAGCGGCGGCAGGGCCGCCAGCTCGGCCGTCACCTCGGCGACCGCCGCGGGGTCCGCATACGCCGGCTGCTGCTTGATCGGAAGCGAACGCCAGGCATCGAGGTGGTGCGGATCGGCCATGTTCCGATCCTAATGCGCGCTCGGAACGGTCCCGACCGCGCGCGGCCCGCCCGGGCGCGGCGCGGGGCTCGTCAGGGCGTGACGGCGGCGCCCTCGCGGCGCTCCTTGGCGATCCGCGCCTTGGCGGACGAGGCGTACTCGTCGCTGTACCGCTGCTGCCCCAGCCGCTGCAGGGCCACCATGATCTCGTCGGTCACGGAGCGCAGCACGAAGCGGTCGTTCTCCATGCCCGCGTAGCGCGAGAAGTCGAGCGGCTCGCCGATCACGATGCCCACGCGCACGACGCGCGGCATCGTGGAGCCGATCGGCAGCATCTTCTCGGTGTCGACCATGATCACGGGGACGATGGGCACCTTCGCCTCGAGCGCCATGCGCGCCACGCCCGTGCGGCCGCGGTAGAGCACGCCGTCGGGGCTGCGGGTGCCCTCGGGGTAGAGGCCGAGCAGGCCGCCGCGCGCGATGACGCCGAGCCCCGTGTTCAGCGCGTCCTCCGACGCCTGCCCGCCCGAGCGGTCGATGGGGATCTGGCCGGTGCCCTTCATGAACCACTTCGTCGCCCAGCCCTTCAGCCCGCGCCCCGTGAAGTACTCGGACTTGGCGAGGAACGACATGGGGCGGTCGATCAGCAGCGGCAGGAAGACCGAGTCCATCACCGACAGGTGGTTGCTCGCGAGGATCGCGGCGCCCTCCGCGGGGATGTTCTCCTTGCCCACGATCCACGGCCGGAACACGGCCTTCACGATCGGACCGACGACGAGGTACTTGAGGAACCAGTAGAACACCGCGCGCTCCCGCCTTCCGTCGTCGTCCCGGGCGCCATCGAGCCTAAACCCTCGCGTTCGCGCGGCGCAGCGCCCACAGTGCGCTTAGAGTGGAGAGACCCATCCGAGCGGTGTCAAAGGAGCTGCCGTGAACGTGACCTCTGTACCCGCGATCGTCCCCGCCGACCCCGAGGCGAACATCGCAGACCTGCTGGCGATCCGCGCGAAAGCCACCCCCGATCTCGCGCTGTTCAGCGTGCCCGACGGCGAGGGCTGGCGCGACATCACGGCGCGCGAGTTCGAGCGGCAGGTGATCGGCCTCGCCAAGGGATTCGTGGCGGCCGGCATCGAGCCGGGCGACAAGATCGGCTTCATCGCGCGCACCACGTACGAGTGGACGCTCGTGGACTTCGGGCTCTTCTACGCCGGCGCCGTGATGGTGCCCGTGTACGAGACGAGCTCCGCCGCCCAGGTGCAGTGGATCCTGTCCGATTCCGGCGCCGTCGCGCTCATCGCCGAGCACGGCGAGCACGTGGCCCGCTACGAGGAGGTCAAGGACGAGCTGCCGCTCATCGGCAGGGTCTGGCGGCTCGACGAGGGCGCGATCGAGACGCTCACCGCCGAGGGGCGCGACGTCCCGGACGCCGAGATCGAGCGTCGCCGGTCGCTCGCGCGCGGCGAGGACCTCGCCACGATCATCTACACGTCCGGGTCGACCGGGCGCCCGAAGGGCTGTGTGCTCACCCACAGCAACTTCGTGGAGCTGGCGCGCAACTCCGCGAAGGCCCTCGAGCTGCCGCTGCGCAACGCCTCGACGGTGCTCTTCATCACGACGGCGCACGTGTTCGCCCGGTTCATGTCGATCCTGTACATCCACGCGGGCGTGCGCACCGGCCACGAGCCGAACACGAAGAACCTCGTGAAGGCGCTGGGGTCGTTCAAGCCCACCATCCTGCTGGCCGTGCCCCGCGTGTTCGAGAAGGTCTACAACTCCGCCGAGGCCAAGACGGAGGCGGAGGGCAAGGGCCGGATCTTCCAGGCGGCCGCCGCGACGGTGATCGAGCACTCCCGGCGGGTGCAGGAAGGCGAGAAGGTCGGCCTCGCGCTGCGGCTGAAGTTCGCCCTGTTCGACAAGCTCGTGTACTCCAAGCTGCGCGCGCTCATGGGCGGCAACGTCGAGTACGCCGTCTCGGGCTCCGCGCCGCTCGGCCCGCGCCTCGGCTACTTCTTCCGGGGCCTCGGCATCAAGATCCTCGAGGGCTACGGCCTCACCGAGACCACCGCACCCGCGTCGGTGAACCTGCCGACCGACATCCGCGTGGGCACGGTGGGACCGGCGCTGCCGGGCGTCGACATCCGGATCGCCGACGACGGCGAGGTGCAGGTGCGCGGCATCAGCGTCTTCAAGGAGTACTGGAAGAACCCCGAGGCCACGGCCGCGACGTTCGACGACGGCTGGTTCCGCACGGGAGACATCGGATCGCTCGACGAGCACGGCTACCTGACCATCACGGGCCGCAAGAAGGAGATCATCGTCACGGCCGGCGGCAAGAACGTCGCGCCCGCCGTGCTCGAGGACCCGATCCGCGCCAACCCGATCGTCGGCCAGGTCGTCGTCGTGGGCGATCAGCGCCCCTTCATCTCGGCGCTCGTCACGCTCGATCCCGAGATGCTGCCCGCGTGGCTCGAGACGCACGGCGAGTCGCCGGACCTCACGCTCGAGCAGGCGGCGAAGAGCCCGATCGTGCGCGCCGAGGTGCAGCGCCAGATCGACGAGGCGAACGCCCGCGTCTCGCGCGCGGAGTCGATCCGCAAGTTCACGATCCTCGGCACGGAGTGGACGGAGGCGACGGGACACCTCACGCCGAAGCTGTCGATCAAGCGCGCCGAGATCCTGCGCGACTTCTCGGCCGAGGTCGAGGACCTCTACGCCGCGACGGGCGAGACGACCACCAACGTCGTGCTCGGCTGACACGCACGCGCGAAGGCCCGGCTCCCCGAGGGGCCGGGCCTTCGTGCATCACCGTGCGGCGCGGATCGATCCGTGCCGCGTCAGAACCAGGAGCTCTCGCGCACGCGGCGCATCGCGACGGCGCGCTCCTCCTTCGGCAGCCGCTGCAGGTACACGACGCCGTCGAGGTGATCGGTCTCGTGCTGCAGCATCTGGGCGAACAGGCCCTCGCCCTCCAGCACGACCTTCTGCCCGTCGAGGTCGACACCCTCCACGCGCGCGTACGGGTGGCGCAGCGCGTCGTGCCAGAGCTCGGGCACCGAGAGGCACCCCTCCCCCGTGGGCACGGCCTCGCCACGCACCTCGACGATGCGCGGATTCAGCACGTACCCGACGCGCTCGTCCACGTTGTAGCTGAAGGCGCGAAGGCCCACGCCGATCTGCGGCGCCGCGACGCCGGCTCGGCCGGGCAGCTTCACGGTGTCGAGCAGGTCGTCGACGAGGGCCCTGATGCCCGCGTCGATCACCTCGATCGGCGCGCAAGGCGTGCGCAGCACGGGGTCGCCGTAGAGGCGGATCTCGCGGACGGTCACCGCGCGCCGCCCTTCGCGACCGCCGCCGAGCGCGCGGTGCCGCGCAGGCCCTCCACGACGCGCGCGGCGAGCTCGCGCGCGCCCTGCCGCGTCTCGCGCCGCAGCTCGGCCCAGTCGATCGCGCCGCCGGTCGCGACGGCCGGATCGTACGGCAGGCGCACGACGGCGCGCACGCGGCTGGCGAAGTGCGACTCGAGCTCCGCAAGGCGCACGAGCGGCGTGCCGGGAGACGACTGGTTCAGCACGACGACGGCCCGCTCGACGAGGTCCCCGCGGCCGTGCGCCTCGAGCCACGTCAGGGTCTCGGACGCCAGGCGCGCCTCGTCCACGCTGAGCCCGGCCACGACGACGAGCTCGTCGGCGAGGTCGAGCGTGCCCTCCATGACGGAGTGCACGATCCCCGTGCCCGTGTCGGTGAGGACGATCGAGTAGTAGTGCGCCGCGACCTGCGCCACCGTGCGGTAGTCGCTGTCGTCGAACGCCTGCGCGACGTGCGGATCGGTGTCGGAGGCGAGCACGTCCAGTCGCGTCTCGTCGCGCGAGACGAGGTCGGAGATGTCGCCGTACCCCGAGATGCGCGCGTGATCGCGCACCACGTCGCGCACCGTGCGGCCCGAGCGGCCCGCGACACGCTCGGCGAGCGTGCCCCGGTCGGGGTTGGCGTCGACGGCGATGATGCGGTCGTCGCGGGCGTCGGCCAGCGCCATGCCCAGCAGGGTGGTGACGGTGGTCTTGCCCACGCCGCCCTTGCGGCTCACGACGGGCACGAAGCGCGCGCCGCCGTGCAGGGGCGACGAGATCTGCGCGCTCAGCTGCTTGCGGGCGCGCACGCTGCGGCTGTCCCCCGGGTTGATGAGGCCGCGCGTGGCGCGGAACACGAGGGAGCGCCACGCGGCGCCCTCCGGCTCGACCTTGGCGTGGCGGCCCGGTTCGACGAGCCGGTCGCTCGTGAGCTGGTCGGCGCTCTCGGCGCCCGCGGCGTTCACGCGCTTGGACTCGACCGGCTGCGCGACGAACCGGGTCGTGCGCGCGAGCGCCGCCGACTCGCCCGGGGCGGCTGCGGCGCCCTGCACCGGCGCGTCGTCATTCGTGGGTTGGTGGTCGGCAGGGCTCACGTCGGGCTCGTCCTTCTCGGTGTCGTCCGCCGCGTGCGCGTCGGTCTGGATGGCGGCGTCCGCGGGGCGCGGCACCTCCGCGACGCGCTCGCGCGGCGCGGCGGCCGGCGCGGGCTCGGGCGTCGGCTGGGGCTCGGGCTCGGGCGTCGGCTCGGGTTCGGGCGCCGACGGCGGCTCCGGCTCGGGTGCCGGCTCGGGCACGGGTGCGGGCTCGGGCTCCGGCGCCGACGGCGGTTCGATCGTCGCGTCCGGCTGGGCGGCATCCGCAGGCTCGATCGTCTCGCCCGCCCCGGTGCTCGTGGCGCGCTCCTCCGCGGCCGCCTCGCCGGCCTCCGGCGCGGCGGAGGCGTCGGGCGCCGCGTCCGCGCGATCGGTGCCGCCCACCCCGGCGAGCGGCGAGTCGGCGGCGATCGCCGCGCGGGCCGCGACGAGGGCCTCGCCGATGCGCGCCCGCGCCGCCGCGACGGCGTCCTCCTCGATCTCGCCGGTCTCGGCCTCCGGCTCGTCGATCTCCGCCTCGGGCTCGTCGGTGGTGTCGTCGTCGGCGTCGTCGTCGGCCGGCAGCTCCAGCACGATCGTGCCGCGCGCGAGGTCGTCGGAGTCGTCGACCACGTCGGCGTCGTCGTCGAGGTCCTCGTAGCCGCGCGGCAACGGCACGCGCAGCTGCGAGGTCCGCGTGCCGGGCACGCCGATCACGGAGCTGTCGGCCACCGCGTCACCGAGGATCCCATGATCCTCGGGTTCGTCGAGGAGGTCGTTCTTGTCGGGTGTCACACAGAGAAAACTACTCGGCGGGCGCGACGACGACCAAAAGGTCGCCCGCCTCCACCTGCCGCGTGCCCGTCACGGCGAGGCGCTGCACGCGCCCCGCGACGGGCGCGGTGATGGCCGCCTCCATCTTCATCGCCTCGATCGACGCGACCGGCTGGCCCGCCTGCACCTCGTCGCCCTCCGCCACCTTGAGCGTCACGACGCCCGCGAACGGCGCCGCGACATGGCCGGTCTGCGCCGGATCGGCCTTCTCGGTCTGGCGGGTCTCGACGGCGATGCTGCGATCGCGCACGTACACCGGGCGCAGCTGGCCGTTGAGCGTCGTCATGACGGTGCGCATGCCCTTGTCGTCGGCCTCGCCGATCGCCTCGAGTCCCACGTACAGCTGCACGCCGGGGTCGATCTCGGCGATGTGCTCCTCGCCCGGCGTGAGGCCGTAGAGGTAGTCGGGGGTGCCGAGGGCCGAGAGGTCGCCGTACTGCTCGCGGTTGCGCTCGAACTCGGCGGCGGGACCGGGGAACAGCAGCCGGTTGAGGGTGCGCTTGCGGGTGGCGGTGTCGCCCGCCAGCCCCTCGCGCTGCTCGTCGGTCAGCTCCACGGTGCGCACGGTGGCCTCGCGGCCGGCGAGCACCTTGGAGCGGAACGGCTCGGGCCACCCGCCGGGCAGGTCGCCCAGCTCCCCCGCCATGAATCCGACGACGGAATCCGGGATGTCGTAATTGTGAGGGTTCTCCTCGAAGTCCGCCGGATCGGCGTCCGCGGCCACGAGCGCCAGCGCGAGATCACCCACGACCTTGGACGACGGCGTGACCTTGGGGATGCGCCCGAGGATGCGATCCGCCGCGGCGTACATATCCTCGATCCGCTCGAACCGGTCGGCGAGCCCGAGCGCGATCGCCTGCTGGCGCAGGTTCGACAGCTGGCCGCCCGGGATCTCGTGCCGGTACACGCGGCCGGTGGGGCTGGGCAGTCCCGACTCGAACGGGCGGTACAGCTGGCGCACGCCCTCCCAGTACGGCTCGAGGTCGGACACGGCCTGCAGGTCGAGGCCCGTGTCGCGCTCCGTGTGCGCGAGCGCGGCGACGAGGGCCGAGAGCGAGGGCTGGCTCGTCGTGCCCGACATGGGGGCCGCCGCCGCGTCCACGGCGTCGGCGCCGGCCGCGCTCGCCGCCAGGAGGGTGGCGAGCTGCCCGCCGGCGGTGTCGTGCGTGTGCACGTGCACGGGCAGGTCGAAGCGCTCGCGCAGCGCGGTCACGAGCGTCGCGGCCGCCGCGGGGCGCAGCAGCCCCGCCATGTCCTTGATCGCGAGCACGTGCGCGCCGCTGTCGACGATCTGCTCCGCGAGGCGCAGGTAGTAGTCGAGCGTGTACAGGTCCTCGGCCGGGTTCAGCAGGTCGCCGGTGTAGCAGACGGCGACCTCCGCCAGGGCCGTGCCGGTCTCGCGCACGGCCTGGATGGCCGGGCGCATCTGCGAGACGTCGTTGAGGGCGTCGAAGATCCGGAAGATGTCGACGCCGGTCTCGGCGGCCTCGCGCACGAAGGCGTCGGTCACCTCGGTCGGGTACGGCGTGTAGCCCACGGTGTTGCGCCCGCGCAGCAGCATCTGGATCGGGATGTTCGGCATCGACTCGCGCAGCGCGGCCAGGCGCTCCCACGGATCCTCCGCGAGGAAGCGCAGCGCCACGTCGTACGTCGCGCCACCCCAGGCCTCGACGCTCAGCAGCTGCGGCGTCATGCGCGCCACGTGCGGGCCGAGGCGCACGAGGTCGCGGGTGCGCACGCGGGTGGCCAGCAGCGACTGGTGGGCGTCGCGGAACGTCGTCTCCGTGACGGCCAGCGCCTTCTGCTCGCGCAGCGCGCGGGCGAATCCCTCGGGCCCGAGCTCACGCAGGCGCTGCAGGTTGCCGTCGGGGGCGGGCGCCGACAGGTCGATGTCGGGCAGCTTGCTGCCGGGCGAGAGCATCTTCGGCTTGGGACCGTACGGCCGGTTCACGGTGACGTCGGCGAGCCAGTTCAGCAGCTTCGTGGCGCGGTCGCGCGACGGGTTGCTGGTGAGCAGGTCGGGCCGCTCGTCGATGAACGACGTGCTCAGGTCGCCCGAGACGAAGCCGTCGTCGTCGAGCACGGCGCGCAGGAACGGGATGTTCGTGGCGACGCCGCGGATGCGGAACTCCGCCAGCGCGCGCCGGGCGCGCGCGACGGCCGCCGGGAAGTCGCGCCCGCGGCAGGTGAGCTTGGCGAGCATCGAGTCGAAGTGGCCGCTGATCTGCGATCCCGCGGCCGTCGTGCCGCCGTCCAGGCGGATGCCCGCGCCGCCCGGGGAGCGGTAGGTCGTGATGCGGCCCGTGTCGGGGCGGAAGCCCTGCGACGGGTCCTCGGTCGTGATGCGGCACTGCAGCGCGGCGCCGCGCAGCGTGATCCGATCCTGCGTGAGGCCCAGGTCCTCCAGCGTCTCGCCCGCCGCGATCCGCATCTGCGACTGCACGAGGTCGACGTCGGTGACCTCCTCGGTGACGGTGTGCTCCACCTGGATGCGCGGGTTCATCTCGATGAAGACGACCTCGCCCGCGCGCTCCCCCGCCGTCTCGAGGAGGAACTCGACGGTCCCGGCGTTCTCGTAGCCGATCGACTCGGCGAACGCCACGGCGTAGCGGTGCAGGTCCTGCCGGATGTCGTCGTCGAGGTTCGGCGCCGGGGCGATCTCGATGACCTTCTGGTGGCGGCGCTGCACCGAGCAGTCGCGCTCGAACAGGTGCACGGTCGCGCCCGTGCGGTCGGCGAGCACCTGCACCTCGATGTGCCGGGGACGCACGACCGCCTGCTCGAGGAACACGCGCGCGTCGCCGAACGCGGCGCCCGCCTCGCGCATGGCCTCCTCGAGCGCTCCGCGCAGCTCGTCGGGCGTCTCGACGCGGCGCATCCCGCGCCCGCCGCCGCCGGCGACGGCCTTGACGAAGATCGGGAAGCCGATCGACTCGGCCTGCGCGATGAGGGCGTCGGCGTCGTCCGAGGCGTCGGTGGAGCGCAGCACGGGCACGCCGGCCGCGATCGCGTGCTCCTTGGCGGTGACCTTGTTGCCCGCCATCTCGAGCACCTTCGCCGAGGGGCCGATGAACGTGATGCCGTTCTCGGCGGCGCGAGCCGCGAGCTCCGGGTTCTCGGAGAGGAATCCGTAGCCGGGGTAGATGGCGTCGGCGCCGGCGTGCAGCGCCACCCGGATGATCTCGTCCACGTCGAGGTAGGCGCGGACCGGGCGGCCCGGCTCGCCGATCTCGTACGACTCGTCGGCCTTCTGCCTGTGCAGCGATCCGCGGTCCTCGAAGGGGAACACCGCGACGGTGCGCGCTCCCAGTTCGTAGGCCGCGCGGAAGGCACGGATGGCGATCTCTCCGCGATTCGCGACGAGGACTTTCGAGAACATGTGCCTCCTTCGGCCGTGGGTTCGGGGCGTCCGCACGTGCTCCACAGCATAGGGGCGATAACGTGGGGATCGTGCACGTACTCAGCGTCAGTTCCCTCAAGGGCGGCGTCGGCAAGACGACCGTGACCCTCGGCCTCGCGTCCGCCGCGTTCGCCCGTGGGCTGCGGACGCTGGTCGTCGATCTCGACCCGCAGTCCGACGTCTCGACCGGCATGGACATCCAGGCCGCTGGCAAGCTGAACGTCGCCGATGTGCTCACCTCCCCCAAGGAGAAGACGGTCCGTCAGGCCATCACGCACAGCGGCTGGGCGAAGGCGCACCCCGGCACGATCGATGTGATGATCGGCAGCCCGTCGGCGATCAACTTCGACGGCCCGCACCCGAGCGTGAAGGACGTGTGGAAGCTCGAGGAGGCGCTCGCGCTCATCGAGAGCGAGTACGACCTCGTGCTCATCGACTGCGCGCCCTCGCTCAACGCCCTCACGCGCACGGCGTGGGCCGCGAGCGACCGCGTGGCCGTCGTGACCGAGCCCGGGCTGTTCTCGGTGGCCGCTGCCGACCGCGCGCTGCGCGCGATCGAGGAGATCCGCCGCGGCCTCTCGCCCCGCCTGCAGCCGCTCGGCATCGTCGTGAACCGCGTGCGCCCGCAGTCGATCGAGCACCAGTTCCGCATCAAGGAGCTGCGGGACATGTTCGGGCCGCTCGTGCTCGAGCCCCAGCTGCCCGAGCGCACCTCGCTGCAGCAGGCGCAGGGCGCCGCGAAGCCGCTGCACGTGTGGCCGGGCGAGTCGGCGCAGGAGCTCGCCACGGACTTCGACGCACTGCTGGACCGCATCATGCGATCGGGCCGGATCCCCGACCCCCGCGAGCAGTAAGCCGCTCCGGGCCGTTTCCGGCTCGGTGGCCGGGTTGCGCGCCGTCGCCCCCTCGGCCTAGGCTCCGCGCCTCCGGCGCGCGTGCGTCTCTTAGCGTGGTGTCACTTCCCGCGAGGCTCTCGTCGTCGTTGACGTAGAAGGGGCCATCGTGGGAACCCCAGTTGTTTCCGGCAAGAAGCAAAGAAGTGATCCCACGATGACCCATAACCAGTCTGCCTTGACGACCCTGATCGGCGAAGTCCTCGCCGACCCCGACCTCGCCCACTCGGACGTGTTCCGGCGGATGCTGCAGGCCGGGTTGCAGGACCTGATCAACGCGGAGGCGACCGCGAAGATCGGCGCCGCCCCGCATGAACGCACACCCGAGCGCGTCACGCGCCGCAACGGCACCCGCCCGAAGTCCCTCGCCACTCCCGCCGGGGAGGTCGACCTGGCGATCCCGAAGCTGCGGGAGGGGTCGTTCTTCCCGTCGCTGCTGTCCCCGCGGCGCCGGGTCGACAAGGCCCTCTACGCGGTGATCTGCCAGGCCTGGGTCGACGGGGTCAGCACCCGCAAGGTCGACCAGCTGATGCGGGCCCTGGGCAACGACACCGGCATCTCACGCTCGACCGTCTCGCGGATCTGCCAGGAGATCGACGAGGCCGTCGCGGAGTTCCTGCACCGTCGCATCGACCACACCTGGTTCCCGTACCTGTTCCTCGACGCCACCTACCTCGATGTCCGTCTCCGCGGCCGCGTCGTCTCTCAAGCCCTCGTGGTCGCCACCGGCGTCTCCGGTGACGGCCGCCGTGAGATCCTCGGCATGAGCCTGGGCGACGCGGAGACGACGGACTTCTGGACCGAGTTCCTGCGTTCCCTGCGCGAGCGGGGACTGAAGGTCGCCACTGACGCCGACCCGCTGGGCGTTGCCCTGGTCACCAGTGACGCGCATGCCGGCCTGAAAGCCGCTGTCAAGGCGATCCTGCCGGGAGCTGCCTGGCAGCGCTGCCGTGTCCACTTCGCCCGCAACGCCACCCAGCGGCTCGGCTCGGCTCGTTCCAAGCCCGTCAACGCGCTGATCACGACGATCTTCGCCCAGACCAACCCGGAGGCCGTGACCGCTCAATACCGGCAGGTCACCGACAGCCTGCGCGCCTCGTTCCCCGAGATCGCCGAGATGCTCCAGGCCGCCGAGGCCGACCTGACCGCCTTCGCGAGCATGCCGCGCGAGCACTGGCAGAAGATCTGGTCCAACAATCCCATCGAGCGCCTCAACCGCGAGATCAAGCGCCGAGCCGACGTCGTCCAGATCTTCCCCGACCGCGACAGCGTCACCCGCCTCATCGGCGCCGTCCTGCAGGAACAGCACGAGGAATGGCAGTACGGCGAACGCCGCTACTTCTCCGAGATCTCCATGCGCAAACTCATCCACACCCTCCACGACCACGCAGAACCCGCCCGCCCCGAGCTTTACCTCACAGCCTGACCCCATCCATCACGGGAACAACGAAGTGACACCACGCCACGGGACTTGACCTCCGGCGCTGCGCTCGGCCCGTCTCCGCTCCGCGGCTGCGCCGCTCCGGTCGACGACCGGCTTGCGCTGGTCGCTTCCTCTCCGGCGCTTCGCGCCTCGGTTCAGCAACCGATCAGTTCAACCGCACGGTTGCGGAACGAAGTGAGCGCCAGCGAACGAAGACGAAGCGACTTCAGCAACGTCCCGCTCGTCGACCGGAGGCGCGAAGCGCCGGAGCGGAGACGGGCCGGGCGAGCGAAGCGAGTCGAAGCCAAGGGGTTGAGCCCCTGCTTTCGACTCCGGCCGCTGCGCGGCCTCCGCTCAAGCCGACTCCGCTCGCTTCGCTCGGTCGACGACCGGTTGCGCTGGTCGCTTCATCTCCGCGCCTCCGGCGCTCCGTTCAGCAACCGATGAATGTAGCCGGACGGTGAAACCCCCGGTTCCTGCGCAAAGCGGACGCGACCTCAGCAACTCCATGACGGTTGCGGTGGTCGCTTCATCTCCGCGCCTCCGGCGCTCCACTCAGCAACCGATGGGCCCAACCGACCGGTGAAACCCCACGGTTGCTGAACGAAGTGAGCGTCAGCGAACGAAGATGAAGCGACCACAGCAAGTCCATGACGCTGCGGTGGTCGCTTCATCTCCGCGGCTGCGCCGCTCCGTTCAGCAACCGACGGGCTTCACCCGATGGCTTCAACCGATGAGTTCAACCGATGGTGCTCCCACCGATCACTGTGCGAGCGAAGCGAGCGTGCGGCCGCCAATGCGGCCGCCCCGCGGCGCGCAGCGCCGCCGCGCTGTCGCGGGACGCGACAGCGCGAGCACGCGAGTGGCGCCCGCGAAGCGGGTGCCCGAGCGCGCGCAGATCGAAAAAACTAAGCGCTCTTCCGCGTGCGGCGGGCGGCGAGCTCGTCGACGGGGTCCGGGGCGGTGGGGTCGAACTCGACGAGCGTCGACTCGACCTCGCGCAGGACCTTGCCCACGGCGATGCCGAAGACGCCCTGGCCGCGGCTGACGAGGTCGATGACCTCATCGTTCGATGTGCAGAGGTACACCGAGGCGCCGTCGCTCATGAGCGTCGTGCCCGCGAGGTCCTCGATGCCGGACGCACGCAGCTGCTCGACCGCCGTGCGGATCTGCTGCAGCGAGATGCCCGTGTCGAGCAGTCGCTTGACGAGCTTCAGGACGAGGATGTCGCGGAAGCCGTAGAGGCGCTGCGATCCGGAGCCGCTGGCACTGCGGATGGTGGGCACGACCAGCTCGGTGCGGGCCCAGTAGTCCAGCTGCCGATAGGTGATGCCCGCGGCACGCGCGGCGACGGCGCCGCGGTAGCCCATCTGCGGGTCCAGCTCCGGGAGACCGTCGGTGAAGAGCAGGTCGACGGTGAAGCCGGGCTCACCGGTCGGAGTGCCTGCGTTCATGTGTCCCCCTCGTGGTCCGATTCGACCTTCCCAACGTACGCCCCCGTGTGTGCCCCGGCAACGACATCCGGCCGCGCGCGGGTGGCGTGTCGCGAGCCGTTATCGAACGGTGACGATCAGTCGAGCAGGCGGCTCAGCGCCGACTTGACGAAGATCGCCCGCACCTCGTCCAGGCGCGCGGCCAGCTCGGGCGCGAGCTCCGCCGCGGTCGCGCGGGAGCGGGCGTCGGTGCGGCGGCGCACGGTCGACAGGGCCGTCTCGACGAGCGACACCTGGCGCTCGGCGCTCTGGCGCAGGCCGCGCACGTGCCGCGGCTCGATGCCGTGGCGATCGAGGGCGACGAGCGCGCGCATCAGCGCGACGGCCTGCTCGTCGTAGGTCTCGGCCGGCGTGAGCACCCCGGTGCTCACCGCGTCGTTGAACAGCTGGGGGGCCGCGCCGGCCTCGGCCAGCAGGTCGGCCCTGCTGTAGCGGCGCTCGGACGGGTGGATCGACGGCGGCGCGACCGGCGTCTGCACGTCGCGGCCCGCGTCGACGTCGGCGAGGTGCTCGCGGATGACGCTGAGCGGCATGTAGTGATCGCGCTGCAGGGTGAGCGCGAAGCGCAGCCGCTCCAGATCGTGGGGAGAGAACTTGCGGTAGCCCGCGGCCGTGCGCTGCGGGCTGACGATCCCCTGCATCTCGAGGAAGCGCAGCTTGCTCGAGGTCAGCTGCGGGAACTCGGGGGTGAGCTTGGCGAGCACCTGGCCGATGCTGAGGAGCGCGCCATCTCCCGGCTCCCGATGCGGCAGACGGGCGTGGGCAGCCGCCATCAGGCCCCCGTCGCCGGCAGATCCTGCGGCGAGGCGAAGAAGTTCACGCGGAACTTGCCGATGCGCACCTCGTCGCCGTTGCGCAGCACGCCGCGGTCCACGCGCGAGCCGTCGACGTACGTGCCGTTCAGCGAGCGCTGGTCGACGATCTCGAAGCCCGCCTCCGTGCGCAGGACCTCGCAGTGGCGACGCGACACCGTCACGTCGTCGAAGAAGATGTCGGCCTCGGGGTGGCGACCGACGGTCGTCACGTCGCCGTCGAGCAGATAGCGGGCGCCGGCGGTGGGGCCGGAACGCACGAGCAGCAGCGCCGAGCCCGCGGGCAGCGCCTGGATCGCCTCGAGCTCCGTCTCGCTGAGCTCGCCGTGGAACGGCACGAACGACAGGTCGGACTCGTGGCCGAACGACTGCGTGGAATCGCCAGAGCCGTCGTGGCCGCCGTCGCGTCGCACCGACGCCGCAGAGGTGGGCTGGAACTCCGAATCCGTCACGCTCGATCCTTCCTTTCGTCCAGCGTATCGGATGGACCGCCGGGCGCGGGATCCGTTCGTCCCCCGGATGGCGGACAGCTCGACGATCCCGGGCCCACTATCGGCAGTCGCGCCGCCAGCGTTCGCTCAGCCGCCGACCATACGTTCGGTGGCATGTCCGCCACCACCCGTGCCCTGCGCCGCATGCCCGTGCTGGGCGCGACCGTCGCCGTCCTCCTCGCCGCCTCCCTCGCGAGCGCCTCGCCCGCCGCCGCGCACGACACGCTCGTATCGACGGATCCGGCGGCGGATTCGACCGTCGAGACGATGCCGGCGGAGCTGACGCTCACGTACAGCGCCGAGCTCATCGACGCGGGCGACGGCACGGCCGTGCAGGTCCTCTCGCCCTCGGGTGCCGACGCGACCGCCGGGGATCCCGTGGTCGACGGCGCCGTCGTGACCGTGCCGCTGGCCGAGGCGGCGGAGGCCGGGGAGTACGCGGTGACGTGGCGCGTGGTCTCGAGCGACGGGCATCCGATCGACGGCACCTTCTCGTTCAGCGTCGCCGCCCCGAGCGCGCCGCAGCCGAGCCCCGAGCCCACGCAGACCCCGCAGACGCCGGACGAGTCGGATGCCGCGACGGCGACGCCCGTGCCGAGTGCCACGCCCGATCCCGCCGACGGGACCCCGGCCGACGGCGACGGCTTCGTGCCCAACCTGCCGTGGATCATCGGCGGCCTGCTGCTGGCCGCCGGCGGCGGCGCCCTCGTGGCGATCCTCGTCGCGCGTGCCCGACGCGATCGCACCGACGACGCGGACGACGCGCCGCCCGCCGGGCGATAGGCTGAAGCCATGGCTCACTACGACCTCGTCATCCTCGGCGCGGGCCCCGGCGGATACGTCGCAGCCGTGCGCGGCGCACAGCTCGGGCTCTCGGTCGCGATCATCGAAGAGAAGTACTGGGGCGGTGTGTGCCTCAACGTCGGCTGCATCCCCTCGAAGTCGCTGCTGAAGAACGCGGAGGTGGCGCACACCTTCACGCACAAGGCGGACTTCTTCGGCATCTCCGGCGAGGTCTCGTTCGACTTCGGCGCGGCGTTCGACCGCAGCCGCAAGGTCGCCGAGACGCACGTCAAGGGCATCCACTACCTCATGAAGAAGAACAAGGTCACCGAGTACGAGGGTCGCGGCACCTTCACGGGACCGAAGGCCATCTCGGTGGCGAAGTCCGACGGGTCCACCGAGGAGATCACGTACGAGAACGTGATCATCGCCACGGGCTCGAAGGTGCGCCTGCTGCCGGGCGTCGAGCTGAGCGAGAACGTCGTCACGTACGAGGAGCAGATCCTCTCGCGCGAGCTGCCCGAGTCGATCGTGATCGTCGGCGCCGGCGCGATCGGCATGGAGTTCGCCTACGTGCTGTCGAACTACGGCGTCAAGGTGACGATCATCGAGTTCCTCGACCGCGCCCTCCCCAATGAGGACGCGGAGGTCTCGAAGGAGATCCAGAAGCAGTACAAGAAGTACGGCATCGACATCCTCACCTCGACCGCGGTCAAGACCGTCGAGGACAGCGGATCGTCGGTGCGCGTCACGTACGAGACCCGCGACGGCCAGCCGGGCGAGATCACGGCCGGCAAGGTGCTCATGTCGGTGGGCTTCGCCCCCAACGTCGAGGGCTTCGGCCTCGAGAAGACGGGCGTGAAGCTCACGGAGCGCGGCGCGATCGAGATCGACGACTTCATGCGCACGAACGTCGACGGCATCTACGCCATCGGCGACGTGACCGCCAAGCTGCAGCTGGCCCACGTGGCCGAGGCGCAGGCCGTGGTCGCCGCCGAGACGATCGCGAAGGCCGAGACCCAGACGCTGGGCGACTACCGCATGATGCCGCGCGCCACGTTCTGCTCGCCGCAGGTGGCCAGCTTCGGCCTCACCGAGGAGCAGGCGCGCGCCGAGGGCCGCGAGATCAAGGTCGCGAAGTTCCCCTTCAGCGCCAACGGCAAGGCCAACGGCCTGGGCGAGCCGATCGGCTTCGTCAAGCTCATCGCCGACGCCGAGCACCTCGAGCTCATCGGCGGCCACATGGTCGGCCCCGACGTCTCGGAGCTGCTGCCCGAGCTCACGCTCGCGCAGAAGTGGGACCTCACGGCCGTCGAGGCCGCCCGCAACGTGCACACGCACCCGACGCTCTCGGAGACGCTGCAGGAGGGCTTCCACGGCCTCCAGGGTCACTTCATCAACATGTGAGCCAGCCAGACGCACAAAGGGCCCGGATCCTTGGAGCCGGGCCCTTTGTCGTCGGCGGATCAGCGGCCGAGGGCGCGGGCGAGCTTCGAGGCCGACGAGGCGCCGCGGGCGCCGGCGGCCAGCGCCGCCTCCGCCACCGCGGCGAAGAAGGCCTCGCGCGCCGCGCGGTCCGCCGGCGCGGCGGGGCCGAGCTCGATCTCCCACTCGTGCCACTCGCGCTCGTCTCCCGCGCGCAGATCGGTCGTGCGCACGTGGTCGTCGACGAACTCCGCCAGGGTCGCGCCGTGCGCGTCCCGCAGCTCGTAGGCGGTGCGGTCGTTCACGATCCGCGCGAGCGGCTCCAGCGGCGCGGTGGTCCACTGCGCGATCTCGGCGCGCACGGCGTCGGGCACCTCGTCTCCCTCGCCGAGGGGCCAGCCGAGCTCCACGCGAGCGCCGTCCACGAGCGGCCCCTTGATGTGCCAGCCGGCATCGGGCCCGCCGGTGCGCCGGCGCAGCGCCACGCCGGCGCGGCCGAGCGCGAGGTCGGCCGTGTCGAGGTACAGCGCGTCGAGGTGGCGCTCCTCCCCCGGCGTCACCGCGGCCACGCCGGGCACTCCCGTCCAGTCCGGCACCGGGGTGCCGGCGTCCACGTCGAACTTGCGCTCGACCTCGACGAAGCGCGTCGGTTCCGTCATAGCGCCAGACTACGCCTCGAGACCGAACTGCGACCGCCACCACCTCGTCTCCATGAAGCCCCGCTTGAGGAACACGAGCTCCATGTAGGCCGACCAGCCCCGCACACCCGGCAGCTTGCCCATCGTGTCGGCGACGAAATCGTGAAGCCGCTCTGTCGAGGGCAGGATCACTTCGCAGAACAGCGAGTTCTCGTCCAGCCCCGCCGCCAGGAACCGCACGGCGACGTGTCGGCCGAGCTGCTCGGCGACCTCGTTGATCCTCGCGGGCTCGACCCGGAGCTGGATCCACGTCTCGGCGCCCATCCCGAGCGCGAAGGACGGGACGGAGGTGACGATCGTGAGGCATCCGTCCGCCCGCATCCGATCCACACGGCGGCGCACGCTCGATTCGCTCATGCCGAGCTTCTGACCGAGCGCCTGGAACGTCGCCCTGCCGTCGTGGCGCAGCTCGGCCAGGATCACGCGGTCGACCTCGTCGAAGTGCGCGGGCTCACAGGTGTTCGGCGGGGGCATGAGGTGATCCGGCGGGGTCGGCGACGCGTCCTGCTCGTAGAGCTGACGACCCCAGTCGAAGGAGACCTTGTAGGTGTGCGTGAGCAGATCGCTGCGCCAGCGCTCGATGCCCTCGGTCTGCTGGAGCTCCATCATGCTGTGCGGGATCTGTCCACGGTCGCTCGGCACGACCACCTCCGCGACGATGTCGTGCTTGCCCGTGACGAGGGTCAGGAAGCGGACGTATGGGCTTCGGATGAGGCGCTCCGCGACGCGCGCCTGCTGGCCGGGCGTCGTGTTGATCCGCACGATGAACGACTGCACCGGCCCCTCGCTGCCGAGCGTCGGGATCGCCCCGACCGTCACGATGCCCGCCGAGATCAGCTGCTGACCTCGCCGCGCCACCGTCGACACCGAGCCGCCCGCGAATGCCGCGACAGACGTCCAGCTCGCCCGCCCGTCGTGCTGCAGCGCGACGACGATCTTGCGGTCCAGCTCGTCGAGCGCTCCCGCCGGAAATCCCCCCATGGTGATGCCGCTCACCCGTTCACACGGGGTACACGCGGTTGAGGAATCCGCGCACCGTGTCGGTCCAAGCCTCAGCCTCCTCGATCTGCGGCGAATGACCCGACTTCTCGAACACGACGAGCTCGCTGTCCGGGATCAACTCGTGAATCGTCTGCGAGCAGGATACCGGCGTGATCCAGTCCGTCCGCCCGACGGTGATCAGCGTCGGCACAGACACGGACGGGAGCTGGGGCTTCAGATCGTACGAGGGCAGGTTGTGGGCGAAGGCGAAGTTGTGGGCCTCATAGCGGTAGGGCGTGGCCTCGACCTTGCGCTCGACGGCCGCCGGATCGTACACGTAGTCGTAGAGCGGCAGGATCTCGCGCCAGCACGCGCGGAGGTCGTCATCGTCGCGCACGGTGCCGGTGTCGATCCGGTCGAACATCTCCATGTCCACCGTCACACGCTCGCTGCGCAGCGCGTTCTCGCGGGAGAGGTGCCGGTTGCTGCTGTCGGCCGAGGTGTCGCGCAGGACCATGGCGGCCACGCGCTCGGGATAGCGGATCGTGTACTCCATGGCCATGAATCCACCGTAGGAGCCGCCGACCATGGCGATCCGGTCGGCGCCGATCCACTCACGGAGGCCGTCGATGTCGGCGGCCCACTGCTCATGCGTGTAGGGGCCCTTGCCCTCGCTGGCACCGCTGCCGCGGGCATCGAAGACGACGACGCGGTACTGGTCGGCGAGACGCCCGAAGCTCGCGCGCGGCTCCGCCCGGGAACCCAGCCCCGGCGCGCCGTGGTGCGCGATGATCACCGGCGCGCCGCTGGGGCCGAGCACCTCGACGGCCAGCCGGTTGCCGTTGACCTCGACGTACTGGAAGTCGGTGTCCGCCGCGGCGAACTCGGGCGAGACGGGTGCGGATGACATGGCTCCTCCTGACTGGGGCCGCTCTCGGCCCCGGACGTGTGCGCTAGAGCGCGATGGTGCACGACGCGAGGTCGCGCGGATAGGTCGTGAGCGACTCCGCCCCGGTGGCGGTGATGAGCATGCTGTCGCTGATGCGATAGCCGGCGTGCCCGGGGATGTAGATGCCCGGCTCGTTCGAGAAGATCATCCCCTCCTCGATCACGGTCGCGTCGCCGTCCTCGAGCCAGGGCGGTTCGTGCATGCCCAGGCCGATGCCGTGCCCTTGACGATGTCGCAGGTACCCGCCGATGCCCGCGCGGCGGATGACGTCCAGGCACGCGTCGTTCGCCTGCCGCCCCTCGAGCCCCGGGCGCAGCACCTCGGCGCCCCTCCGCTGGGCCGCCGCCACGGCGTCGTGGTAGCGGCGCTGCTCGTCGCTCGGAGTGCCGATCACGAAGGTCCGCTCCCCCTCCACGAAGCGACCGCCCACCGCGCATCCGAGCGAGAGCATGAAGGTGTCGCCGTCGCGCAGCCGCCTCGCGGAGGGCAGGCCATGCGGATAGGAGGAGTTCTCACCGGCGTAGACGAGCCCTCCCGCGAGCGGCGTGACCACCACGACGTTCCGGTGCTCGGCGTACATGATGCCGGTGCCCGTGGCCACGACATGGGCGGTGAGCTCCGCCTCCGTCGGAAGGGCGCCGCCCGAGGCGAGGGCTTCGCGCACGAGCGCGACACCCGCCGCGAGCATGCGGTCCGTGACCCTGGCGGCCTCGCGATGGAGCGCGATCTCCTCGGCGAACTTGACGAAGCGCGCTCTGGAGACGAGCTCGGTGGGCACGAACGTCCCCCCGAGCTCCGCCTCGGCGGCGGCGCGCCGCTGGTGCGTCATCTGCGTCGTGAAGCCGATGCGACCCCCGGCCCCGCCCACGGCATCCGACAGCGCACGGAAGGGCGGGACCACGCCGGGATACTCCTCGAACGCGACCACCTCGGCACGTGCGCGCTGAGCGGCCGCGTACTCCCGCTCGAGCTGCGGGACGAGCAGCACGCACGTGCCCGTCCGGTCGAGCCACACCGCGACGGGGCGCTCCGAGGGGTGGTGGAAGAAGCCCGTCAGGTAGGCCACGTCCTCCGGGTCGTCGGTCAGGAGCGCGTCGAGGTCCTCGCTCTCGATCATGCCGGCGACGCGTCCCTGCACGCGCTCGTAGAACGAGGGGTCGAGGCGCTGGTCGAACACGTCGGTGCCGGTGCGGTCGTCCATGTCCGTCCTATCGCCCACGGTTGCGGGGGTTGCGAGCGTCGTTGTACGAGATGGAGACGAGGGTGGCCGACAGCACGAGCAGGAGGATGGCGATGGACGGGAACAGCGTGAGCCACCATGCGCTCACCATCGCCCCGGCCTGCTGCGCCTCGTAGAGGATGCGGCCCCACGACCACGTCGTCGGGTCGCCGAGACCGAGGAAGGCGAGCCCCGCCGCCGAGATGACGGCGCGCGAGGCGGTGACGACGACCGAGACGACGATGACCGGGGTGACCGCGGGAAGCAGATGCCGGGTGATGATCCACCACGGCGATGTCGTCATGAGCCGGGCAGCGTCGACGTACGGCAGGTCGACCACGGTGAGCGCCTGGGAGCGCACGAGCCGCGTCACCTCGGGCCATGAGAACGCCGCGACGACGAGGATGATCGTCTGCGTGCTCGGTCCCACGAGCGCCGCGATCAGGATCATGAGCGGCAGGACGGGCAGCGAGAGCGTCAGATCGACGAGCACGCCGATGATCCCGTCGAGCCTGCGGAAGTAGGCCCCCACCACGGCGATGATGGTCCCGAAGAGGATCGCGATCGCCGAAGCCGCCGCGGCGACGAGCAGGCTCTGCTGGGTTCCCCAGACGAGCTCGCCGTACACATCGCGCCCGAGCGCGTCGGTGCCGAGCCAGTGCGCACCCGAGGGGGGCTGCAGAACGTCGGTGCCGTACCCGCCGGGATACGGGGCGAGCAGCGGCGCCGCGACGGCCACTGCGACGAGCAGGAACATGATGGCGAGCGATCCCATCCCGAGCCAGTCGCGGCGGAAGACCCTCCAGGTGTGCGCGCTCGCGCGCTCGTTCTCGGTCGCGACCGGCTCGGCCGCGATGTCCGGCAGGGTGAGGGGTGCGGCGGTCATGACGTCTTCACTCTCGGGTCGAGATAGCCGTAGATGATGTCGGTGATCATGTTCGCGACCACCACCGTGATCGCGAGCATGAGGAAGGCCCCCTGCAGGACGGGGAAGTCGAGCTGCGTGACCGCCTCGTAGATCCCCCGGCCCACGCCGGGGTACGCGAAGACCGACTCTGTGAGCACGGCTCCCCCGACGAGGAACCCGAGCTGCAGCCCGATGAGCGTCGTCGTCGGGAGCAGCGCGTTGCGCAGCGCGTGCTTCCACAGGATGCGCCGGTAGCGCAGCCCGTTGGCCTTCGCCAGCGTGATGTAGTCCTCGCCGAGGGTCTCCAGCAGCGTGGAGCGCATCGTGAGCACATACGACCCGACCTGCACGAGCATGAGGGAGACCGCCGGCAGCACGAGGTGATGCGCCACCGAGCCGTACCACTCCAGTCCGTACACGCCCTGCTCGTACGCGCCGCCGATCGGGAACCAGCCCAGCGTGCGTCCGAAGAACAGCAGCAGCAGGATGCCGACGCTCGGCACGAACAGCGACTGCCCGGTCACCCCCAGCACCTGCACGAACCGATCCGTGACCCCGCCGCGGCGCGACGCGGCCGCCACGCCGAGCGGGATGCCGACGATCACGGTGAGGGCCAGCGCCGTCAGCGCCAGCAGCAGCGTCCAGGGCAGCCGCTGCAGGAGAACGTCGGTGACCGGGATGGACTGGGTGAAGCTCACCCCGAGGTTCCCCTGCAGCAGCTGCCACATGTACAGCCCGTACTGGATGATCAGCGGCTGGTCGAGCCCGTACTGGGTGAGGACGGTCTGACGGATCTCCTCGGTCATGTTCGGGCTCGCGAGAGCGAGCGCGGGATCACCGGGGAGGATGCGCAGCAGCAGGAACGTGACGGTGACGGCGAACCACACCGTGAACACGCCTCTGCCCAGCTGGCGCAGCAGAAACAGCCCTCGAGACACGTCAGACCTTTCTCAGACCGCGGCGCGGGTCAGCCGGCCAGCGTCGCGCTGGCGATGGACACCGGATTGACGATCGACAGCAGCTCGCTCGGCTTGGAGACGAATCCCGTCCACTCGGAGCTGTGCGCGAAGTAGAGGTTCTGCGTGTACATGATGTTGTCGTAGACCTCCTCGTGGACGATCGCCGCCGCCTCGCGCATGATCTCGATCTTGGCGTCCTTGTCCTGCTCGACCGTGCCGGCCGCGATCAGCTCATTGAGCTCGGGATCGTCGACATGCGTGTAGTTGATGGCACCTCCCGGCAGGTAGGACAGGGAGAAGTTCAGGATCGGATCGTCCATGATGGCGAAGTTGCCGGCATAGATGTCGTAATCGCCCTCATTGGTCTGGGCGAGGTACGTGTTCCGCTCGGACCCGACGAGTTCGATGCGGATGCCGGCCTCGGCCGAGCTGTCCTGCACCATCTGCGCCCACTGGGCCGTGACGGGATCCTGCAGCGAGTAGATGAGGTCGAAGCTGACGTCGAACATGCCGTCGGCGTCGGCGGTGTAGCCCGCCTCCTCCATGAGCGATCGCGACAGCTCGACGTCGAACTCGTACTCGGTGAGCGACGGGTCGTGGTAGTCGGCCAGCACCGGCATGAGCGGGCTGGAGCCGGTCGACACCGCCTGCCCCTGCAGCACCACCTGCCGGATCGCCTCGTAGTCCACGGCGTGCGCGAGCGCCTGCCGGACGCGGACATCCTTCAGCGGCTCGCGCTCCATGTTGTAGACCATGTGCGCGTACCCTAGGCCGGCGGCCTCGACGACCTCGACGCCGTCGGTGCCGCGCATCTGCTCCACCTGCGTGGGCGGGAGCGAGTTCGCCACGACGTCGACCTCGCCGCTCTGCAGCGCCAGGAGCTCCGTGTTGACGTCGGGGTAGACGCGGTAGACCACCTTGGCCGGCCCCGGCACCCCGCCCTCCACGAGCGGATACGACTCCACGCGCTCCATCGTGTAGTGCTGCCCGATCTGCATGTCCGTGAGGATGTAGGGACCGAATCCCACCCATCCGCCGTCGCTGCCGTCGTTCGCGAACTCGGCGATGCTGCCGTGCGGCTCGAAGACGTGCTTCGGCACGATCACGCCCCAGAAGCCGATCTCGTCGATCAGCGACGTGTCGGGGTTGACGAGCTCGACCTCCACGCGCGTATCGCTCACGGCGGTCATCGACTCGAAGTTGCCGAGCTGTCCGTAGAACGTTCCCGCCGGCTGATCCCGCTTGACGGTGTTGTACGTCCAGGCCACGTCCTCGGCGGTGAACGGCTCGCCGTCGCTCCACGTGAGGTCGGGGAGGATCTCGTAGTACCCGGTGTCCTCGTCGATGTAGCCCCAGTCGACGGCGATCTCCGCCTCCTTCGAGCCGTCGTCGGCGATCGACAGCAGCTTCGGGTACATCAGACCCGTGACCCACTGATCGCTGCGGCTGTTGCCGAGCACCGGGTTGAAGTTCACCACGTCGGTGGTGGTGGCGATGGTGAGCGTCTCATCGGTCGGCCCGCCGCCCTCACCCGTCGAGCCGCCCGCTTGCGGTGCGCTCGGTGCACACGCGGTCAGGCCGACCGCCAGGGCCGCGACCGCGGTCGTGACGGCGATACGAAGAGTCTTCATCAGACCCACACCTCCTCGAGGACCCGCATCGTGTTGCCGCCGACGACCTTGCGGATCTCGTCGTCGGAGTAGTCGTGCTCCACGAGCCAGCCGATGATGTTGTAGAACGCCTCCGCCGGGTTCTCGATCCCGTCGATGTAGGGCTGCTTCTCGTAGTCGACGTTGGCGTGCGCCTGGCCGAGGGAGAGGTTCGACGAGAACGCGTCGTGCAGCCCGACGTGATCGCCGAAGAGCGTGTCCGGGCCGAAGCTGACGTGATCGATCCCCACGAGATCCACGCAGTACTGGAAGTGATCCATGACGGACAGAAGCGAGTGCTTCGGGTGCTGCGGCGAGATCGTGGTGTGCGGCGCCGCTTCGATGCCGATGACGCCGCCGCGCTTGGCGCACTCGACGATCGTCTCGTCCGTCTTCATGCGGCTGGTCGGCCACACGGAGCGCGCTCCGGCGTGGGTGATGAACACGGGCTTGGCCGACGTCCTGATGACGTCGAGGCAGGTGCGGTCGCCCGAGTGCGAGATGTCGATCGCGATGCCCAGCTTGTTCATCCGCTCGACGGCGCGCTCGCCGAAGTACGTCAGTCCGCCGTCGCCGCGCTCCTTCAGGCCCGATCCGAGTGTGTTCGCCTCGGAGTAGGCGATGCCCATCTGACGAACGCCGAATCCGTAGAGCACGTCGAGCCGGTCGACCTCGTTCTCGATCATCGTCGCCGCCTCGAGAGCGAAGACGTGCGCGATCTTGCCGGTCTCTGCCGCGTGGCGGATGTCCTTCAGGCTCTCGCCCTTGATGACGTAGTCCTGGTGGGCGAGGTCGGCCATGCGCACACCCAGGTCGAAGAGGACGTCCTGGTACTTCCAGCCGGCGTCGCTCGAGATGCAGCAGGTGCCGTCCATGCCGTTGTCGAACACCGCCGTCATGCCGGAGCGCGACAGGCCCTCGTATCCGGTGTGCTCGCGTCCCTGGCGGATGTACTGGCGCAGGTCTCCCATGTCCTCGGGGAACACCTGCACGTGCTCGTGGAGCGAGATGACGATCTCGTTCCGCAGCAGGCGCTCGGTGCGCGCGCGCTGCTCGTCGCTGAGGTTCAGCCCCTGGTACGCCGGCACGCGGCCGACCTGCTTGGCGAGCGGGATGTCGCGGTAGTCCTTGCCCGCTTCGAGGTACTGGTACGCCTTGTACCCCTGGTAGTTCTCGGAGGGTTCGAGCATCTGACGCTCTCCGTTTCTCGTTCGGCGTGGTGCGGAGGAGGCACGCCCGTCTTGAGCGGCTGGATTCAACATGGGAGATTCCGGCAGTGAAGTCAAGCGTAATGCGAGAAACCGGCGCACAGTTTACGTCGGCGAAACAATGCGCTGACACTCGTCTGTCATCATGGCGACATGGAACCGACTGACGAGCCGCGCCAGGGCCTTCTGCTCGAGGTGTCGGGACTGTCCGTGACACTGCGCTCGGGAGGGCGGGACGTCCGCGCCGTGCGGGACGTCGATCTGAGCGTCTCCCGCGGCGAGTTCGTCGCGCTGCTGGGCGAATCGGGATCGGGCAAGTCCGTCACCACCCGCGCCGTGATGGGGCTGCTCGACGAGAATGCGGAGGTGACGGCGGAGCGGCTGTCGTTCCTGGGGACGGACCTGCTCAGGGCCGATCCCGAGCAGCGCAGGCGCCTGCGAGGAGACCGGATGAGCCTGGTGCTGCAGGACGCCCTCTCGGCCCTGAACCCCGTGCTCACGATCGGCGACCAGATCACCGAGCTGATCCGCGCCCACCGCGACGTCAGCCAGCGCCAGGCCAGGGCGCGCGCGGTGGAGCTGCTCGGACTGGTGGGGATCCCCTCACCCGGCTCGCGCGTCGACGCCTACCCACACCAGTTCTCGGGCGGGATGCGCCAGCGCATCCTCATCGCCATGGCGATCGCCCTGGAGCCCGACCTGCTCATCGCGGACGAACCGACCACCGCGCTCGATGTCACCGTCCAGGCGCAGGTGCTCGACCTGCTCGATCGCCTGCGACGGGAGCTCGGCATGGGCGTGCTGCTGATCACGCACGATCTCGGCGTCGTGATGGAGGTCGCCGACCGCCTCGCCGTCATGTACGCCGGGCGCATCGTCGAGACGGGGGACGCGGATCGCATCCTCACCCGTCCCTCCCATCCGTACACCGAGTCGCTGCTGCGCTCGGTTCCCCAGACCGCCGGCGGCCGTGAGCGGCTGTACACGATCCCCGGTTCCCCGCCGAGCCCCGCGCAGCTCCCGAAGGGATGCGCCTTCCATCCGCGGTGCCCGCTGGCCGTCGAGCTCTGCCGCGCACAGGACCCGGCCCTGGAGGACGTGGACGGCGCGCGGGCCTCCGCCTGTCATCGCACTGAGGAGCTTCTCGATGTCGCCTTCGCCTGATCACACCGTCCCCGGCGTTCCCGCGCCGATCCTCGCCGCCCGTGGGCTCGAGCGCACCTTCACGGTGGGCGGCGGACTCCGGCGCACGCGCGTGTCCGCGGTGGCGGGCGTGGATCTCGAGCTGCGTCCGGGCGAGGTGCTCGGGGTCGTGGGCGAGTCCGGGTGCGGCAAGTCGACGCTCGCGCGACTGCTCGTGGGCCTCGACACCCCCGACGGCGGCACGCTCGCCTTCCGAGGCGAGGACGTGACGCGCGGCCGCATGAGCGACCGCAAGCTCCTGCGCCGTGGCGTGCAGATGATCTTCCAGGACCCCTACACCTCGCTGAACCCGCGGATGACGGTCGGCGACATCATCGCGGAGCCGCTCGCCGCGGCCGGCATCGGGACCCGCGGAGAGCGCGAGGCGCGCGTCGCCGAGCTGCTCTCGCTCGTGGGCCTGTCCCCCGACATGTCGGCGCGCTACCCGCACCAGTTCTCGGGCGGTCAGCGCCAGCGGATCGGGATCGCCCGCGCGCTCGCGCTCGATCCTGCCGTCCTGATCTGCGATGAGCCCGTCTCCGCGCTCGACGTGTCGGTCCAGGCGCAGGTGGTCAACCTGCTGAGCGACCTGCGGGAGCGGCTCGACGTCGCGATCGTCTTCATCGCGCACGACCTGTCGGTCGTGCGGCACATCGCGGACCGCATCGCCGTGATGTACCTGGGTCGGATCGTCGAGCAGGGCGGCACCGATGATGTGTACGAGCGGCCATCGCATCCGTACACCAGGGCGCTGCTGTCGGCCGTGCCCGCCGCGAGCCGCTCCGAACGCGGCCGGCTGACGCGCCGCCAGGTGCTGCAGGGCGAGCCGCCCTCCCCCATCGACCCGCCGAGCGGATGCCGCTTCAACCCGCGCTGTCCCCTGGCACGCGACGTGTGCCGGCAGGAGCAGCCGCCGTTGCGCCGACCCGCGGGCGACGCGGGAAGCCGCGTCGCGGCCTGCCACTTCGCCGAGGAGTCGCTCGCCGTGACCGCGGCATAGGGGTGCACCCTATGCACCGCACGCCCGGCGATCACGAGCGCTCCGCAGCCTCGGAATCCGACGACAGGCTGTCTGACCGTCTCACGCGACGCTACGCGGGATTCGCACACGAGGCCGGGGACGCCCTCAACGAGACCATGGACGTCATGCTGCGCCACCGGTCGGTTCGCCGCTACGACACCGCGCGCGCCCTGCCGGAGGGAGCAGTCGAATCGCTCGTGGCGGCCGGGCAGTCGGCCGCCACCTCATCGAACATGCAGCTCGTCTCGGTCGTCGCCGTGCGCGATCCGTCACGCAAGGCGCGGCTGGCCAGGATCGCGACGCAGCCGTTCGTGAAGGAAGCGCCCGTCGTGCTCTGCTTCGTCGTGGACCTGTCCAGGGCGACCCGGGTGGGCGAGCGCACGGGGACCGACCTGTGGGCGATCCCCCGGCTCACGACCTTCGTGACGGCCGCGATCGACTGCGGCATCTTCGCCCAGGGCGTGGTCGTGGCGGCCGAGACGCTCGGGCTCGGCACGTGCTACATCGGGAACCTGCGCAACGACTCCCGCGCGGTGGCGCGGATCCTCGAGCTCCCGCCGCGCGCCTGGGTGGCCTTCGGGCTCTGCCTCGGCTACGAGGCGCCTCCGTACACCGAGGTGCGTCCGCGCCTGCCCCCGTCCGTCGTGCTGCACCACGAGACCTACTCGATCGACGGCGAGGAGGAGAAGATCGCGCGTTACGACCGCTTCTTCTCCGCGCACGAGGACGCACAGGGGCGCCCCGTGGGCACGTGGACGCAACGGCACCGCGCACGGCTGGCGTCGCGGGAGTACCTGGGCGAGGCGGTGCGGCTCGACCGCGTCCTCGCTGATCTCGGCTTCCCGCTGGATTAGCGTCTCAGCGGTCGGCCGCCTTCGGCTCGTCGTCGTCCGTCGAGTCGATGTCGTTCAGCTCCTGGGCGTAGCGGAACTCCACCTCGGTGGGCCCGTCGCCCTCGCCGGTGTTCTCCGCGTCGCCCTCGCGCCGGTAGACGAGCTGACCCTCCGCGTAGGGCATGATCAGCTGGTCCTGGTCGGTGGAATCCAGGGGCAGGACCTGTCCGTCGAGGGGTCCGCCGTTCAGTCGTGCGATGGCCATGGGCCGAGCCTACCCCCGGCCTCCGCGCGGCGCGCGGGGGTTGCGCCCGCGCGCGTCATGCCTCACGCGCCGCGTTCGCCTCGCGCTCCGCGCTCTCCTGTTCCCTGGCCGTGCGCAGCGCCGCCGTGGCGATGCGCACCTCCCGCTCGGCGCTGCGCACCTTGCGCTGCGCGAGCGTCGTGGCGCCGTAGCGCTCCCCCACGCGATCGCGCTCCTCCGCCATGGTCGTGATGACATGCGCGCATGCGATGAGGATCACCTGCGCCGAGAAGTTCAGCCACAGCAGCAGCGCGATGAGCGAGGCGAACGAGGTGAGCAGCGGGTTCGAGTCGGCGCCGCCGACGAAGAGCCCGGAGAGCTGCTGCAGCACGACGAGTCCCGTGGCGCCCACGAGGGCGCCGGCGGCCAGCGCCCGCCGCGAGGGGCGCGTGCCCGACAGGAGCGCGAACAGCAGCGCGATGATCACCGCGTCGAGCGCGAAGGTCACCGCGATCGTGACCAGGCGCGTCACGACGGCCGCGGTGAGATCGGAGCCGAGGCCCACCCAATCGAGCACGGTCGTCACGAACGCCGATCCGAGGAACGTCACGACGACCGAGGCGAGGAGCAGCACGCCCACGGCCAGTGCGAACAGCAGGTCGCGCAGGGCGAGCAGGATCGGCGAGGTCGTCGCGTTCTCCGTGCCCGCCATCACGCGGATCGCGGTGCGCAGCGTCGTGATCGCCCCGATCGCCGCGCCCACGAGGGCGACGACCGCGATCACGCCCGCCACCGTGATGGCGCCCGGCGCCTCCTGCAGCTCGCTCGCGTCGATCACCCCGCCGTCGCCGATGAGGCCGGGGATGACGTTGTCGACGCCGGCCACGAGCGCGCTCCACAGCTCCGGGCGGCCGGAGAGCCAGATCGCCGCGGCGGAGAACCCCAGCAGCACCGCCGCGAACAGTGCGAAGAGCGCCCGGTAGGTCACGCTCGCCGCCAGCACCGGCCCGTTGCTCTCGGAGTAGAGCAGCAGCGATCGGACGAGCCGCCTCTGCAGCGCCCACGCCAGCACGCGATTCCAGATGCCGATCAGCGCCCCCATGGGGCCAGGCTAGCGTCCGCCGCGCGGCGTCGCCCGCCCTTGCGTCAGCCCACGAGGGGCCCTATGCATGCGCCGAGGAGCATGAACGGACCGAACGCGATCCGCGTGCGCGCGTCGGCGCGACCGGCGGCGACGAGCGCGACCGCGACCACGCCGCCCGCGAGGAATCCGGCCGCCGCGCCCAGCGCGAGCGCGGCCCAGCCGTGCCAGCCGAGGAACAGCCCCACCAGCAGCGCGAGCTTGACATCGCCGCCGCCCATCCCGCCGCTGTCGCGGCCGGCGATCCACAGCGCGGCGTAGAAGCCACCCAGCAGCAGCGCGCCCGCCGCGCCGCCCCCGATGGCGGACGTGCGCCCCGCCAGCAGCGCGGCGACGACGAGCAACGCCGCGACGACGCCCGTCGTCGGCAGCATGATGGCGTTCGGCAGCCGGTGCTCGGCCAGGTCGGTGCGGATCAGCGCGAGGCCGCCGGCGCCGAACGCCAGGTACGCCGCGCCCAGCGCGACCGAGGCCGGATCCATCGCCCCTCCCGCGGCTCGCCCATCCGATCGGTGCGATCGTAGGCGCGCGGCGCGGGGTGGCACGGATGCCTGTGGGTCACTCCCCCACGCGGTTGCGCAGGCGCATGGCGCGCTCAGCCTCGCGGCGGTCCTGGCGCTCGCGCAGCGTCTGGCGCTTGTCGTACTGCGTCTTGCCCTTGGCCACCGCGATCTCGACCTTGGCGCGGCCGTCGACGAAGTACAGCTTCATGGGCACGAGCGTGTAGCCGCCCTCGGCCGCCTTGCGCGCGAGCTTGGCGATCTCGTCCTTGTGCAGCAGCAGCTTGCGGATGCGCTTGGCCGAGTGATTCGTCCACGTGCCGTTCGAGTACTGCGGGATGCTCACCTGGTCGAGGAAGGCCTCGCCGCGGTCGATGTACGCGTAGCCGTCGGTGAGGTTGGCGTGGCCCTCGCGCAACGACTTCACCTCGGTGCCCTGCAGCACCAGTCCGGCCTCGTAGGTCTTCTCGATCGTGTACTCGTGGCGGGCACGGCGATTGAGGGCGATGACCTTCTCGCCCTTCTCCTTCGGCATGCGACACCCGCCCTTCCGCGATCCGGCACCTCGAACGCCGCCCGCCGGATGACGGGCAGCGTTCCAGTCTACTGGATCAGGCGCGCAGCCAGCGGCGGATCGCGAAGCCGGCCGAGGCTGCGGCCAGCACGACGCCGAGCGCGATGATGACGGGGACGACGAGCCACGCCTCGCCCATGCCCACCCACGGCACGGTGCCCATGCTGGTGGCGAGATAGCCGTCGACGCCGAAGCGGACCATCAGCAGCACGGCGACGCTCGCGAGCGCGGCGCCCAGGAACGCCGCGACGACGCCCTCGAGCACGAACGGCGTCTGGATGAAGCGGTTCGACGCGCCCACCAGGCGCATGATGCCGACCTCGCGGCGCCGGGCGTAGGCCGACAAGCGGATGGTCGTGCCGATGAGCAGCACGGCGGAGATGAGCATGAGCGCCGCGATGCCCACGGCGATGTACGTCGCGATCGTGAGCGCGGCGAACAGCGGCTCGAGATGCTCGATCTGGTTCGTCACCCCCTCGACGCCCGCGATGCCGGAGAACGCCTCCACGAGCACGTCCGCGTTGCGGGGGTCCTCCGGGTTCACCAGCGTGATGCGGAACGACGCGTTCGTCTGCTCGGGGGTGAGCAGATTCGCCTGATCGGGGAAGTTCTCGGTGAACGACGCGTGCGCCTCCTCAGCGGAGATGTAGGTGAAGCGCTGGATCACCGACGACAGCGTGTCGGAGCGCAGCTCCGCCTCGACGGCCGCGGTCTGCTCCTCCGTCGCGGCGCCCTCCAGGCAGGTCTCCTGCGTGGACAGGGTCGAGCACAGGTAGATCTCGATCTGCGCGCGGTCCTGGAAGTACTCGCGCATCGTGCCGATCTGCGCCTGCATCAGGATCGCGGCGCCCACGAAGGTCAGCGAGACGAACGTGACGAGCACGACCGAGACGACCATCGACGCGTTGCGGCGGAGCCCCGTGAGGACCTCGCCGAGGATCAGTCCGAGTCTCATGCCGTCGGCCCCACTTCGTCCTCGTCGTCACGCCCGAGCCCCAGCCGCTCGGCGAAGCCGAGCTCGGCGACCCGCTCGGCCTGCTCGGCGACGGGGCGCTGCCGCGCCTTCGTGACGTCGGGCGGCAGCGGATCGTCCTCGCCTCCCGCATCGGACCCGGCGGGGCGCGCGGGCGGGATCGGCGCGACACGGGGCGGCTCCGCGGGGCGCGCCGGGCCGGCGGCGGGCGCGGCGGCGTGGGGGCCGGCGGCGCCGCGGGCTGCGTGGGCCGCGGCACGTGCGTACCCGGCACGTGGGTACGCGGCGCCTCCGCCCGGGGGGCGGGGGCGGGCGCCGGGGTTTGAGGGGCGGGCGCCTGGGCCTGCGTCTGCGCCGGCGCCTGGGGAGCCTGCTCGCGGGGCGCCTGCTCGCGGGGCGCGGGGGCGCGACGGATCGGCGGGGTCGCGGCCTGCGCGGCCGGCGCCGGCGAGGCCGGGCGCCCCTGCGCGTCGAGCCGATCCGAGACCTCGCGCTGCACCTCGAGCACCGCCGTGAGGGCGGCGACGGCGGCGGCGCCCTTCTCGATCTGCGGCTCGAGGCGCTGGATCGCAGACGTGTCGCCGTATCCGCCGTGGCGCTCGTCGCGCACGAGGCGCCCGTTCGACAGCTCGATGACGCGTCGCTGCATGCGGTCGACGAAGCCGGCCTCGTGCGTGGCCATCACGATCGTCGTGCCCGACGCGTTGATCTGCGCGAGCAGCTCCATGATGTCGGTCGACGTGGCGGGGTCGAGGTTTCCCGTCGGCTCATCGGCCAGCAGCAGCTGCGGCCGGTTCACGAGCGCGCGCGCGATCGCCACACGCTGCTGCTCGCCGCCCGAGAGCTCGTGCGGCATGCGCTTGGCCATGCCCTGCAGGCCGACGCGCTCGAGCGCCTCGGGCACGGCCTGCTTCACCATGGCGCGCGAGGCGCCGATCACCTGCAGCGTGAACGCCACGTTCTGGAACACGCTCTTGGACGGCAGCAGGCGGAAGTCCTGGAAGACCGACCCGATGTGCCGGCGGAAGTAGGGCGTGCGCCGGTTGGAGAGCGACTTCGTGTCGCGCCCCAGCACGACGATGCTGCCCGAGGACGGCACCCCCTCCCGCAGGATGAGGCGCAGGCACGAGGACTTCCCCGATCCCGACTGGCCGACGAGGAACACGAACTCACCGCGCTGGACCTCGAACGAGACATCGTCGAGGGCGGGTGAGGCGGTCCCCTTGTAGCGCTTGGTGACGTGCTCGAACCGGATCATGGCCTACCCAGGCTAAGCGCGGCCCCGCGCCTGGCCCCGAGCGACACCCCCGGCGCGCCGCACGGATGCGCGCGCCGGGTGGCGCTCAGGCCTTCATCTCCTCGAGCTCCATGCCCTTCGTCTCGCGCACCCGGAACCACACGAACACGAACGACAGGGCGGCGAAGCCCGCGTAGAGGCCGTAGGCGAGGGTCAGCGAGATGCTGCTGAGCCACGGGAAGGTCGTGGAGATCGCGAAGTTCGCCACCCACTGCGCGGCGGCGGCCACGGCGAGCGCGCTCGCGCGGATCCGGTTCGGGAAGATCTCGCCCAGGAGCACCCAGACGACCGGGCCCCACGTGGCGCCGAATCCGACGACGAAGAGGTTGGCCGCCACGAGCGCGACGATCGACCACGGCGCCCCGAGGCTGACGGATCCGTCGGCGGCGGTCGTCGCGAACGAGAAGGCGACGGCCATGACGCCGAGGGAGACCGTCATGAGGAGCGATCCGGAGATCAGCAGCGCCTTGCGCCCCACCTTGTCGACGAGGAGGATCGCCACGATCGTGACGACGATGTTCGTCACCGACGTGATCACGCTCGTGGTGAGCGCGCTGCTCTCGTCGAAGCCGACCGAGCGCCAGAGCGTGGTCGAGTAGTAGAAGATCACGTTGATGCCGACGAACTGCTGGAAGACGCTCAGCAGGATGCCGACCCACACGATCGGCTTCAGCCCGAGCGCCGGGCCCACGAGATCGCGCAGCGACTCGCGCTTCTCGCTCTGCAGCGAGTCCTTGATCTCCTGGATCTTCCTGTTCACGTCGGGCTCGCCGCTGAAGTCCAGCAGCACCTGCGACGCCTTGTCGTAGTCGCCCTTGCGCACGAGGTAGCGCGGCGACTCGGGCAGGCGCAGCGACATCACGCCGTACACGACGGCGGGCACGGCCTCGACGATGAACATCCAGCGCCACGTCTCGATCCCGAACCACAGAGTCTCGGCGGCGCCGCCGGAGGTCGCGGCGAGCACGGCGTTCGTGAGCAGCGCGGCGAAGATGCCGAGCACGATCGCCAGCTGCTGCAGCGAGCCGAGGCGGCCGCGGATGCGGGCGGGAGAGACCTCGGCGATGTACGCCGGCGCGATGACCGACGCGGCGCCGACGCCGAGCCCGCCGACCGCGCGCCAGAGCATCAGATCCCACACGCCGAAGGCCAGGCCCGAGGCGATGGCCGAGACGAAGAACAGCGCGGCCGCCACGAGCATGACCGGCACGCGGCCCCACATGTTCGCGATGCTGCCGGCGAACCACGCGCCGAGCGCGGCGCCGAGCAGGGCGATCGACACCGAGAAGCCCTGCAGGCCCGGGTCCAGCGCGAAGTCGGCCGAGAGCGCGTCGACGGCTCCGTTGATCACCGAGGTGTCGTAGCCGAAGAGGAAGCCTCCGAGAGCGGCGGCGATCGCGATCCCGATCACCCGCCCGTTGATCCGACTCAGTCCCGCATCCGTCATGTCGCCCCCTTCGTCACGTGCCCTGGCGACAGGCACACCACGCGAGCCTACCCGCGTGGCACGGCCCTCGGGCAGGCGCGCGCGCACGCCGCGGGCGATCCTGCCAGGATGGGCGCGATGAGGCGCACGCGGGGCAGGGTCGTCACGGTCGAATCGCTCACCGAGCTGGAGGAGCGGCTGTCGGCCGGCGTCCGCAGGCTGCGCGGGTGGCGGATCGTCGGCCTCGATCTGCGTGCGCTGTCGGACGCGCTGGCCGCGTGCGACACGTCGCGCACGACGTTCGCCGGGTGCCGCTTCGCCCCGGGCGACGCCGAGCGGCACGAGCGGCGAGGCGCCCTCGTGCTGCCGGGTGTCGACGCCGCGCCGATCGACCCGCACCGCGACGCGCTGTACACGGCCGACGAGCTGTACGACGCCGAGCCGTACGCGCGCTCCCTCGACGCCCGCGCGTTCGCGTGGCAGCACGAGCGCACCGCGCCCGACGCGGCGCTGGCGCGGGCGCTGCACGACGAGGGCGTCGACGGCGCGCTCGGGCGGTGGGTGCGGGGCCGCCGGCTGATCGGGGTGATGGGCGGCCACTCCCTGACGCGCGGCGAGCCCGGCTACGCCGACGCCGCCCGGCTCGGGCGGCTCCTCGGCGCACGGCTGACCGTCGCGACGGGCGGCGGGCCGGGCGCGATGGAGGCCGCCAATCTCGGCGCACGGCTGTCGGCCCATCCGGAGAGCGCGCTGGAGGAGGCGCTCGAGCTGCTCTCGGCCGTGCCGTCGTACCACCCCTCGGCCGACGCGTGGGTGGCCGCCGCGCGGCGCGTGATCGCGCGGTTCCCCGATCCCGCCGACTCGCTCGGCGTGCCCACGTGGCACTACGGCCACGAGCCGCCGAACCTGTTCGCCACGGCGATCGCGAAGTACTTCCGCAACGCGCTGCGCGAGGCGATCCTGCTGGAGCTGTGCGATGCCGGCATCGTGTTCCTGCCGGGCGCGGGCGGCACGGTGCAGGAGATCTTCCAGGACGCGTGCGAGAACTACTACGCCACCGAGGACCGCATCGCGCCGATGGTGCTCGTCGGGCGCTCGCACTGGACCGAGACGCTGCCGGCGTGGCCGCTGCTGCGGGCGCTGGCGAAGGGGCGGCCCATGGAGGAGCACGTCCATCTCGTCGACACGGTCAACGAGGCCGCGGCGCTGCTCGCGCCCTCCTGACGCGCCGCCACTCCCCCTTCGGGCACGCTCGGGCGCCAGCGGCATACCCGGATATCCCCGGTGAGCCGACGCGCCGAAACGCGTTCCTGTGCAACACCTGTGAGCTAGATTCGGCGCCACTGCGCGAGCGGACGGCCCGCGCGACACCCATCCCGCACAGGAGGCATTGGATGATCCGACCTCTCCCGCGCGCGGCGGCGGCGCTCACGCTCGCCCTCGCGCTCACGGCGACCGCGGCCACGGCCGCACACGCGTCACCCGCGGAGGAGGTGAATCCCCTGGTCCCCGTCGATGCCGAGGACGGCCGCTACGTCGTGCTCCTCAAGGAGGACGCGCTCGCGACGTACGACGGCGGCGTGCCCGGCATCGAGGCGACCAAGCCCGACAAGGGCAATCGCCTCGACGCCCATGCGAAGAACGCCCAGAAGTACATCGAGCACCTCGAGAAGAAGCAGCAGCGGCTGGCCGACGAGATCGGCGCGCTGCCCGACACGACGTACCAGGTCACGGCCAACGGCTTCGCCGCCGAGCTCAGCTCGGAGCAGGTCGCGCACCTGCGCACCGACAAGGACGTGCTCGGGGTGTTCCCCGACGAGCTGCGCAAGGTCACCGCGCAGACGTCGACCGACTTCCTCGGCCTCGGCTCTGACGCCGACGGCCGCGGCGGCGTGTGGGAGGCCACGGGCGGCGTGGAGCACGCGGGCGAGGGCATCGTGGTCGGCGTCGTCGACACGGGCATCGCGCCGGAGAACCCGTCGTTCGCGGGCGACAAGCTCAAGAACCAGGCGGCGACCAAGAAGCCCGGCGTGCCGTACACGAGCGGCGGTCAGATCGTCTTCGACAAGGCCGACGGCACGCAGTTCCGCAGCACGATGGTCACGGGCGAGGAGTGGAGCAAGCACGACTACTCCACGAAGATCATCGGCGCGCACTGGTTCGGCGAGGGCTTCGGCGCCGTGACCGACGACGACTACCTCTCGCCGCGCGACGGCGACGGCCACGGCTCGCACACGGCGAGCACCGCGGCGGGCAACTTCGGCGTCGAGGCCTCGGTCTCGGGCGTCGACTTCGGCACCGTCTCCGGCGTGGCGCCCGCGGCGAAGATCGCCTCGTACAAGGCGTGCTGGAACGGACCGGATCCGGCGAGCACCGACGACGACGGCTGCGCGATCAGCGACCTCGTCGCCGCGATCGACCAGGCCGTCGCCGACGGCGTCGACGTGATCAACTACTCGATCGGCGGCGGCTCGGCCACGAGCGTGCTGCAGCCCGAGGACATCTCGTTCTTCAACGCCGCCGCGGCGGGCGTGTTCGTGGCCGCCAGCGCCGGCAACTCCGGCCCTGGCGCCTCGACCGCCGACCACGCCTCGCCCTGGTACACGACCGTCGCCGCCTCGACGATCCCCACGTGGGAGGGCGCCGTGGAGCTCGGCGACGGGTTCACGGCCCCCGGTGTGACCGTCTCCGTCCCCGACGGGCAGACCGTCACGGGCGAGCTCGTGTACGCCGGCGACATCCCCGCCGCCGGTGTCGCGCCCGCCGACGCGGCGCTGTGCCTGCTCGGCAGCGTCGACGACGCCGCCGCGGCCGGCCGGATCGTCGTGTGCGACCGCGGCTCGAACGCGCGCGTCGAGAAGTCGCAGGAGATCGCCGAGTCCGGCGGCGCGGGCGTGATCCTCACGAACGTCGCGGCCGGGGAGTCGCTCGACAACGACTTCCACTCCGTGCCCACCGTGCACGTCGCCGCCGAGCACCGCGCCGCGATCCTCGACCACGCCCGCACCGCCGAGGCACCCACCGCCACGCTGCACAGCGACAACATCACCGGCGTCATCACGCCGGTGCCGCAGGTGGCCGGGTTCTCGAGCCGCGGGCCGATGAACGCCGAGACGAACGACATCATCAAGCCGGACGTGTCGGCTCCCGGCGTCGCGATCCTCGCGGCGACGACGAGCGGCGAGAAGGAGGAGCCGACCTTCGGCATCCTGTCGGGCACCTCCATGGCGTCGCCGCACGTGGCGGGCCTGGCCGCGCTGTTCCTCGGCGAGCACCCCGACTGGGCGCCCGCCGACGTGAAGTCGGCGCTCATGACGACCGCCTACGACACGGTGAACGCCGACGGATCGGCGAACACCGACCCGTTCGCGCAGGGCGCCGGCCACGTCGACCCGACGAAGATGCTGCAGCCGTCGCTGCTGTACAGCAGCGGCCCGACCGACTGGGCCGGGTACCTGCAGGGCCTCGACCTGATCGCGTTCGGGCTGCCGGAGGAGGCCGAGGTGGCGCCCAGCGACCTCAACCTCGCGTCGATCGGCATCGGATCGCTGTCGGCGCCCGAGACGGTGACGCGCACGATCACGGCGACCGAGGCAGGTACGTACACCGCCACGGCGGAGGTGCCCGGCGTCGAGGTGACCGTCGAGCCGTCGACCGTGACGCTGGCGGCGGGCGAGAGCGCGACCGTCGCGATCACGTTCACGAAGGGATCCGCGCCCGCCGAGCAGTGGACGACGGGCTTCCTCACGTGGACGGGCGGCACGAACGACGTCCGCTCCCCCATCGCGGTCTTCCCCGTCACGGCGAGCGCCCCGACGGAGGTCACCGGCACGGGCACGGACGGATCCCTGGAGGTCGGCATCACGTCGGGCGTCACCGGCGAGCTCGCGCTGAACACGGCGGGCCTCGCGGCCGCCGAGCGGCTCGTGGACGGCGACGAGACCACGGGCGCCGCGGACGACGGGTTCACGCACTCGATCGTCGAGGTGCCCGAGGGCGCCGACCTGGCGCGCTTCGTGCTGGACTCGGCCGCCGACACCGGATCGGACCTCGACCTCGTGGTGTACCGCGTGGTGAGCGAGGACGACTGGCGCTACTACGAGATGTGGCAGTCGGCCACCGGCTCGGCCGACGAGGAGGTCGTGATCACGGCCCCCGCCGCCGGCACCTACGTGGTGGAGTCGCACGTGTACTCGTACGACGCGCCGTTCACGTGGACGCTGGACGCGGCCGTGGCCTCGCCCGGCCAGGGCCTCGAGGCCACGCCGAACCCGCTGCCCGTCGAGGACGGCGCCGAGGTGGCGTACGAGCTGTCGTGGAACGGACTCGTGCCCGGCACGACGTACTACGGCGTCGTCCGCTACGGCGACTCGGCCGTGCGCACGCTCGTCACGGTCGACACCGCGCCGTGACCTGAGCCGTGACCTGACGCGCACCGAGAGGGCCGCCCGGGATGCCCGGGCGGCCCTCTTCGCGTGTGCGGGACGCCCCGCGCCGGTCAGGCCTCGTTCGCGGCGCGCACGCGCAGGTCGCGCGCGAGATGGTCGCGCTGCTCGAGCACGATGCGACGCAGGGATCCGGGCGCGTCGGCGTGCGCGGCGAGCCACGCGTCGACGGCGCCGAGGTCCTCGCTCGCCGGGAAGAGCCCGGCGACGAGGCGCCGCGCGATCTCGATGCTGCGATCGGCCCAGGCACCGCGGATGCGGGCGAAGTAGTCGGCGTCGAAGCGGGCGACGAGGTCGCGGCGCCCGCCGGCGCGGATGCCCGCGATCGTGGCGCCGAGGTGCTCGTTGCCGAGCCCGCGGTCCTCCCACGCCGCCCGCCAGGCGGCCTCGCGCACGTCGGGGTCGGGGCGCGAGGCGCGGGCCTGGACGGCGGCGGTGCGGCCCGAGAGCGTGTCGTCGCGCGCGAGCTCCGCGGCGATGCCGGCCTCGTCGATCGCTCCGATCGCCGCGAGCCCCTGCACCCAGGCCCAGCGCAGGTCGGGGTCGAGCCGCAGCCCCTCGGGTGCCGGGGCATCCCCGTTGAGGATGGCGCTCAGCTCCGCGGCGTGGGCGTCGTCGTACGCCGTGGCCGCGCCGACTGCGCGCGCCCACGCCAGCTGGGCGTCGCTGCCGGGCGCCGCCGCGGCGAGCGCCTGCCACGCCGTCTCGGCCCACAGGGCGCGGGCGTCGCCGCGCGAGCTCTGCGGCACGTAGTGGTTCACGGCGAAGGCCGCGTTGGCGATCGTGCCGGCCAGCAGGCCCACGTTCGGCTCGAGCGGCGCGTGCCGGGCGACGACCCCGAGATAGCGGTGCACGGGCAGCTCGCCGTCGCGCGTGGCGTTCCACAGCGACGACCACACGAGGCCGCGCGCGAGCGTGTCGTCGAGCCCGCTCAGGCCCGCCTCCACCGCCGCGAGCGACTCCTCATCCAGGCGCGCCTTCGCGTACGTGAGGTCGCCGTCGTTCAGCAGCACGAGACCCGCCGGCGGCACCTCGACCGACGTGCGCTCCTCCGCGATGTCCGCGTCGACCGATCCGCGCCGCTCGAGGCGCCCGTCCGCCAGCTCGAACGTCCCGATGCGCAGGCGGTGCGGCCGCGCATCCGTCTGCACGAGCGCCACCGCGCCCTCGCCCTCGCGCTCCAGCGCGAGCGTCGAGACGCCCGTCGTCTGCAGCCACGCCCTGCTCCACGCCCGCACGTCGCGGCCGGACGCCTCCTCGAGCGCGGCGAGCAGGTCGTCCAGCGTCGTGTTGCCGAAGGCGTGGCGCCGGAAGTACGCGCGCGCCCCGGCGAAGAAGGCCTCCTCCCCCACGAACGCGACGAGCTGCTTGAGCACCGAGGCGCCCTTGGCGTACGTGATGCCGTCGAAGTTCAGCTTGGCGGCCTCGAGATCGGGGATGTCGGCGACGATCGGATGCGTCGTGGGCAGCTGATCCTGCTCGTACGCCCACGCCTTGCGGCGGTTCGCGAACGACGTCCACGCGTCGGCGAAGCGCGTGGCCGCCACGGAGGCGTGCGCCCCCATGTAGTCGGCGAACGATTCCTTCAGCCACAGGTCGTCCCACCAGCGCATCGTCACGAGGTCGCCGAACCACATGTGCGCCATCTCGTGCAGGATCGTGTTGGCGCGGCCCTCGCGCTGCGCGTCGGTGGCGGCGCCGCGGAACACGTACGACTCGGTGAAGGTGACCAGCCCCGGATTCTCCATGGCGCCGAGGTTGTACTCGGGCACGAAGACCTGGTCGTACTTGCCCCAAGGGTAGTCGTACCCGAACGCGACGGTGAAGAAGTCGAGGCCCTGCCGCGTGATCTCGAGGATCTCGTCGGCGTCGAGGTGCGGGGCCAGCGAGGCGCGGCACAGCACGCCCAGCGGGATCCGCTGCGCGCCGCGGCTCCATTCGCCGTCCACGCGGTGGTAAGAGCCGGCGGCGATCGCCGTGATGTACGACGAGAGGGGCAGGGTGGGCTCGAAGACGACGCGGTCCTGGTCCCCGAAGTTCAGCCTCTTGCTCGGCACCTGGTTCGACAGCACCGTCCAGCCTGCGGGCACCGAGACGTCGAACGTCCACCGCGCCTTCATGTCGGGCTGCTCGAAGCAGGGCATGAGGCGGCGCGCATCGGCGGGCTCGAACTGCGTGTAGAGATAGGTCTCGCCGTCGACGGGATCGACGAAGCGGTGCAGGCCCTCGCCGGAGCGGCTGTAGGCGCCGACCGCGCGGACGACGACCTCGTTCGGACCGTGCGCGAGGCCGCGCACGCGGATGCGCGCGCCGTCCCATTCGACGGGGGTCTCCGTGCCGTTGACGGTGACCGCGCTCACCGCCTCACCGAGGAAGTCGATCCACGTCTCATCCGCGCGGGCGTCGAACGCCAGCGTGCTCGCGACGGGAAAGCCCCCGCGCGCGGCGTCGGGTGCGCCCGTCAGGTCGAGCTCGACCCGCACCTCGTGCAGGTCGATGGCGGCGGCGCGGGCGGCGGTCTCCTCGCGCGTGAGGTTGGCGGAGGCGTTGGGGGAGCTCATCCGTCCATCGTCGCAGAGCGGCCGACCCGAAACGCGGAGCGCGGTGGTCCGGACCCTCTGACCCGGACCACCGCGACGTCAGTAGGCGACGGTGAAGCGCTGGCGGCGGTGCGCCGGGTGCTCGATCTCGTCGACCACGGCCAGGCCGAAGTCGGCGCCCGAGATGAACGACTGGCCCTCGTCGTCGACGAGCAGCACGTCGCCGCCCGTGCGGTAGGTGCCGAGCGCCTCGCCGGGCGCGAACGAGCCGAAGCCGCCCGCGGGGCTGATGTAGAACCAGTCAAGGCCGCTCTCGTCCGCGCGCAGATGCTCGAGGATCCGCTCGGCCTCGCGCACCTCGGGCAGGATCTCCTGCGGGAAGCCCTCGGTGTCCATCACCTTGGGGCCGCCCTCGGCCACGAGTAGCGAGCCCGCGCCGCCCACGACGCCCAGGCGCACGCCCGCCTCGGCGGCGAGCTCGGCCAGCTGCGCGACCGTGCCCTCGACGCGGCCCTCCATGTCGCCGCGCGGGGCGACGGTGACGAGCACCACATCGGCGTCGGCGACGATCGCGCGGGCCGCGTCGCGATCGCGGGCGTCGGCCTGGCGGTAGTCGACGCCGGGCTGCGGCTCGTCGGGCAGGGTGCGGCTGTACGAGACCACCTCGAAGCCGCGCTCGGCGGCGGTGCGGACGATGTGGCCGCCGGCGTAGCCGGTGCCCCCGATGACGGCGATGCGGGTCATGCTCTTCTGTTCTCCGTTCACTGCTTGGTGGCGCGCTCGACGGACATGACGAGGATCACGCGATCCGCGGCATCCGGCGGCGGGGTCTGGCTGGGGTTGCCGTAGCGGTTCTGCAGGTGCACGTAGAACGCGCCCTCCGGGTCCGGCACGACCTCGACGAGCCGCCCGGCCACCTCGAGGTAGCGGAACACGTCGTCCGGGTCGGTGATCGACAGCGCCATCGACGGGTTGTGCTGCAGGTTGCGGTACTTCTGGCGGCGCGTGGTGTGCGTGAACCGCACGTGCTCGCCGTCGAACTCGAACCACATCGGCGTCACCTGCACGGTGTCGTCGGGGCGGATCGTGCCCAGGTGCCCGTACAGCGGCAGCTCGAGCAGACGCGGCGACGGGAGTCGAACCCGCCACGCTCCCGGGTATGAGCCGGAGCCCGGGACCGCCCGGACCGCCGCGAGGCGCTCCCACGCTAACCCGGGCCGGCGACACCCGCGAGGGATGTGACGAAGCGTGACTCAGGCGCGCGGCACGTCCCGGTCGGGCGCGGCCGCCGGCAGCGCGGGATCGAGGGGGCGGGCGTCCGGATCGAACGCGTGGAAGCGGCGGTCGTGGTACAGCAGCGGCTCGGCCTCGGGGCCGATCACGACGTCGAGCACCTCCGCGACGACGAGCGACGAATCGGCGACACGCAGGGTGTCGATGATGCGGCAGCGCAGTGTGGCGCGGGCGTCGGGCAGGAAGGGGCGCCCCTCCGCGCCCCACTCCCACCCCTGCGCGGCCGTGAAGCGCTCCTCGCCCGAGCGGGAGAAGGCCAGGGCCGTGGCGGCATGCTGCGCGCCGAGCAGGTGGATCGACAGGTCGCCGGCGGCGAGCAACCCGCCCGCCGACCCCGTGGCGCGGGTCACCGAGAACGACACGGCCGGCGGCGCGGCCGCCACGGACGACAGGCTGGACGCCGTGAGCCCCACGGGCCCTCCCGGCGCGAGCCCCGTGATCAGGGTGACGGCGGCGGGATGCTGGCGGAACACGGACTTGAACCGGTCGGTCATCCCCGTCGCGTCGGTCATCGGTCTGCCTCATTCGTGCGCATACTTCGACCGTACGTCCTCCCGCACCCCACCGGCGCCGGTCCGCGCGGCTCAGGACGGCTCGTGCGGCGCGAGGTCGTCGACCGCAGGCCCCTCGATCACGCGCCCGTCCGGCGCGAAGCGCGAGCCGTGCAGCGGGCAGTCCCACGTGCGCTCGGCGCCGTTCCAGCGCACGATGCCGCCCAGGTGCGTGCACACGGCCGACACGGCGCACCGCTCGCCGCGCACCGTCGACTCCGCCACGATCGCGGCGCCGCGCCGCTCGACGGTCGCGCTCTCGTCGTCGGCTCCCCCGCCAGGCGCCGCCCAGCCGCCCACGAGGTGCCCCGCGACGGCGGCGTTCACGGTCACGGCCTCGGCGGCGTCGCGCAGCCCGCCGCGATGCGCGCGCAGGCGCGCCGACCACTCGGGCTCGTCGCCCGCGATCTGCCCCGCCAGCGCGAGCGCCGCCGCCGGGGCGTTCGTCATGCCCCACTTCGCGAACCCGGTCGCGGCGAAGATCCGCCCCTTCGAGCCGGGCACCTCGCCCGCGTGCGGGATCGCGGATGTCGTGCGGTAGTCCTGCGCGGCCCACCACGTGATGCGCCACGCGCGCGGGTAGACCGCGCGCACCCACGCGTCCAGCGCCTCCAGCCGCGCCGCCGTGTCGTCATCCCTGCCCGTCTCGAACGGGTCGCCCGCCACGACGAGCACCGGCTCGCCGTCGAGCCCGCGCGCCGAGCGCAGCGAGCGCGGCACGGGGTCGACCGAGAGGTACATCGCCTTGGGCGGCCGCACGGCGTCGGGCAGCCGGTACGCCGCGGCGAACTCGCGCGAGACCGCCAGGCGCGACGACATCCGGCCGCGGTCGAGGATCGGCGTGCCCGTCGCGAGGATGAGCCGCTGCGCCCGGATCTCGCCGCGCTCGGTCGACACGCGCACGCCGGAGTCCCCCGGCTCGGCGGCGCGCACGCGACAGCGCTCGAGCACGACGCCCCCGCGGCGACGCAGCCGGGCGGTGAGCGCGGCGAGGGCGAGCATCGGGTGCAGCTGATCCTGGTCAGGCAGCCGCAGCGCGGCGGAGACCTCGAACGGCAGCCCCGCGGAGCCGCGGCCGTGCCGCTGCACCTCGACCCCCGCGGCCGCGAGGGCCTCGGCCTCGTCGTCGAGCGCGCTCACGCCGTCCTCGGTCGTCGCGTAGGTCACGGCGTCCCGCCGCGCGATCGTGCCGGGGGTGTCCTCCAGCCGCTCGCGCATCCAGTCGCGCGCCGCCGCATTGCCCGCGCGGTACGCGCGCAGCACCTCGTCGCCGGCGTGGCGCAGGATGCGGCTGTACATGCCGCCCTGCAGCAGGCTCAGCTTGCCCGTGGTCCCCCCGGTGGTGCGCGCGCCGAGCTTCTCGGCCTCGAGCATGGCCACGCTGAGGCCGCGTTCGGCGAGGGCCAGGCCGGCGGCGATGCCGGCGAGACCCCCTCCGGCGATGGCGACGTCGACATCCGCCGGGAGGTCCTCGTCGACCGGGATGGGCGGGGCGGTGGCGTGCCACAGCGATCGAGCATCCGTCATGACCCGATCCTGCCGCGCGCGGCCGGGCGGCGCCGCCCCCTTGTCGCCCGCTCGGCGCCGTGATAGCCGCGCCGAGCGGAGGCGCCGGAGGGTTACATCGGCGCCTCGCAGGAATCAACCCCCTGCCGGTCGGGGGCGCGGCGTCCCAGGCTGGCAGCACGACATCCGAACCGGCCCGACATCCGAACCGGCCCGACATCCCAACCGGAAGGGGACGAGCACATGACGAACGCCGCAGACGAGGGCCGCGAGCGCGCCGCCGCCGTGGACGAGGACATGCAGGACTTCGACCCCCTGGAGGAGCCGAGCACGAACGAGCGCGACACGTCGGTGACCGCCGACCCGCTCGACGATCCCGCCCAGCGCGAGTGGGAGGGCGTGGGCTCCGATGCCGAGGCGACGGGCACGGGCGGTCTCGGGACGGACGTGACGGGGACGGGCGCCGATCCGGCCGAGATCCCCGACGACGAGGACCAGGTGCCCGTCGAGGACCTGCCCGGCTTCGAGGTGCAGCCGGAGTCGCAGGGCGAGGACCCCGAGCTCGCCGACCTCGGCCCCGAGGGCCAGGGCGACGTCTCCCCCGAGGACCTCTGAACCGCCACGACGAGATGAGGGGATCGGACATGCGCGAGGAGATCCCGCCCGGCGGCGGGGGTGCCGACAGCGGCGCGGCCGACGCGCCGCGGGTGTCGCCGGGCGACCGGGGATCGATCCAGAACGTCTCGAGCCAGAACGACCTCCCGGGCGTGGGCACGCGCGCCGCGGACGGATCCATGGAGCCGCGGCCCGCGCGGCGGGAGGACGCTCGCGGGGCCGAGCGCCCATCGGCGGCACAGCCCGTCGACGACGGGCGGGCGCCCCGCCGCGGCTCCCGCGACAGCATGCGCGGCGGCCGCGCCGCGTGGTGGCTGATCCCCGCCGGGCTCCTCGGCGCCGTCTGCGTCGTGCTGTTCGCGGTCTCGGTTCCCGAGGCCGGGCTCGTCGCCTGGCTCGGCATCGTGCTCGAGGTGGTGCTCTTCGCGGCGATCGTCGCGGTGTCGCTCACCCAGCCGCTCGGCGGGCGCCGCAGCGCGCTCTTCGCGAGCCTGCTCGGCGCGATGGCCGTGGTCGGCGTCGCGATCGCGCTGACGATCTACGCGATGGCGACGGCGGCATGACGGCCGTCATCCACCGGCAGACGGCCGCCCCGATCCCCCGCGTGCGCGGCGACGCGACCCTCGCCCTCCTGGCGGAGGGCTACGGCTTCGGCGCCCGCCGGTTCGACCGGCTGGCGTCGGATGCGTTCCGCACCCGCCTGCTCGGCATGCCCGCGACATTCGTGCGCGGCCCCGAGGCGGCGCGGTTCTTCGCCGAGGGCGACCGCTTCTCGCGCACCGCGGCCATGCCCGCCTCGGTGCTGCACTCGCTGCAGGACGAGGGCAGCGTGCAGACACTGGCCGGCGACGCGCACCGCACCAGGAAGGCGCTCTTCCTCGAGCTGCTCGAGCCGGCGGGCCGCGAGCGGATGGCGCGGCTCGTGCGCGAGGAGTGGGACGCCGCGCTGCCGGCGTGGGAGCGCACCGACATGGTGCGGCTGCACGAGGTCGTCGCCGAGGTGCTCACGCGCGCGGCGTGCCGCTGGGCGGGGCTGCCGCTCGACGACGACACCGCCCGCGCCCGCACCGAGGAGTTCCTGGCCATGCTCGACGGCGCCGGCGGCTTCGGCCCGCGCAACTGGCGCGGTCGGCTGCGGCGCCGGTCCACCGAGCGCTGGGCACAGGAGCTCGTGCGCGACGCGCGCGACGGCAGCCGCGGCGCCGTCGTGGGCAGGCTGATCGCCCACCGCGACGCCGACGGCAGGGGCTTGGACGACGAGGTCGCCGCCGTCGAGCTCATCAACCTGCTGCGCCCCACCGTGGCCGTCGGACGGTTCGCGGTGTTCGCCGCGCTCGCGCTGCACCGGCACCCGTCCTGGGCCGAGCGCTTCCGCGCCGGCGACGAGGAGCACCTGCGCGGCTTCGTGCAGGAGGTGCGCCGCACGGCGCCCTTCTTCCCGCTCGTCGCGGGACGCGCGACCCACGAGCTCGAGTGGCGCGGCGAGCGCTTCGCGCCGGGCGCCCTCGTGGCGCTCGACATCTTCGCCACCCACCGCGATCCGGCGCTGTGGCCCGAGCCGCTGCGCTTCCGCCCCGAGCGGCACGATCCCGCCGCCGGTCCCGACGACCGGCGCGCGCACGCCGCGAACGCGCTGATCGCCCAGGGTGCCGGCGACGACCTCGCGACCACCCACCGCTGCCCGGGCGAGCCGCTCGCGATCGAGCTGCTCGAGGAGATCGTACGGCTGCTCACGCAGCGCACCGCCTACGAAGTGCCGCCGCAGGACCTCGGGGTGGACCTGCGCCGGTTCCCCACCCTGCCGCGATCCGGGTTCCTCATGAGCCGGGTCCGGCGGGCGTGATCCGCACCGACATCGACGAGGAGATCTGATGAGAGCGCTCACCTGGCAGGGACGCCGCAACGTATCGGTCGAGCAGGTGCCCGACCCGCGCATCGAGGAGCCCACCGATGCGATCGTCCGCGTGACGTCGACCGCGATCTGCGGATCCGATCTGCACCTGTACGAGCTGTTCGGCCCGTACCTCGACGCGGGCGACATCCTCGGGCACGAGGCGATGGGCGTCGTCGAGGAGGTCGGAGCCGAGGTCACGTCGCTGCGCCCCGGTCAGCGCGTGGTCGTGCCGTTCAACATCGCGTGCGGGCACTGCTGGATGTGCCGTCACGGCCTGCAGTCCCAGTGCGAGACGACGCAGGTGAGAGAGCAGGGCACGGGCGCGGCGCTGTTCGGCTACACCAAGCTGTACGGCCAGGTTCCCGGCGGGCAGGCCGAGCTGCTGCGCGTGCCGCTGGCCGACTACAACACCGTCCCGGTCGGCGAGGAGCTGCCGGACGAGCGCTACCTGTTCCTCAGCGACGTGCTGCCCACGGCGCTGCAGGGCGTGCAGTACGCGCACGTGCCCGAGGGCGGCACCGTGGCCGTGCTCGGGCTCGGCGCCGTCGGACAGTTCGCCTCCCGCATCGCGCGGCATCTGGGGCACCGCGTGCTGGCGGTGGATCCCGTGCCGGAGCGGCGCGCGATGGCGGCGCGCCACGGGGTGGACGCGTACGACATCGACGAGGCGGCCGAGCGCGTGCGCGACGCGACGGACGGCCGCGGTGCCGACGCGGTGATCGACGCCGTCGGGCTCGAGGCGCACGGCACCCCGGCCGTGCACGCCGCCCACCACGCGCTCGGGGCGCTGCCGGACGCCGTCGCCCGCCCCGTGATGGATCACCTGGGCATGGATCGCACGGCCGCGCTGCTGGCGGGCATCGACCTAGTGCGGCGCGGCGGCACCGTGTCCGTCAGCGGCGTGTACGCGGGCGACGCCGACATCCTGCCCATGAAGACGATGTTCGACAAGCAGCTCTGCCTGCGCATGGGACAGTGCAACGTGAAGCGCTGGGTGCCGCAGCTCGTGGAGCTCGTGGAGCGGGAGGACGATCCGCTCGGCACCGCCGACCTCACCACCCACCGGGTGCCGCTGGCCGAGGCGCCCGACATGTACCGCACGTTCCAGCGCAAGGAGGACGGCTGCATCAAGGTCGTCCTGGACCCGGCGGCCTGAGGGGCAGGTCCGCACGATGACGGATCGGATGCTCGAGCGGGAGGAGTACGAGCGAGAGCCCGTGCGCTCGCTCGCGGAGCTGGAGGAGCTGGTGGCCGCGCGGCCCGCGCTGCACGCGCGCTACTCGCAGGGCCCGGCGGACGACGGCGACGGCGGCAGCATGGACACCGAGAGCGGGCTGGAGCTGCCGGGGCTCTCGGTCAATCCGCTCGCGCCCGAGCCGTGGTGGACGCGGCCGGTCGCCGACTGGCTGGCGCGCCAGCTGTGCCAGTACCGGCACCTCGCGGAGGCGCACCCCGACCGGCACGCGTGGGTGCTCACCGGCCGGCTCGTGGGCCGCGGACCCGACTGCGAGCCGCTGCTCGCGCACGCCGTGCCCGTCGCGCGACTGGACGACCGGCTGCTCGAGGAGGCCGACGCCCGCTATCGCGAGGCGTTCGACGCGGGTCAGGGGCCCGAGGGCTGAGGGAGCCTCAGCCGAGGGGGGCGCGCAGCGGCAGGTCCTGACCCTCCAGGATCACCTGGGCGGCGGCTCCCGTCGCGGTGTTGACGACGACCGGCGCGAGGAGGTTCACGTGGACGCCATCCGCGCCGGGGTTCGCCACGACGAGCACGAGTGCGTCGTCGGGCGAGTCGAGCGCGAGCGCCTGCGCCTGCTCGTCGTTGAGCACGGGCGCGTAGCCGGGCAGCGACACGGCCGGATCGACGAGGAACATGCGCAGGTCGGCGTCGGCGACGGCGCGCAGCGCGAACAGGCCGTCGGCGCCGTCGACGGGCGACAGCACGAACTCCGTGTGCGGGGCCAGCCCCGGCGGCGGGGCGACGAACTGCAGGGCCGCGCTCACGCGAGGAAGTCCAGCAGGGTGGGCTGCAGCACGCGGCTCGTGACCTGCAGCGACGACTGGTAGACGAGCTCCTGCGCCCGCAGCTGCACGAGCACCTCGACGGTGTCGACGTCCTCGACCGCGGCGCGGCGCGTCTCGAGCGAGACCGACTTGTTCACGGCCACCTCCTGCGCGCGCTCGATCTGTGCCTGGCGGGCGCCCACGGCACCCTGGGCACTGAGCATAGCCGTGGTGCGCTCGTCGATCGCGGTCACGTGCGCGCCCACGTTCACGCCCGCGCGCAGGTCGGCGATGATGCGGTCGACGAGGGCGAAGGCCGAGTCGTCGCCGGCCCCGAACACGGCCGCGCCGTCGGCGTCGACGCGCACCGTGACGCCGTCCGAGATGCGGCGCGTCACCTCCGAGCCCGGCACGCCGTTGTACGCGTAGTCGCCGCCCTGGAAGGCGGATGCGGCATCCGACGTGCCGGCGAACACCGAGCGCCCGAGCAGGCGGGTGTTCGCGGCGGCGAGCAGCTCGTCGCGGATCGTCTCGAGCTCGACGGCGATGGCCTCCTTCGCCGTGGCGTCGAGGGCGCCGTCGTTGGCGCCCTGCAGCGTGAGCACGCGCACCCGCTGCATGAGGGTGACGCCCGACGAGATGGCCTGGTCGGCGGTGGTCACCCACGCCATGGCGTCGTCGATGTTGCGTGCGTACTGCTCGTTGCGCTCCTGCTCGGCGTGCACCGCGAGCGTCGCGGCGGCGGCCGAGGGGTTCTCGGACGGCGAGAGGAAGGCGCGCTGCGAGGTGGCCTTCTCCTGCAGCTTCGAGAGCTCGGCGAGGTTGCTCTGGAGGTGGCGCAGCGACGCCTGCGTCATGGTCTGCGCGGTCACGCGGGAGATCATCGTGTTGCCTTTCGGACGTTCTGGGCTCAGCGGCCCACGAGGCCGGTGCGGTTGATGAGGACGTCGAGCGCCTCGTCGACGGCCGTGAGCACGCGGGCGGCGGCCTGGTAGGCCGTCTGGTAGGTGAGGAGGTTGATCGTCTCCTCGTCGCCGTCCACGCCGGCGACGGACTGCTGGGCGGCGGCGCTCGTCACGGCGGCCACCTCGGCGACCGTCGCGCGCTGGGCGTCGCCGGCCGTGGCGACCCCCAGGCTCGTGACGAAGTCGGCCCACAGCGCGTCGGGCGAGCCGGCGGCGGTGCCGATCTGCGAGATCGCGTCGGCATTGGACGAGTCGTGCGCCCCGCTGTCCGGGCGCGCGATCGCGAGCTCGGAGCCGCTGGTCGGCACGACCCGCAGCAGCAGGGCGGGTGCGCCGGTGCCCGAGACGTCGAAGAACGCCCCGCCCGGCGTGCCGTCGGACGTCACGCCCTCGGCGTGCTGCGCGTTCACGGTGGTCGCGAGGCTCGTGGCCAGGCGGTTGTAGGCGTCCGCGACGCCGGCCAGCGTGCCACCGTCGGCCGCGGGCGCGAGCACCGACAGCGTGCCGCCCAGCGCGCCGCCCACCGAGGCCAGCGGCACGTCCGGGCGGTGCGCCCACGCCACGGTGACGGGCTCGCCCTCCGCGAGCCCCTGCGGACCGCTCGCGACGAGGTGGCGCGACTCGGTGCCCGCGACGAGCGCGTTCCCGTCGATCCGCACCGTCATGGTGCCGTCGGGCTCGATGGTCGCCTGCGCGCCCGTCTGGCGCGCGACCTCCTCGGCCAGCACGCCGCGCCGATCCATGAGCTCGTTGGCCGAGCGGCCCGAGTTCAGGGCGTCGCGGATCTCGCGGTTCAGCTGCGCGATCTCGTCGGCGGCCACGTTCACCTCGGTCACCGTGCGGTCCACGCCCGCGCGCAGGCCGCTCCACTGATCCGTGACCGCCGTGTAGCCGGCGGCGATCTGCGACGACAGCACGCCCGCGTTGTTCAGCACGACGGCGGCGGCGGCCCCGGAGTCCGGCGAGTTGGCGAGGTCCTGCCAGCCGCTCCAGAAGCGGGTGAGCGCGGCGGCGAGGCCGGCCTCGGTCGGCTCGGACAGCGCGGACTCCGCGATGCCGGCCACCTCGGCGCGCACGCCCCAGTACGCCGAGGCGCCCACCGCGTCGCGCACGCGCGCGTCGAGCAGCGCGTCGCCGAGCCGCGCGATGCCGTCCATCGAGACGCCCTGGCCGGGCACGACACCCGTGCTGAACATGCCCGCCCGCGCGACGGGCGCCAGCGCCGAGGTCTCCAGCCGCTGGCGCGTGTAGCCGGGGGTGTTCTGGTTGGCGATGTTCTGACCGGTCACGTCGATGCCGCGCCGCGCGGCGGCCAGCGCCGAGGCGGCGGTGTTCAGTCCCGAGAAGGTGGACAAGTCTCTCTCCCTCAGCTCACGTGCCGTGTCGCAGTGCGAATGTCACAGCTCGAAGTCACAGTGCGGTGTCGAGGATGCGCGGGCCGGCATCCCCCTTGGTGCTGGTGCCGTCGGCGCCGTACTCGCCGGTGTCGACGCCCAGGCCGGCGATCGCCTCCTGGGTGGCGCGCAGGGCCGCGCGCAGGTGCACGGTGTTCGCGTCGCGCCGCTCGGCGACCTGGGCGGCGAGCGCCGTCAGGGCCGCGAGATGCTCCTCGAAGACCTCGCGCCACGCGTCGGTGGGCGCGTGCGCGATCAGGTCGCGCAGTGTCGCCTCGGCGGGGGCGCCCCATTCCTCCGCGACCGAGGTCACCTCGATCGCGCGTCCCAGCCCCGCGTGACGCATGCGGCCGAGCACGTCCTCGACCTCGTCCGCGGCGAGCTGGACCCACCGCGAGCGGCCGGCCGCGAGGATGAGCTCCTGCTCCTCGAGCTTGAACAGCAGGGACTCGAGCAGCTCGCGCTCGCGCCACAGCCGCATCGACAGCTCGTTCGCTCCCATGTGACCGATTCCCATCTCCCCCTGATACGCGACACGCCATGGCCGCGCACTTGACACTGTCGGCAGGTTTGCCACTACGGTTACGAGTGTCCGGGTAGTACATGGGTAGAAGTCCCCAGAATCTCCCCGGATACGAAACTGAAGATTCGCTCCTCCACCGCCCCGTTCCCCCGAAAGGCGGCTCCGGCATGACGCATGTCGAGCGCGATCGTCTCATCGTCGAGAACCTGCCCCTGGTGGGCTTCCTGGCAGCCGAGCTCAGCTCGCGTGCCACCCACATCCCGCGGGAGGATCTGGCCGCGGCCGGAGCGCTCGCGCTCGTGACCGCCGCCGAGGCGTTCGACCCCGATCAGGGTGTTCCCTTCGGAGCGTACGCCAGGCGGCGCATCCTCGGGGCCTTCGCCGACGAGATGCGCTCCATGGACTGGGCCTCGCGCGGCATCCGCCGCCGCATCAAGGAGACCGTGGCCGTGCGCGACACGCTCGCGGCGGGCCTGGGACGCACGCCCACGCACGACGAGATCGCCACGGCGATGGGCGTCGACACGGCGGCGGTGGCCGAGAGCCTCGCCGACGCAGCCCGCACCATGACCAGCATCGACGAGCCGAGCGTCTACGAGGTGGCCGCCGAGCAGCCGCTGCCCGAGGACGCCGCCGTGCTGGGCGAGCGGCAGGACGTGCTGACCCGCGCGATCGCCGCGCTGCCGGAGCGGATGCGCTTCATCGTGCAGGCCGTGTACTTCGAGGAGCGCCCGGTGAAGGACGTGGCGGCGGAGCTGGGCGTGTCGCACTCGGCGGTGTCGCAGCAGCGCTCGGAGGCGCTGCGCCTGCTGCGCGACGCGCTCGACCGCTTCTACGCCGACGAGCCCACCGCGTTGCCCGTGCCCACCTCCCGCGTGTCGGCCTCCGCGCGGGAGTCGTACTTCGACCGCATCGCCGCCGGCGGCGGCCGCCTCGCCCACGCGTTCCTCCCCCGCGCGGCCGGCGCCTGATCGGCTCGCGCCGCGCCTAACGGATGGGCGGGCGCTGCCGATAGGTCTGCATGGAGCTCACGGACGGGCTCCGCACCACCACCCAGTCACGGAGGAACACCATGGGTATGCAGATCAACACCAACGTGTCGGCGCTCAACGCCTACCGCAACCTGTCCAACACGCAGAACGATCTGTCGAAGTCGCTCGAGAAGCTCTCGAGCGGCCTGCGGATCAACCGCGCGGCGGACGACGCGGCCGGTCTCGCGATCTCCGAGGGCCTGCGCTCGCAGGTCAACGGCCTGAACGTGGCCGCCCGCAACGCCCAGGACGGCATCTCGGTCATCCAGACCGCGGAAGGCGCCCTGACGGAGGTCCACTCCATCCTGCAGCGCATGCGCGACCTCGCGGTGCAGGCCGGCAACGACTCGAACAACGACAAGTCGCGCGCCGCGATCCAGACCGAGGTCGACCAGCTGACCTCGGAGCTCACCCGCATCTCGACGTCGACGAACTTCAACGGCATCTCGCTGCTGACGGGCGCGACGGCGGGCGACGGCAGCGGCCAGCTGACGTTCCACGTCGGTGCCGGCGGCGTCGCTGCGAACGACCAGATCGTCGTGGACCTGACCGGTGCCGACGTGACCGCGGTCGCGACGGCGGTCGGCGCCCTGACGTTCGACACGGCGGCGAACGCCGCCGCGTCGATCGCGGCGCTCGACACGCAGATCACGAACATCTCGTCGGCTCGCGCCGAGCTCGGTGCGGCGCAGAACCGCTTCGAGTCGACCATCAACAGCCTCAACGTGTCGGCCGAGAACCTCTCGGCCGCGGAGAGCCGCATCCGCGACACCGACATGGCGTCGGAGATGGTCAAGTACACCGCCGCGAACATCCTGTCGCAGGCCGGCACCGCCATGCTCGCGCAGGCGAACCAGTCGACGCAGGGCGTGCTGCAGCTGCTGCAGTGAGCCGGCTGACCGCCCGGGCGAGACGCGGCCTCCGCTCTCGCCCGGGCGGTCCCCCACCATCCCCCGAACCGGGAAGGCGACATGTCACTCTCGCTCGACGGACTCGCGTCCGGACTCGACACGACAGCGCTGATCGACGCCCTCATGGACGTCCAGGCGATCCCCCGCACCCTGCTGCAGAACAAGGCGGACGACAAGGGCGTCGTCATCAGCCACCTGCAGACCCTGAACACCTCGCTGCAGGACCTGCTCACGAAGGCGACCGGCGCGAAGAAGGCCGACTCACTCGCCGCCTACACCGCCACGAGCTCGAGCGACGCCGTCGCCGTGACCGCCTCCGCCGGGGCCGCCGCGTCGCGCATGGAGGTCGTCGTCGACCGCGTGGCCACGGCCCACACCGTCGTGACGTCGGCGCTGACGGAGTGGCCCGAGCAGCCGCCCACCCTCACGCTCGTCGACGCCGAGGGCAACCAGACCGAGATCGTCGCGGTCGGCACCTCTCTCACCGAGGTCGCCGCCGCCATCAACAAGGCGGGCGCGCCCGTGACCGCGCAGGTCGTCTCGGCCGGCGTCGACGCGAACGGCGACCCGCTGCAGCGCCTGCAGCTCGTCGCGAACGCCAGCGGCGCCGCCGGCACCTTCCAGCTGTACCGGGGCGACGCCGCCTCCGTCGACGCGGGCACCGCCGTCGACCTCGCGACCGAGCCCGGCGCGGCCGTCGTCGCCCAGGGCCAGGACGCGCAGGTGCGGCTGTGGGCGGGCACGGCGGCCGAGCAGGTCGTCACCTCGTCCACGAACACCTTCGACGACCTCATGCCCGGCATCGACGTGACCGTGTCGAAGGTCACGAGCGAGCCCGTCACCGTCTCGGTCTCCGCCGACACCGCCGCGAGCGCCAAGACCGCGAAGTCGTTCGTCGACTCGATCGCCGCGGTGCTCAAGCGCATCGACGAGGGCTCCAAGGCGACGGTCGGCGGCGCCGGCGAGAGCACGACCCTCGGCGTCTACACGGGCGACAGCACCGTGCGGGCGCTGCGCCGCGCGCTGGCCGACGCCGTGCAGTACCCCGTCGACGGCGTCTCGCCCTCGTCGATCGGCATCTCGATCGACCGCTACGGCGTGCTCACCTTCGACGCCGAGAAGTTCGAGGCCGCCATGGCCGACGATCCCGCCCTCGTCGAGAGCGTCTTCACGGGGATCGCGACGCGCGTCGAGACCGTCGCCGACCAGTACTCCGACCGCTACGACGGCCTGCTCACCTCCCGCATCACGGGCCAGGAGAGCGAGGTCGACGCCCTCGAGGACCAGATCGAGCGCTGGGACCTGCGCCTCGAGCAGCGCCGCGCCACGCTGGAGCGCACCTACGCGAGCCTCGAGACGATGCTCTCCCAGATGCAGTCGCAGCAGGCGTATCTCACCTCGCAGCTTTCCGCGCTGCCCACCTACAACAACGGGAAGAAGTGATGACCGCATTCGCACCCGGCGCCCGCGTCGCGCAGCTGCGCGCGGCCCAGCAGCGCTACCAGACCGACGCCGTGCTCTCGGCCACGCCCGAGCGCCTCGTCACGATGCTGTACGACCGCCTGCTGCTCGACGTCGAGCGCGCCGAGGCCGCCCAGCTCTCGGGGAACTGGCAGGACGCGTCCACCCACCTCGTGCACGCGCAGGCGATCGTCGCCGAGCTGAACGCATCGCTCGCCGACACGTGGGACGGCAGCGCCTCGCTGCGGGCGCTCTACGTGCACCTCACCACGACCCTGATCGGCGCGAACATCGGGCGCGACCCGCAGCGCACGCGGGAGTGCCGCGACCTCATCGCGCCGCTGCGCGAGGCCTGGCACGGCGCCGCGCAGGCCGCGGCCGCCCCGGTGCACGCCCATGCCTGACAGCGACGCGCTGCGCGAATGGGCGGCGCTCCTCGACCGCTTCGAGCGCGACCTCGCGCCCGGCACCGCGCCGACGGCGTGGGCGAGGCCGGCCGCCGATCTGCCGCCCGAGCTCGAGGCGCGGGCGCGCCGCGTGCTGCAGGCGCAGCGCGAGCGCGTGGCCGCGCTGGCCCGCGAGCGCGACGAGACCCTCGCGCAGCTGACGGCGCTGCGCCGGGTTCCCGGCGCCCCGGAGGGCCGCCCGGCGTACGTCGATCTGGACGGCTGAGAACCCGCTCCTAACGCGCGGCGCGCGGCTGCCGATAGAGCACCGTGAGCACGGATCGCTCGACCCTCAGGCCACGGATCGGCCGGACAGCTGCTATTGAAGGGCACACGTCCTCGTGTTCGACTCGGTCACCCTCAGCGCCCTCACGAGCGCGCTCGACGGCCTGTCGCAGCGACAGCGCGCAATCGCCGACAACATCGCGAACGTCAACACCCCCGGCTATCACGCCAAGCGGGTGCAGTTCGAGGACGCCCTCGCCCGCTCGGTGGCCGAGGGCTCCGGCGTCGCCGAGGCGACGACCGCCGAGTCGCTCGAGCCCACGCGGCTGAACGGCAACAACGTCAACCTCGACACCGAGACCCTGTCGAACATCGACACCGTCCTGCGCTACCAGTTCGCCAGCCAGGCCATCGGCGGCTCGTTCAACGGCGTGCGCACGGCCCTGCGCACGACCTCGTGAGGAGGAACGCGTGACCTTCGACGCGATCGGCATCGCCGGCACCGGCCTGACGGTGCACCGCAAGTGGCTCGACGCCCTCAGCGACAACATCGCCAACGTCAACAACGCCCGCGCCACCGACGAGGCGGCGTTCCAGGAGCGCTACGTGACGGTCCAGAACTCGGCGGACAGCCCCGGCGTGTACGTCGCGGGCATCGCGTACGGGGACGAGGAGGGCCGCGTGGTGTACGAGCCCGACCACCCGCTCGCCGACGACGACGGCTACGTGCGCTACCCCGACATCGACCTCGGCGCCCAGATGAGCCAGCTCATCCTGGCCCAGCGCGGCTACCAGGCGAGCGCCGCCGTGGTGGACCGCGCGAAGACGACCTACGAGGCCGCCCTGCAGATCGGACGCTCCTGATGCCCCCCATCGACGCCATCGACTCCCTCTCGGGCGCGGCCGATGCGCTGCTCCCCCGCCCCACGGCCCCCGCCACCGACGGCACCGCGTTCGCGGACTCCGTCACGGGCGCGGTCGACGAGCTGGCGAAGCTGCAGGCCACCTCGAACGAGCTCGCCGTGGCCGCCGTGACCGGTGACCTCGACGACATCCACTCGGCGATGATCGCCTCCACGCGCGCCTCGGTCACGCTCGAGCTCGTCGCGGCCGTGCGCAACAAGGGCGTCGACGCCTTCAACGAGATCATGAGGATGCAAGCCTGATGCCCCAGGCGGTGAGCGGCTTCTTCGGGCGGATCGGGCGCGCGATCTCGGGCTTCACGCTCGCGCAGCGCACGATCGCCATCATCGGCGTGGCCGTGCTCGCGCTCGGCGTGATCGCCCTGACGAGCTGGCTGACGCGGCCCCAGTACGCGCCGCTGTTCACGGGGCTCACCGCCACCGACGCGAGCGCCGTGGTCGAGCAGCTGCAGACCGCGAACGTTCCGTACGAGCTCGCCGACGGCGGCGCGACGGTGCTCGTGCCGCAGCAGGACGTGTACGACCAGCGCCTCGCCGCCGCCGCGGCGGGCCTGCCGGGCGACGGCACGAACGGCTACACCCTGCTCGACGACATGGGCGTGACCACGAGCGAGTTCCAGCAGTCGGTCACGTACAAGCGCGCGATCGAGGGCGAGCTGGCCCGCACGATCTCGTCCATGGAGGGCGTAGGCGCGGCCTCGGTGCAGTTGGCGATCCCCGAGGAGAGCGTATTCGTCTCCGAGACGGTCGATCCCACCGCCTCGGTCTTCGTCGAGACGAAGTCCGGATCGACGCTCAGCCGCGAACAGGTGAACGCGATCGTGCACCTCACCTCCGCCGCGATCAGCGGCATGGCGCCCGAGAACGTCGCCGTGATCGACCAGGCGGGCGAGACGCTCTCGGCCGTGGGCACCGGCCCGGCCGGCGGTCTCGACGACCAGGCCTCGGCCTACGAGGCCAAGGTGGCCGCGAGCATCCAGGAGATGCTCGATCGCGTCGTCGGCGCCGGCAACGCCACCGTCACGGTCGCCGCCGACGTGTCCAACGCCACGAGCGAGCGGGTGGACGAGACGTTCACGAACCCGGAGGACGTGCCGCCCGCGACGGAGGAGACGCGCACCGAGACGTACACGGGCACGGGAGGCGGCGCCGGCGTGCTCGGCCCCGACAACATCGCCGTGCCCGACGGCCAGGGCGCCGGATCGTACGAGTCGAGCGAGACGATCGTCGACAACAGCGTGAACAAGAGCACCGAGCGCGTCTCGACGCCCGCCGGGGCCATCGAGCGCCAGACGGTCTCGGTCGCGGTGAACGAGGAGGCCGCCGCCGGCCTCGACGTGGGCCAGCTCGAGGAGCTCGTCGCCACCGCCGCCGGCCTCGACGCCGCGCGCGGCGACCAGGTGACCGTGGCGACGATGCCCTTCAGCACGGCCGACGCCGATGCCGCGCAGGCCGCGCTGGAGCAGGCGCGCGAGGCCGAGCAGGCCGAGCGGATGGACGCGCTGCTGCGCACCGCCGCGATCGCCGTCGCCATCGCCCTGCCGCTGCTGATCGGCGTGATCATCCTCGCCGTGCGCCTGCGCCGCCGCCGCACCGCGGACGAGATGGAGCCGATGGCCGCCCTCGACGCCACCCCGACGCTCCTGCTCACGCCGCAGGACGCGGCGGAGCCGCCCACGGTCGCCTTCGAGACGCCCCAGATCGAGACGCCGCCCACCGTTCCGCTCGGCCTCGACATCGACCCGGAGCCCGAGGGGCCGGAGCCCGACCAGATCGCGCTCGAGCGCCACCGCATCGAGCTCGAGTCGATCGCGCGCCGCGACCCGCAGAAGACCGCCGAGGCGCTGCGCGCCATGATCGGCGAGGAGGTGAGCGTGTGAGCACGCTCACCGGCACGCAGAAGGCGGCCGTCGTCCTCATGAACCTCGATCGCTCCCGGGCGGTGGAGGTCATGAAGCACCTCACCGAGACCGAGGCCGAGGAGATCGCCGCCGAGATCATCCGGATGCGCCAGCCCGACGCCGCCACGACGGCGCGCGCGCTGCGCGAGTTCCACCGGCTCGCGAAGGGGCACCTGCCGCCGGGCCGCGGCGGCCGCGACGTCGCCGCCTCGCTGCTGGAGGCGTCGTTCGGCGCCGACCGCGCCGCGGGCGTGCTCACGCGCGTGAACTCGAGCATGGCCGGCACCTCGCTGGAGTTCCTCAACGCGGCCGACCCCGAGCAGCTCGCGACGCTGCTGGAGGGCGAGCTGCCCCAGACGATCGCGCTCATCCTGGCGCACCTGCGCACCAGCCACGCCGCCCACGTGCTCGCCGCCCTCCCCGATCCGCTGCGCACCGACGTCGCGCAGTCGATCGCGACGATGGGATCGGCGACGCAGGAGGCGATCGCGGTCGTGGCCGAGACGATGCGCTCGCGCACGGGCGTGTTCGCGATGCGCGAGGGGGCCGAGGCGGTGGGCGGCGTGCAGCCGCTCGTCGAGATCATCAACCGCTCCGACGCCACGATCGAGAAGGCGCTGCTCGAGAGCATCGACGCGCGCGACACGGCGCTGGCCGAGGAGATCCGCTCGCGCATGGTCACCTTCGCCGACATCGTCAAGCTCGAGGACCGCGACGCCCAGCGCGTGCTGCGCGGCGTCGACATCCGCACGCTGGCCCTTGCGCTGAAGGGCGTGAACCAGGCGATCGCCGACGTCATCCGCAAGAACGTCTCGGAGCGCAACCGCGAGGTGCTCGACGAGGAGATCCGGATCATGGGCCCGGTGCGCGTCTCGCAGGTCGAGGAGGCGAGGGCGGACATCGTCCGCACGATCCGCTCGCTCGCGGCGTCGGGCGACATCACGGTGCACCGCTCGGACGAGGACGAGTATGTCTACTGACGCCCCCTCGTTCACCTCAGCGGTGTTCCCCCGGATCGACCGGCGCGGCGCCGAGCTGGAGCGCGAGTTCGAGGCCGCCCGCATCCGCGGCTACGCCGCCGGTCACGCCACGGGCATGCGCGCCGCGAACGAGGCCGTCTCGCTCATCCGCGAGGAGCTCGCGCACGAGCGCCAGCAGGAGCGCATCGCGGCCGAGCGCCGCATCGGCCAGGCGCTCGTCGCGCTCGACGCCGCCGTGGCCGCGCTCGCCGCGCGGGAGCGCGAGCTCGTCGAGGCGGGCTGCCGCACGCTCGAGCGGCTCGCGGTGGATCTGGCCGAGGCCGTCGTCGGCCGCGAGCTGAGCACCGCGGACGACGCCGCGGCGCTCGCCGTGCGCCGCGCGCTGTCCGGCGCCGGCGCGGCCGAGGTGCGGGAGCTGCGTCTCAACCCCGTCGATCTCGAGACGCTGCGCGAGGCCGGTGCCGCGCCCGACGGGCTCGCCCTCACGGCCGACGCCTCGCTGGCGCGCGGCGACGCCGTCGCGGTGCTGCCCGAGGGCCTCGTCGACGCGCGGGTCGCGGCGGCCTTCGACCGCGCCCGCCGCGCCCTCGAGGCCGGCGACGCCGCCGAGACGGGTGGCGGGTCATGAGCTGGGACGCCGTGCTCGAGGCCGTGCGACCGGAGCGGATGGGCTCGGTCGCGCAGGTGCGCGGACTCGCCGTGGAGGTGCGCGGGCTCGACAGCGCCGTCGGCGACCTCGTCACGCTCGGCGACGGGATCGCGGCGGAGGTCGTCGCGACGGGCACCGACGGCGCGCGCTGCATGCCGCTCGCGCCCGTCACGGGGCTCACGGCGGGCGCCCCCGCTCGCGCGGGCGGCGGACCGCTGCGCGTGCCCGCCGGCGACGCGCTGCGCGGACGGGTGCTCGACGGGCTGGGCCGCCCGATCGACGGCAAGGGCCCAATCGACGCCCCGCGCGTCACGCTCGACAACGATCCGCCCTCGGCGATGGATCGCGCCCGCATCGACACGCCGCTCTCGCTCGGCGTGCGCGCGATCGACACGCTCACGACGGTGGGCCGCGGCCAGCGGCTGGGCCTGTTCGCCGGATCGGGCGTGGGCAAGTCGTCGCTGCTGTCGATGATCGCGCGCGGCACCGAGGCCGAGGTCGCCGTCATCGCCCTCGTCGGCGAGCGCGGCCGCGAGGTGCGCGAGTTCCTCGAGGACGACCTCGGGCCGGAGGGCCTCGCGCGCTCGGTCGTCGTCGTGGCGACCTCCGACCAGCCCGCGATGGCCCGCCTGCGCGCCGCGTTCACGGCGACGCGCATCGCCGAGTCGTTCCGCGACGAGGGCGCGCACGCCGTGCTCATGATGGACTCCCTCACCCGCGTGGCCATGGCCCAGCGCGAGATCGGGCTCTCGGCCGGCGAGCCGCCGGCGACGCGCGGCTACCCGCCGTCGACGTTCTCGGTGCTCGCCCGGCTCCTCGAGCGCGCCGGCACGGGCAGCCGCGGATCGGTGACCGGCCTGTACACGGTGCTCGTCGACGGCGACGACCACAACGAGCCGATCGCCGACGCCGCGCGCTCGATCCTCGACGGCCACATCGTCCTCGATCGCGCGCTCGCCGTCACGGGACATCATCCGGCCATCGACGCGCTCGGATCGATCTCGCGCGTCGCGTCGAAGATCACCACGGCCGACCAGCGCCGGCTGGCCACGCAGCTGCGCACCGTCATGGCCGCGCGCCGCGGCGCCAAGGACCTCATCGACATCGGCGCCTACCAGCCGGGAGCCGATCCGCGCGTCGACGCCGCCGTGGCGCACGACCGCGACATCACCGCCTTCCTCACCCAGGCACTCGACGAGTCGTGCCCCGCCCCCGAGGCGTGGCGACGGCTCGAGGTGCTCGTGTCGTCTTTCGGAGACCTGTCATGAGCGAGCGCTTCTCCCTCTCCGGACTGCTGCGGCTGCGCGGCGTGCACGAGCGCGCCGCCGCCGAGCGCGCGTCGCGCGCGTCGATCGCCGCGCGCCAGGCCGAGGCGGGCGAGCGCCGCACGCGCGCCGCCCTCGCCGGCGCCGGCGACGCCGCGGTCGATGTGCGCTCCCTCGCCGCCATCGCCGCCTCGCGCGCCGCGGCCAGGGCGCAGCTGAGCGAGCTGAGCCGGCTGAGCGACGAGCGCCGCGACGCCGAGGAGGATGCGCGCCGCGCGCACGCCGAGGCCAAGCGCCGCGCGCGGGGACTCGAGAAGCTCGAGGCCGCGCACCTCGAGCGCGAGCGCAGCCGCGAGCTGCACGCCGAGCAGACCGCGCTCGACGAGATCGCCACGGGACGCTGGGCGTCCACACCCCGGGAAGGAGCCGCATGAGCATCTCCGCCATCACGGATCGGATCGCCGGCATCCAGTCCGCCATCCAGGAGCTGAGCACGCCCGCCGCGACGTCGACGGCCCGGGCCGCGACCACGGCGACGGCGGCGGCCGGCACCGGGGCCGCGGACTTCGGCACCGTGCTGAACACGCTCGCCGGCGCCCCGGCCGGCGGCGTCACGGGCGCCGACATCGTGGCGCAGGCCAAGAACTACCTCGGCGTGCCGTACGTGTTCGGCGGCGAGGACGAGACGGGCATGGACTGCTCGGGCCTCGTACAGCGCGTGCTCGCCGACCTCGGCATCGACGCGCCGCGCGTGGTGCAGGACCAGGCCGACATCGGCGTGGAGGTGCCCTCGCTCGACCAGGCGCAGCCGGGCGACCTCATCGTCACGAAGGGCGAGGGCCACATCGTGATCTACGCCGGCGACGGCAAGATCATCCACGCTCCCCGCCCCGGCAAGGACGTGCAGCTCGTCGACAACTACCTCTCCCCCGGCGAGATCTCCACGATCCGCCGCGTGGCCACCGCCGCCGCGCCCGCCGTCGCCGCGACCCCCGCCGCGACGGCCACGCAGGCCGAGCTGCTCACCGCGATGCAGAGCGTCTTCGCCACGCAGCAGACCGGCCTGTCATCGGCGCTCGGCCTGCTGACGGGGGCGAGCTCGTGAGCCTCGTCGGCCTCGTCGCCGCCCCCGCCCCCGCCGCGCCCTCGGCCGGCCGCGGCCAGGGCGCGCAGGGCACGGCCGGCGGCTTCGCGGCGGCCCTCGCCGCCGCCGGTACCGGTGACAAGGTGCAGGCGAAGCTGACCGCCGCGGCCGACGCGGCGGGGTTGATCGATTGGTCGCTGTCGGTGGACTCGACCGTCG